>CAKVMJ010000012.1 GCA_934772445.1 uncultured Clostridia bacterium
AACTCTAGGTTTACTCCTGCTTGAGCTGTCCAAGATACATTTGCACTAATATTTGCATTTCCAGCAGTTGCTGCATAGATTGCAACTAACATTGCCGTAATTACAAGCGTTACTGCTATTACTGTTGCGATAACCTTTGTACTTTTCTTCATCTTCATTCTCCTTATATTTATTTTTCCACAGTTTGTAAGTTTATTTCTGTTTTCTCCATTATATTACTTTTTTTTTTTTTTAGTCAAGTAAAATTCCGCTTAATTTAAAAGTTTTTTAAAAAATTTTAAATTATTTTTGAAATTTTATCAATTTTATATAAAAATTAAAAAATTTGACCTGAAATTTTAAGATTAAGGCTTAAAAATGAAAAATAATTTTAAATTATCAAATAAATATTTAAAATTAGAAAACATTTACCTTAAATAATTTAATTAAAATATAAATTGTGATTATAAAATAATAAGATTTAAAAACAAATAAGATAATATTCAATTGACAAAAAATTAATACTAAATATATAATATTTAAAATATAATTCCTATATATTAAAAAAATTATTTTATTAACAATTTCACTTATATATTAAAAAATTTAAAATTAACTTAAAAAAATAAAAGCCATAAGTTTAAGGCTTTTAAAACTATTATTGGGTTTATTAAAATTAATTAATTTTTATATTTTTCTTTAATTTTTTATATTCTTCTAATTTCGATTAAATTTAAAGATATTTAATATCTATATTTAAGTTAATTAAAATAATGTTAAAAATAAAAAAAGGACTTAAAATTAAGCCCTTGAATAATATTTACCATCGGCTGTGGTTACAATAATCTTTTCGCCTTCATTGATAAACAATGGAACTTTAACTAGCAAACCAGTTTCGATATATGCATCTTTAGTTGTGTTAGTTTGAGTACTACCCTTAACTGCTGGTTCTGTTCTAACAATTGTAAATTCCATTTTTTCTGGAAGAGAAATTCCTAGAAGTTCGTTACCATATCTTGTAATATCCACATTCATATTCTCGATTAAGAAATCTTTCTTATCCCCGATTTGAGCATCTGTTAATTCGATTTGGTCGAAAGTTTCCATATTCATAAAACAATAATTTCCATTATCGTGATATAAATATTGAACAGTGGTTCTATCAATTCTTGCTTCATCAAATTTAACATTTGTATTGAATGTACGCTCAATTGTTGTACCATTTCTCAAATTTTTAATTTTCATTTTCATAAAAGCTGAACCTTTACCCGGTTTAACGTGTAAGAATTCAATAACTTGATAAATATTTCCCTCGATAAGAAGAGTCATACCATTTTTAATACTATTTACATCTATCATAAAATCTTTCCTTTATCTACAAATTTTTACTAGAATAATTTTAACTATTTTTAACGCATTTGTCAATAAGATTGATATAAAAATGTGTAATATCCCTTTATTTTTAACAAATTTTACAGATAAATCAAAAATAACCAAATTAATATTTACAAATTCAATAATTAATAGTAAAATAGCCTCATAGGAGAAAATTATGTATTTTGGTTACGATATAGATGAAAAATTAATAAACTTAGCTAAACAAGCTGAAATTGAATTAAAAGATATTTTTGCAAAACTTGAAGAAACAAGCCTTTTAAATTCTGCAAAAGTTTTGAGTGCTTTCCAAAAGGAAATGGTTTCAACTTCAGATTTTGGCGAGATAACTGGTTATGGATACTCAGATTTTGGAAGAGATAAATTAGAAAGAATTTATGCTAATATTTTTAAAGCCGAAGATGCTTTAGTTCGCCCTCAAATTATGAGCGGAACTCACGCTTTAAATTTAGCTTTTACTGGATTACTTAAATATGGCGAAACATTTATTTCAATTTCTGGCGAGCCTTATGATTCCCTTCTAACAATCATTGGTATTTCAGGAGATAGTAAAAACTCACTTATAAAAAATGGCGTTAAATATGAACAAATTGATTTAATTAACAACGATTTTGATATTCCTAAAATCAAAGAAAGATTAAAACAAGGAAATGTAAAACTCGTTGAAATTCAGAGGTCTAGAGGATATTCAAATAGAGAAAGTTTAACAATTGAAAAAATTGAAAGAGTTATTAAAGCAATTAGAGAAGTTAATTCCGATGTTATTATAATGATAGATAATTGCTATGGCGATTTCGTGGAAGATAGAGAACCTATTGAAGTTGGCGCGGATATAATCGTTGGCTCTTTAATGAAAAATTTAGGCGGTGGCGAAGCAAAAACTGGCGGATATATCGTTGGCATGAAAGATTTAATTTTAGATATTGCCGAAAGATTTTCAGCTCCCGGACTTGGAAAAGATATTGGCGCTAATCTAAATCAAAACTTATCTTTCTATAAAGGCTTATATATGGCTCCAAGTGTTGTATGTTCTGCATTAAAAACTATGGTTTTTGCTAGTTTTATGCTTGAAAAACTTAATTTTGATGTTTGCCCTAAATATAACGATAAGCGAACAGATATTATTCAAACTATCACACTAAATTCGAAAGAAAACCTCGTTAATTTCTGCAAAGGTATTCAGTTTGGTTCTCCAATTGAAAGCTATGTAACGCCTGTTCCTGCCCCAATGCCGGGCTATCCAAACGATGAAGTTATGGCTGGCGGAAGTTTTATTGAAGGCGCTACAATCGAACTTAGTTGCGATGGACCAGTTGTTCCACCATACACAGCATTTATGCAAGGTGGATTAACTTACGAATATGGCAAATTAGGAATTATGATTGGCTTAAATGAAATTTTAAAGAATAAATAATAAAAGCAAAAAAACGGATTAATTAAAGAAGTTTTTTTATATTTGCATAATATCTATTTAATGCTATTTAAGAATTTCTCAAAGTTCTCTTTGGGTTGATAGCCAAGGCTTCTTGCAACCACCTCACCATCTTTAAATGCTAAAAACAATGGAATACTCATAGCGCCATATTTAATTGCCAATTCTTCCTCATCATCAACATTGATTTTGCAGAATTTAATCTTACCCTCGTATTCTTCAGATAATTCCTCTATAATTGGGCTCATCATCATACAAGGTCCGCACCAACCAGCAAAGAAATCCACAACCACAATTCCCTTTTCTTTTAAAACTTCTTTTTCAAAACTATCTTTTTCTATTCTTGTTACCATAATTATTTCTCCTTATAATAAAGCATACAATGGCAATAACCCTCAAAATTTGGGTCTGCAATCTGCTCTCTAAACTCCTTGCACATACATTTATATTCTTCTTTTATTTCTTTTCTGCAAGGACAATAGCCATTTTTTATTTTTAATCCTTCTTGAACTCTTTTTACAAGTTCTTCATTTTCATTTAATCGTATTTTCATAATTCTATTATACCTCAATTTAAACATTTAACAAACAAAAAATTCTCTAAAATTAGAGAATTTTATCTTGTTAAGTCTATTCCTTGGTCGTTTGCTTTAGAAACGCCTTTTTCTCTTGTTTTTTCAGCTCTCTTTTCCATTGCTTGAACTTCTGTTTTCATTGTTTTTTCAGAAGAATTTGCTGCGTTAATAATATTCTCACCATCTGGTCTTGCCATCACAGCATCGTGAGCAGCTTTATATTTAAGCAATGCATCTTTTTCTTGAGAACTACCTTTTCCAAAAGTGGCAGAAGCATCTTCAACTTCTCTTTGTCTTTCTCTAAATGCTTCAACAATTCCATTATGCGAATAAGATTTACCAGTTCTATTTTCTATATCTTCAATCTTTTCTTGGAAAATGCCTGCTTTTTCAATGTTTTTACTCATAATTCTATCGTGTTTTAAGGCTCTATCTCTATAAACATTGCCCATAAAAGCAGAATTTGATTCTTTTAATTTACTAATAGGTTTCTTAATCAACCCAGAAATACCATTACTAGAGAAATATTCAGCAATTGCTCGTTTTTCATTTCTCTTTGCCATAATACATTTATTTATATTTTTGTTATATTTTTCTTCTCTTTTTCTTGCTTTTTCTTTTTGTCTTTGAATTTTTCTTTTAGCAGTTTCAACTCTTCCTGCTTTTGTTAATCTTCTAAGCAAAGGAAGTTGAGAAATAGCTAAGCCAACTCCAGCACCAATACCAATATCTAATAATGCCTTACCTAAAACTGGTAAAATCGCAATTGCTCCAGCACCAGAAACCAATGTGGCAATAGCCACAAATCCAGCATAACCAACGCCACCTATTGCAACTCCTAAAGCACCCATTCTAAAAGGTCTTTGACCTTTCAACATTTCCATAAACTTAGATTCTTTAGGCTCAACAACCACTGGTTCAACATAGCCATTTTCATCTGTTATATATTCAGATTTTAATCCTTGAACTGGTTGTTTTAAGCATTGCTTTGTGATTAAATCACTCAAAGAAACATTAAAACCATTACCAGTTGCTTTTTCAAAACCAACCATAACTGGTATATTTAACTTAGTTCTATTTTTATCATCTAAAGATTTATCCACAAATGCACCAACAGAAAATTTTGCTTCTGGGCTTTTATCTGAGTTTTGGTCTAACGCACCTCTAAAATTCAATCTTTTTAATTTTGGAAGATTAGCCAAAGCTCCATCTTCAATTTGAGCCACTCTTCCATCGCCCAAATCTAAAACTTCCAAATTAGGAAAGTTTGAACTTGTAAAAATACCTTTTCCAATAGCCACAGGTGCATAACCCTGCTTTAAAGCCACTCCGCCACCTCTTTGCAATGGTTGGCTAAAATCAGGCACATTAACTATGTTTGATTCGATTTTTATATTGCTAATATTATTTCTATCTGCTTCAGGCAAAGCTAAAACATCATTAAGATTTCTAGTTCTCCAACTTTTTCCATCATAAAATGAAATGTTCATTTTTCATTCCACCCCTTTATATTATTTTGCTCTCAAATTTATAGTTATACCATTATAACATATTAGTATAATTATGTCAATACATTGGTTTTTTAAGATTCGATTACCTCAACAACATCAATTGTGAATGTTTTTTCAATATAGTTTTTGTATTTCACTTTAATTGTATATTGCCCACAAACTGTGTTATTAAAACCATTCAAATCTAACTTATAATTTCCATCACCTTCACCCTCTGAAAGTTGAACTTTTCTTCCATCGGAATAAGTTGCATTAACTATAAGTTTAGAAAAATCAACATTTTCGTTTAATAAAATTTGAGTTGGGATTTCAGTTCTATCAAATTCAAAGCCATTTTCATCGCTAGGTTTTACAGTTACGCAGAATGTTTTTGGATTTAAATCTTTATAAACAACTGCAAACCAATGTTCGCCCACTTCATATAAAACATCTAAATCTAAGCTATTTGATACTTGATTAGTGATATTATCGTAGTTAAACACATTGTATTCACTTCCATTAAGAAGAGTTGAACTAGAGTCTTGCTTTATTGCACTAACGCTAATTTTATTTAAGAAATTTTGAATATATGTGTTTGTTACCTTTTCTATATTCACTGTTCTACCAAGCGCACTTGTATTAACAATGATATTAGAAACCTTTGGTTCTTTTACATCAACCACCACATTAAATTTAAAACCCATATATTCAAGCGTTATATTTTGTTGTTCGGACTTTGTGGAAGAAAACGAACTTTCAACAATCTTTAAATCATTTTTAATTTCACTATATTTGAATGAGTTTATTTTTCCATTTGAATATTTAACATTTAAAACCAAACTATTCAAATTTAAAGCCTCTCCATAAGACAACTCTATTTTATCATAAGCACTAATGCTTTTAATTTTTGCATCACAAGAAAGAAGTATTCCTCCAGATAGCAAAATTACGGCTGTACAAATCAATATTTTAATCTTTTGCATAGTAACTCCTTTTTTATAAATTTAGTATAACCTAAATTACGAATTTTGTAAAATGAATTTTTTACTGTTTGTTAATTACTTGCCTTTATTATGAATAAAATATATAATATATTTATAATTGTACATAATAAAGAGAGGTGTATTATGCTTCAAAATATAATAAGGTTTTCTTTGCTTGGAATAATTCTTCTATTTATTTTATTTGGAATTTTATTCGGTGCTAAAAGAGGACTTAGAAAAACTATCACGAGAGGAGTTTGGCTATTAATCGGTGCAATTGTTTTATTTTTAATTGTTGGACCTCTATCCGATTGGATTTTAAGCTTTAAAACTTCCACATTTGGCTTTGGCGAAGCTGGTCAAACTATAAAAAGTTACATAACAGATATGATATGTACAAAATCTGGAATTGAGAATACAGCCGAAAACGCTGAAACAATAGCAAGTTTGTTACAACTTGTTAGACTTCTTTTAAATTCTATCCTATTTATGATTTTATTTGTTATATTTAGATTCTTATTCTTGCCTTTAAATGCGATTGTTTATAATCTATTCCTAAAAAGCAAGGCTGAAAAGCAATATAAAAAGGATTTAAAACAATATAAGATAGATATTAAAAACTATAAAAAACAGGCTAAAAACTTTAATAAAGTGGAAGCTGTTGGTTTTGCTGAGGGTGATAAACCTGAATATGAAGAAAATTTGCAACCTATTGATGAAAATCCAGATGAAAAACAAGATAAGGCTGAAACTCAAGCTTTAGAAGAAAATAATGCTGAAATCATTGAAGATGTAAAACAAGATAATGTTGAGCAAAAAATAGTTCTTCAAAAACCTATTCAAACTCCCCTAAAACCTAAAAAACCTAGCATGAAAAGATGGTGGGGTTGTTTGGCTGGTCTTGTGGTTGGATTATTCATCTCATCAATGTCTTTAGTTCCAATCAATGGAATTATGCAAATTGCAAATGAGATTAATAAAGAACCAGCAACCTTAATTGATGAGTCTAACACCACCGATGGTTTACTAACTGCCCTATTAAAACAACAATTAGATAAAAATCCATCAACAGTTTTAGAAACAGAAATTAATGGCGAATTTATTGAATGGGTTATTAATGAATATAACGATGGAATTGGCGGAAAAATCTACACATATTCTGGAGCAAGACCTCTATCTAATGTTACATTCAATCAATTAAGTTCAACCAATATTAACGGCACAAAAATTTATTTAAAAGATGATATTGTAAGCATTGTTAAAATTTCTTCATTAGCACAATCTTTTCAAACTAAATTTAATGAAACTCAAAAAGGTTACACTGTTTCAAATCTAAATTCCCTTCTTGAAACTGCAAAACAACTTCTAAATGATACATTATCTTTGCAAATCGTTAAAGGTGTTGGTTCTGTGGCACTTCCTTTAGTTCAGAATTTTGCTAACAATTATATTGAAAATTCAAATATTGAAGATAAAGAAATGTTTAAAATGTTGGTTAAATCTGTGATTGAGGGAGTTTCAACAAATTCAAATGCAATCGACACGATTAAAAATGACTTACTTGATGTTTTAGATATTGCCATTGAATTAAATGCACCAATTGAAAACCACGAAGATAAAAGTATTTTAACAATCTTATTAACTAATAAAGTTGAAGAAGATAAAGCAATATTTATAAAACAACTTGGTAAAAATCATTCCACTCTATCCAATTTGTTTGGAAAAGCATTAAATACAAAACTAACCTCTTCTGCCCTACCTTACGGCGTTTACTATCTAACCAACTATCTTGGTAAAACATATAATTTTTCACTTGGTGAGGCTATTACTTATGAAGATTTCGTTGAACTTAAAAATCTTCAACAAACTTTAATCAATATCGTTGATGAAGGTTTAACAATTTTAGGCGAACTTAATATAGATAATATTTCTTATACTGGTCTTAACAAAGCGATATTTGTTTGTGTTGGAAAAATTTTAGATAATGTTAAAAATGGTTTAATGCCTAAAGAAACTTATACAAATTTAATTTCAACCGTGGAAACAAACATTTCTAAAATGTTACCAGACCTAAATTTTAATGGTGTTGATTTAAACGATGGAATTAAAGGCGAAAACGGAGTTCTTAAAAATATTTCAAGCATTTCTTCTTGGGAAGAAGAGTTTACTAAGATTGGAAACGCTTACGATGAATTATTTAATGGAAATAATCCTATTATTCCATTAGTGGATAATAAACCAGATACAAAAGCAATTAATTGGAAACGAATCGGTGAAAAATTAGATATATTACAAACTACAAAACTTCTAGGTAAAAAAGAAGCTAACAAGCCTAGTCAATTAAATAAGATTTTACTTGATGCTTTGCAATCATATTTAGATAAAGAAATTGGAAAACTTCCAGAAGTTGAAAATCAAACAACTTCTCAAAAAGCAATTTCAAATATTTATGCTTATTTTAAAGATACTGTAACACCAAGGCTTAACGATGCAAATTTCTCTTGGGAAAAAGAGTTTGGCGGACTTAATAGCACAATTGCATTTATCGTGAATAATTCAGATAAGTTTGGTGGCGATATATTCAATAGCGAAAAAGGTAAATCTATGTTTGTTCAACTTGGCGAGAACTTAGACACTATTGAAGATACCACCCTACTTACTAAAAACGATATAAAAACAATTCTTCCAGATTTAATTGATTACGCTGGAGATTTCGGAAGTTCGGAACATATAAATAAAGCAATTAATAGTGTTAAAGAAAATATTAGAAATGTTAATGAATTATCTTATGGAAAAGAATTTAAACATATTGAAAAATTAATAAATGAATTAAATTCTTCCGATTTTGATAACATTTCAAGTTTAGCTTCAAACTTAGGCTCAACAATTGATAGCATTACAAACGAAAAATGTCATAGCGATATTATAACCAATCAAATATTTATCAACTTACTAACAGATATTTTAAACGATTATAAATCAAACTTATCAGGAAGCTTATCTAATGGTATTTCAAATTTAATAACAAGCATTGTTGGCTCTGAAACATCAACTGGAACATTAAATAATGATACCGCTTCATCAATAATTGGCAAGTTTGATAACGATGGAATATTAAACAAAAATGGAATTGAATATAAACTTTTAGATGATAACAAATGCTTAAAAGTTAATGGCAATTGTGCAACATTTATAGATAATTACGCAACAATTGATGATATAACTTACGAACTAGTTACAGAAAAAACCGAAACTTCAACTTCATACTACTTAAGAATAATTCAACAATTCTTTGAAATTGGAAAATTCTCAACAACTGGTAAATTCACATATAATAATGAAACATACTCCCTATCTTTAGAAAATTCAATCCCTTCAAAACTACTTCTTGAATTAGAAGAAAAAACTTACAATCTTGTTTCAAAACCAGAAGGCAAAGAAACAACTATTTATAATAAAACTTATAGATTTAATGAATATGATGGTCAAATTATTATAAGTTTAGTTAATGGAGAAGAAGTAAAAATTATAGGTGCATTTATAAATAACTTATTTATTTATGATGATATTAAGTTTACCTATATTAATGAAAATTCAATTTCCGCTATGAAATTCTATACAAGTTCATTTACTAAAGTAAACGATAATAAATTTACCACTAACCTAAACATCTTTGATTATATTCTTTATACTGATTCTCTAGGCTATACATTATCAAAAGAATATAAATTTTGGTCTAATGAATTAGAAAAGATTTCAACTTTAATTGATTTAACAGAAGTTGATTTAGGTAATCTTGAAAACTTAAAAGTTGTTGGCTCAACACTAGATGATGTTTTAAATCAAAATAACTTTAATAGCAAGTTAATTACAAATATTGAAGTTACAAATTTAATTATCGACACTTTAGAATCCTTAACCAATGATATAACAAATGGTCTTGATGCTTCAAATAAAGAAATTATCACAGATTTAATAGGCACGAAAGTTGATGCCGTAAACGATTCTATAACAGGAAACTTGGTTGGCGTTTTGAATGATGAAATAATAATTGATAGTTGGAAAAATGAATTAGATTTTATTTACAAACTAACAGAAGTTAAAAATTTTGAAGCAAGCGGACTTATCTCAATTGGTAGAACTTTAGATAGTATTGCTTATAATTATGATGAAACACCAAATTCAAAATTAATTACAAAAAATATTATAAATAAAATGCTCTCATCTGCCCTAGATTTATTTAAACTTGAAGGTTCAACCACAATAAATAATGCGATTAATAATACCCTTTCAAATATCTCAGTAAATATTACAAATTTAAAAAATAAATCTGAAGAAGAATTAAAAAATCACAACTTCAAATGGGAAAACGAATTAAGCAAACTTGAAAATTTGAAAAATATTGAAATTAGTGATTCCAATTATAAAAACACAGGTGTTCTTAAAAATCTAGGTTCAACATTAGATTCTATTGCATTTAATGATAATACTCAAAATAATAGTTGGATTATAACTAAAGCAAATGTAAATAGTCTTATTGCAGATATTTTGGAAATTGCAAAAACAAGCAATGAAAGTAACTTTAATAAAACTATAAATAAGTTAATCGCTAGAATAAATAATCTTGAAAGCGAAAATTACTATTCAAAAGAAAATTACAAATGGGAAAAAGAATTTGGTTTCTTTGAAATGCTATTAAATATTAATTTTGAAGATAACAATATGTCTAACCTACTTGGAAACTTACAAACAGAAGCAAACGATGGATTATATAGGGATAACCAAACCACATTAATAAATAATGGCATAGCCATTTTCGGAAACGAACAAAATGGTGCTGGTAAAACATTAGATGATATTATCAACACTCAAGATAATAGCGTTTTGATAATAAGTGATATAATTAATGAACTATTATTAGATATTATAAATGAAAATTCTAGCGGACTATCTGGTAGTTATAGCAATGTTTTAGTAAATATTGTTAACAGATTAGATTCAACTAAGACTGAATACAAACCAATCACTTCATATAAACTTGAATTAAATAGTATTAATTATTTATTAGATATGACAAAAGTTTATAATGATGTTGATACAAATTTAACCACAGAACAACTTGCTAAAATCGGTTCATACTTAGATGATATTCATAATTCAATCTTAGTTGGCGATAGTGGTGAGAATATCATCACAAGTGTAATGAATTTATATACTCCTCCAACAGAATTAGATAGTATAAACGAATGTATTGATAAAAAGAAGAATACAGTTTATGGTATTGAAAATGCAAACACAGATATTCTAGGAATGATAAAACAAAATATTTCAAATTATGAATATAATGAAACAAATAATTATGAAAATTTATTTACAGCTGTTGGCAATATGAAAGATGATTTCAATAAATTGCTAAATGGTGCAGTTTCATTCGATTTTTCTGCCACAACCCTATTAGTTGAATCTAATAGAACTGAAATCAGAAATAAGATTTATACATTATCTTATGGTTTAGAAAAACTTCAAAGCAATTTCATTGTGGGAAATACAGCAACTAGATATTTTGCAGTTTATATTCTAGATGAAATAGATAAAAGTTTGAAAGCAGTTAAATCCCCAGCAACTAATGAAACTTATTATCCAGATGGATTTGATAAAACTTATGTTTCAGGTTCAAATGATGAAACAATGGATTTAGATGAATACTTTGTTTCAAATAACAGATTAGATAGCAACGATAAAGAAACATATTTTGATATAAATTGGTATAATCAAAATGATGAAACTTATTCAAGTGAACTATATTCAATATTAATTCCTGCCACCCATCAAAATAATGATAACGGCGAATTTAATTATGGATTAATTAGAATTGTAAATTCATATATGGCGTGCTTCTAAAAGTAAAAAATACGGCTAAATATAGTCGTATTTTTTGCTTTGCATAACTATTAAATTAAAAGCTTTGCATAGTATTTAAATTAGTTTTATTTTAGAAACTGCAGTATCTAAATTTGTGAATATTTTCCAAGGAATTAAATCTTTTGGCGGATAAACTGTGAAAGTCATTTGCTCTTTTGTAATTGGGTGTTTAAATTCAAGCTTATATGCCCAAAGAGCTAGATTATGCCCCTTTGATAGAATATCTCCCCCATATCTAACATCGCCAAAAATTGGGTGACCGATATTTTTCATTTGAACTCTTATCTGATGGCTTCTTCCAGTTTTTAATCTAACAGCAACTAATGTTACCTTATCTTTTCTCTCTAAAACTTGATAATTCAAAATTGCTTTCTTAGCATCAGTGGTAAGTTCTGGTACAACCATAACAGTGTTAGTTCTGGTATTCTTCTTTAGATAATTCACAAGTTCTTTGCTATCTTCCTTAACCACGCCATTAACCACAGCCAAGTAAGTTTTTTTCATTTCTTGTGATTTTAATTGTTCTGTAAGCCTAGCACTTGCTTTCCCTGTTTTTGCAAAAACCATCACACCGCCGGTTGGTCTATCTAATCTATGAACAAGCCCAACATAAACATTACCCGGTTTTTGATATTTCTCTTTTAAATAGTTTTTAACAAGCGAAACCATATTTTCATCTAAGCTTTCATCTTCTTGAGATGGAACATTCTGAGGTTTAACAACAACTAAAATATGATTATCTTCGTAAATTACATCTAACATATATTTTCTCCTAGATATGATTATATATCAAAATAAAATAAAAAGAAAGTCTATTTTAAAACTTTCTTTTTTTAATTATTACATTTTTGTTATATAAGCAGTAATCTTGCCCTCATCTAATTCAATTTCATCATTAAATGAACCATTATTTCCTGCCTTAACACTTAATGCTAAAACGCTATTTAAAATTGTTTCTTTATAATTTAAGATAACATCAACAAGTTCTTTATCTCCAAAAACTTCAATTGCAATTCTATCAACAATTTCTAATCCTGAATTTTTTCTTAGAGTTTGAACCCTGCTAATAAACTCTCTAACAACGCCTTCATCTTTTAATTCTTTTGTTATATGAGTATCTAAAACCACTGCCAAGTTATCATCAACAGAGGAAATATAACCTTCTTTTTGATTTACAGAAACCAATAAATCATCTTTTGTTATATCTATTTTTTCTCCGTTTACTTCAAAACTTGCACTACCATTTTTCTTAATCTCATCAAGCAATGCGTTAACATCGCAATTGTTTAGATATTCTCTAATGTCATTAATATTTTTACCATATTTTGGTCCTAGAGTTTTTAATTGTGGTTTTAATTGATAATTAACAAATTCATCAAGGTTTTGGTTTTGAATTATATTCTTAACATTCAATTCCTCTTTAATTGTATTTAAAAGTTCATCAGATAAATCAATCTTTTCATTTGCTTCTGTTAAATACAATGTTGATAGAGGTTGTCTATTTTTAATATTAGCAAGGTTTCTTGCACTACGACCTAATTCTGTGTAAGCATAAGCCAAGTTCATATCATTGCTTAATTTCTTATCAATATATTTCTCATCACATTTTGGATATTCACATAAATGAACGCTTTCTTTTGCATTGCTAAAGAATGGTCTTTCAATGTTTTGATATATTTCTTCACTAATAAATGGAGTGAATGGAGCAGTTAATTTTGCAAGAGTTGATAAAACTGTAAATAAAGTTACATAAGCAGATTTTTTATCTTCGCTGAAATCACTTCCCCAATATCTCTTACGGCAACATCTTACATACCAATTAGATAATCTATCAACAAATTCTTGAATCAATCTAGAACTCTCTGTTGAAGCATATTTTTCCAAATTCGATGTTACTTCTCTAACTAAAATATTTAATTCGCTTAATATCCATTTATCCATACTAGATAACTTGCAATCTTTTAAGTTATATTTACTTGGATCAAACTTATCAATCTCAGCATACATAACATAGAATGCATAAGTATTCCAAAGTGTACCAAAATATTTTTTAATACTCTCTTTAACTGTATCTAATGTACAAACTATATTATTCCAAGGTTGAGTGGCTGTATATAAAGTCCATCTAACTGGGTCTGCGCCCAATTTTTCAATCATCTCAATTGGTGGAGTATAGTTTCCTAAATGTTTAGATAATTTCTTACCATTTTCATCAACTAGCATACCATTTGCAATGCAAGTTTTATATGGCGATTTATTAAACAATGCTGTGGAAATTGCTTGCAATGAATAGAACCAGCCTCTAGTTTGGTCAACACCCTCACTAATAAAATCTGCTGGGAAAGTTTTTTCAAATTTATCTTTATTCTCAAAAGGATAATGATATTGAGCAAATGGCATAGAACCACTATCAAACCAGCAATCTAAAACTTCTGGTACTCTATGCATATCTTTTCCGCAATCTGGGCATTTAATTGTAATTTCATCAACATAAGGTTTATGAAGTTCTATTTCTTTATCTTCTGGAATATTGGCAAGTTGTTTTAATTCTGCAATACTTCCAACCACTTTTGTTTTACCACATTCGCAAGTCCAAATTGGTAATGGTGTGCCCCAATATCTATCACGGCTTAAGCACCAATCAATATTGTTTGCTAAGAAATTACCCATTCTTCCTTCTTTAACATTATCTGGAAGCCAATTAACAGATTGGTTATTTTTAACCATATCTTCTCTAATATCTGTGGTTTTCATAAACCAACCAGACCTAGCAAAATACATAAGCGGACTATCACATCTCCAGCAATGAGGATAACTATGGGTGTGTTTTTGAGTTTTAAATACTTTGCCTGCTTTGGCTAAAGATATAGCAATATTTTCGTTTTCATCAAAAACATCTTTGCCTGCCCATTCTCCGCAAACACTTTCAAATTTACCATATTTATTTGCCATTTGAATTAAAGGCAAATTATATTTTCTACCTACTTTAGCATCATCTTCACCATAAGCTGGTGCAATATGAACAATACCAGTACCATCAGTTAGAGTTACATAATCATCACAAGTAACAAAATATCCTTTTTCTGCCTCTTTTGGATTAACATAATCAAATAATGGTTCGTATTTCTTATATTCTAAATCTTTGCCAACAAATTCCTTAACAACCTTATATTCTTTATCTTTAAAATGAACTGGAACTAAAGCTTCTGCCAAGATATAGTTTATACCATCACAATCAATCATTACATATTTTTCACTTGGGTTTACACAAAGAGCGATATTTGATGGCAATGTCCAAGGCGTTGTAGTCCAAGCCAAGAAATATGTGTTATCAAAATCCTTAGACTTAAATTTTGCAACAACAGTTGTATCTTTTCTATCTTTATAACCTTGAGCAACTTCGTGGCTAGATAGAGCTGTTCCACATCTTGGACAACTAGGCAAAACTTTAAAACCTTTATAGATTTTACCTTTTTTATCAATTTCACTTAAAGCCCACCAAATACTCTCAATATAATCGTTATGGTAAGTTACATAAGCATCATCGCCCATATCAACAGAATATCCAACTTTATCTGAAAATTCTTTCCACAAATCCACATATTTCCAAACGCTAGATTTGCATTTTTCTATAAATTTTTCAACGCCATATTCTTCAATTTGAGATTTTCCGCTAATGCCTAAACTCTTTTCAACAGATAGTTCAACTGGCAATCCGTGAGTATCCCAACCGCCTTTTCTTGGAACATAATATCCCTGCATTGAACGAAATCTTACAAACATATCTTTTAATGCTCTTGTGAATACATGTCCAACATGAGGCACACCATTTGCTGTTGGAGGTCCTTCATAAAAGCTGAAAATTTTACCATTTTTATTATGGTTTAAGCATTTTTCTTTAATATTGTTTGCTTCCCAAAATTTTAAGATTTCTTGTTCGTTTTTGTAGCAATTCAAGCCACCATCAATCTTTTTATACATATTCCTCTCCTAAAATAAAAAAACTTGTAAGTGTGGCATTGCATTTGAAAAAGCTCCACTTACAAGTGTTGTAAATATCTATCTTCTCTATATGCAATCACATACGGTTTCTATAACGGAAAACACCCGAAATTCCTTACTATTATTTCTGGAATTCAGCTAAAAGGTGATATTCTATAATGCGTGTTTACAAACTCTCACCAACCGTTTGCTCTCTAAAAACCGTTTAAAATAGAACTTGTCCTTTATCATTGCTTTTAAATATTAATTCCGCTCGCGATTAGAAATATATTAATAACCGCAAGCAAAATTAATACAATTATGATATTATATTTTTTAAAAAATGTCAACACTTTTAAATATATTTAACAAGACTTAAATTCAAATTTTTTAATTCAGTGATTAAATAAAACAAACAAAAATTTTAAATCAAAAATAAAATCATTTTTCAGATATCTATAAAAAAAGAGATAGCACAGGCTTAAATGCTATCTCTTTTCTACTCTTATTACTATTCCTTACCTAAAATCTCTTTTAATGTTTGTTTTCCATACGAGTTGATGGAATAGTCGATATTTTCTAAAAATAATTACTTTATGTTATCAAGTGTCAAACATCTTAACATAAACTCACGAGCAATATTACCGCAAAACAGGTAAATCTTTTTTCATATCCACAATACTTAAATTTTAAATTGAAAGTTAATATCTAGTAAGTACTTTATCATTTATTTGCAATCTACTTTTTGAATTCTAATTGAGCTAGATTTATAAACTAACGATATATTGTGCTTCAAACTCAATCCCTTTAAATATAAATTTGATATATTTCTTGCCTATTGAAGAAGTGTCCACTGCAACTAATATCGAATCACTATTTATAAACTCAGTAAATTTTGTGCCATCTTCTAATTCAAAACATACACTATATCCCAAATATGGTTTTTCTCCCAATATCCAATTATATTTAGAACATTCTGCTGATTCCACTTTGGTTATATCTATAACATAATAGGTGATTTCAATTTCCTTATTGTTATATTTGATTTTTGCAACTTTCTCGCCAGATGTGGTTACATCAACATTTTCAATAATATCATCAGAATCAACCCTGTAAGTTATATAATCACATTTAACAGAATCATACAAATATACTTTGTTGTTTTCAAGGCTATTATATTCATTAAGATAAATATTTCCATCACACTTGCCACTCACAACATTTTCATTTGGAAGAACGGTATATGTTACTTCAATTGTTTTAAAATGATATCTTAAATATGCTGTAAATGTCCCATAAGAGTCAACATTTAGATGATTGTTGATATAACCACCCCAAATTGATATATTAATATATTCAATATAAAGGTTATTATTGCTTGGTTTTTGATTTGAAATATAATAATTTATTTTATAATTAGGTTCTTCAGTTAATTTTATTGTTCCTGTTTGTCCATTTGTATCAGTCCAACAAGCTATAATGCTTTTATTTCTAAAATTTGTATCACCACCATTTACATATAATAATTCGCTTTCATCTATTGAAAAATTATCAATATCACTATGAACAATATAATCCACATATTTGGAAGTACTATTTATACTAATTCTAAATTGTTGTTTTATAGAATTATAAGAATCTGATTTATTTATCTTAAAATATTCATCAGTGGTATAGAACTCAAAAATGTATTCTTCAGTTAAATCAACAACTTCATCTTCAAAATTTTTATCTTTATAACTAATCAATATTTTTGCACCATTGGCATTAAATTGTTCCCCATATTGATATTCGGTTTGTGGTTCTCCAAGCAAAGAAATGTTATCAACTTCTTTTTCTTTGAAATTAGCATACAAAACTATATAATTGTTTGAATTTGTAACCATTTCATTGGTGAAAAAATCAGGTGCTTTTTGTGTTAAATTACTATCATAATACCAACCTATAAACTGTTGTCCTAATAATTGTGGCTGATAAAGTTTAATACTTTCAAGGAATGTATCATAAACCTTTTCTAAATTTAAATCACTTTTATAATACACAGTCTTAATCTTAAGTTCTTCATTTTCTAGTTTCCACTTTGCATAAACAACAATAGAATTATTTTCATCTGGAGTAACCGACTTAGATAACATGTATTCATTTTGGAAAGTTCCATTGTCTAAATACCAACCATCAAAAATATAAAATTGTTTTGTTGGAGTAGGAAGTGTTATATCTTTACTATCAAGATAAATATTTTCACACTCAGAACCACCATTACTTTCAAATAAAATATGTATTTTGTTTAGCCAGTGTGCATAAACAGTAATTGCCATATTTTTATTTAATGGATAATTCAACACGGTGCTTGTTGTGAATGGCTTTTCCCATACACCATTATCTTCATACCAACCACCAAAGACACAATTTTCTTTTGTTGGGTCGTCTGGCATATCAAAACCTTTGCCAACAACATATTCTATGGACTTGCAACTCGTTCCACCATTGCTATCAAAGTTTATTGTTAAAGTAATGTTAGAGCCACAAGCACTAAATAAGCAACAACTTATAGCCAACAAGAACATTATTGAAAACAACCTTAACTTTTTCATTTTATTTTCTCCCTTTTGATGCAAATATTATAGCATTGTATTTCATATTTTGCAACAATATCGGTTGTGAACAATATTGAGAGGCTCTGAAATTAAAAATCAAGACTTTGGGAGATATTTTTTCACCAACATCTGTATATAATCTGAGAAAACTTCGGACTTTTTTGTTTCAACTTTCTTTATTCCCACAACTGCCCTAAAATTATTCCTATTTCTCTTCTGTCCCAAATTATCTGGGAGTCTAATACAAAAAATAGTGGCATAAGTGAAGTGAACCCCATGGAGTCCACTTCACTAAAACCACTTTTTTAAGCATAGTTATCTAATATTTTATTGATATCCATTATATCACCAACAGAAACTATTCCAATTGGATGTTCTAGTAAACTACCTGTTTTAGTTATAACAATAAGTAATAACTTTCTATTTTCCTCAAATAGAGATAAAACTCTATCAAGTGTTATACTTTGTTCGGCAATTGTATAATAGTTATCTTCCATTAAGATTTTTAAAACATCTTCAATATTGGTTTCAGATATATATTTTTCTAAATCTTTCTTTTCATATATCATCTTACCCAAAATCTTTGTAATTTTATTTGCGTGAGCCACACCAATAAGCATATCATCTTTATAAATTGGAATACTGCTAATTCCTGTTTTAAACATAAATTCCATAACTTCTTTTAGTTTAACTTCAGCAGTTAAACTTTTAAAATTCTTATTGCAAATGGTGTTTATTGCCAAAGGTGGAGTGCAGATTAAGTTAGCAATTTTTTCATAATCCTCAACCACTTCTAAATGTGGCTCAGCTATTATAAATTCATCATTTGAACTATGTACAATTGCGTTTCTAAGCCTTCCATAATCTATTAATTGGTCCTCATATTTTTTCACAAGTCCATTTGTTCTTGCTGCTCTTCTAACCGCTTCTGTATAGCTTATGCTTCTTCGCATATCCCCTTGTATTCTCAAGGCATTATCTATCATATTATAGCATTTTATAAATCTTTTAGCATTAGTTTCTGCCATTTCTATCTCCTTTGTTTAACTCTGCTATTCTCTTTTTCTTTTTAGCCACTGCTTTAACTCTTATAAATATTAACTCAAATATAAAGAATGATATTACAAATACAAATATAACCACCACAAAAGTTCTATTCACAGATGTTAATGTTAAAATTCCATCTTCACATTCTATAATATAATTTGAATTTAATGCACGCATAGAAATTATAAATTTATTACTATCGTTTTCGTAAGATTTTAAAGTGTATTCCACTTGTAGTTTATCGCCCTCAAATAATGTTCCTTCCACAACACTAAATGAATATTCTGGTGCTACATCTTTAACTGAAGATATATCATCAGCCTTAATTTTTATTCTTGCTTTATCAATTGTGAATTTAATAGATTTATCTTCATCATTAATATAATAATTAGTACTACTCAATCCTGTAATTGTGGCTTCTAATTCGGCTGAAGTGGCATTTGCATAATATCCAGTGAATGTTGCAAAACATTCTTCACCTTCCACAATTCCTTCTAGAATACAACTTGGAACTTGTGGTTTTCCATTATATGTTAGAATTGTACTACCCCATTTAACCTTCAATTTTTTTGCATTGATATTAATTGAAGAAGGAATTTTTACTGTTATTTCATAATTTGATAAATTAGTTTCATCATTCAAAGTTAGAGCAGATTTAATACCCTCACTCAAAACTAGATTACCATTAATTGATATAAGTTTATTTAATCCAACATTTTTATCAGATGATTTAATTAATAGCATATCTTGGTTTAATTCAATATTATCCTGTTCTGCAACACCCGTGATTGAATAACCTGTGATTGATAAGATTTCATTTCCATCGTATTCTTTACTAACAATATTTAATTGAATACTCAATGCTTTTGGTTTAACAACTAAAGTTATTTCTAATTGATCGTTTTCAAGCCCAACATTACCACCGCTTTCTTGTACAGTTTTTAGATGATAAACACCAACATTTTTAATTGTTTTACCATCAATTTCTTCAAGGCTTAAATAATATGTTGTGCCATTATATTCAAAACTTGCTTTTAACAAATCTTGCAAATTTAAACCATTATAATCAACTGAAATTTCGTTATCAACCTCTGTTACTTTATTTGAATCAAATATCCATTCAATCTTATCTGCTTGAACTTTCTTTTGTTTGATTTCAAATTCAATATTGCTTACATCAAGCAAATAATTATCACTTTGCAAACCAGTTAATGTAAGAGTTAATTCATCATTATCTCCATAGAATTTTAATGTGTTTTCACTTATCTTATAAACACCAACATTTAATGAACTTGCCACTAATTTTTTAGGAACATTTAATAGATAAACATTATCTGAATCAACTACCCCATTTAATGAATTGTAATCTACTGCTATAAAGTTCGTTCCATCAAATTCTTTTTCAAATCTAATTTGATTATTTTGAAATTTTAAAGTTACGATTGCTTTTTGAATTGGTAGATTTAATTTTTCCGCATTTGTATCTAATTTATAATTAGAATTAGCACTATTTATGCTAAGAATAATCACATAATCTTTTGCGTTTTTAAAATCTGAACTATCTTCAACTTCATAATTTAATAATATTTTTTCGTTTGAAACACCAATAAAATATGGATTGATTTTATCTAATTGAATTGTACCATCATAAGTAAACTCTTGTTGTTCAAGAACTATATCTGCATTTCTAATGGTTTTCTGTAAAATTTCAACGCTAAATTCTGAAATTATCAAGTTATAATTTTTTGTATAATCAAAACTTGAACTTCTTGAAATCAATTCCAAATTCAATGTGTTAATTTTCTTTTCGAAATTGCCATATTGATAAATTCCAGCATTAATATCACTAATTGTGGCATTTGTAGGTTTTGATTTTAATTCAACTTGGCTAGTATAAATTGTATCAGAAATACCATCGGCTTTAAATCCTCTAAACGCAATATCAATTGTATTTAAGCCATTATATTCACGATTAGTAGCTTGGAAGTTTGCATAGATATCTTTTGCTTCAACTTTTCCATTCAATCTATATGTTTCATTTGGAATTATATAATTGCTTGCTTTCTCGCCTGTAATTTTAAATACAACGATAAGTTCGTTATCATCAACCACATTTGTATTTCTATAAATAGCAGATTGAACAGTAATATCAACTTTGCCTAAATCGCTTTCAATCAAACCTAAAACACTATAATGAACATCTTTTTGAATTGAACTTAAATTACCAACGAAAGTGTTAGTTGAATCATAAGTTTTATTTATTTCAACACCATCAACTTTCGAGATTTCCAAAGTTTTTGCCGTAATTGTAAAATATACAACTTCAGAAACGAGTTTTAATTCATAATTTGCTGCTTTAAATGAACCATTATCAATTAATGTTAAACTTCCAATCTTAATCGCATAATTGCCAACATTTTCGCCTTCTTCTCTTATAAGTTCATTCTCGGCAAGAGGAGTTTCACCATTTAAAGCCCCCTTCAAATCGTAGGTTAAAACGGGGTTTGTTTCGCCATAAATCTTACCTTGATTAGATTTAGGAGTAACCCAAATAGTTGCCTTTAAAACATCAAATTCAAGCGTAATAACATCATTTGGAAGCCTATAATTATCCTTATCATCACCTAAAAGGCTACTAACTCTAATTCCATACGCTCCTTGATTTATAACCTTTATTTTATTATCTAATAAAGAAGCTTCTGCTTTTCCTTCAATATTTTCAAATTCTAAATAAACATCATCTGATGAAAATTTATTTGTAATTTTATAAGTGATTTCTTTTTCAAAGCCATCAAATGATAAATCATTAAATCCTGCGAATTGTACTGAAACTATCAACGCTTTAACTTCAAAATATTTTATTTCATTGGATAAAACTGCGTTATAATTTTTGTTATTTGATTTTAATGTACCTAATACAATTTCATAACTACCAACATTTTTGCTAGGATTTTTTATAGATAATCCGCCATCAAACGCAACTTCATCACTTCCAATAATTACAGAACTATTATAAGTATATTCTATTCTTGGATAAGATGTTGTTCCATCATAATTTTTATAAGAATTATCATTTGGAGTTATGGTTATATCTCTAGGTTTTACTGTTACAGAAAGATTAACTTTAAGAGTGTTATAATTCACGGTATCTGAAGGAGTAAACACTGCACTAAATTGTTTATTTTCTCCAGCATCACCAACTGACAAATTTTCATCTTCCCAAACAAATCCAAGCGTACTATCTAAGTTTACATTTTTCAATGTGTCGCCATAAATTGCGTATAAATCAGTTGGTTTTGAAATTGTTGGGTTAATTTTCTCTATTTTCCAACTAAATTCCAAATTGCCAGTTAAATTATAATTAGAATTATTAATACCTTCAATCTTTACAATATAATCCCCTGCATTAATTGCCTTTAGAGTTGAATCACTAGAATATTGCAATTCCACTTCATCTGAAGAACCAATAATGCTAGGCTTAACACCTTGCTCATTTCCGTTATAGCTATAAGGTTTTTCATATAGTGTGTTATCTAATGTAAGCAAATTCAAAGAAATATCTTTTTTATTTATTCTTAATTTTGTTGAAAGAAGATTTAATGTGTAATTCTTAGGTTTTGCAACAGTTACTGAAGAACTACTTTGATATAGTTTTAATGTTCCTATATTATATTCATACTCTCCAAAATCTTCACCTTCAACTCTTGCAAGTTTTCCAACAAACCTTGCTTGTTCGTTATTTTTTAAGCCTTCAACAATTAAATCTGAATTTATGTTTATTTCTGGGTCTAATTCACCAAATATTTTATCTAAATAATAAACATTTTCTTCCAAACTTGAATTTTTAATACTAATATTTACTGAAGCTGGATTAATTGTAAGGCTATAATTTTCGTTATTTTCAAACTTCAAAGCATAGTTTGATGCAATGAAATTATTTTTATCTGCAAGAGTTATAGTACCTTGATTTAAAATATATGTACCAGCATCTTCATTTTCATTTCTGCCTAATATACCAATAATACTAGGTCCTTCACCATCAACTTCATTCTTATAGCTATAATTATCCATTATTGGATTATCATCACCATAAGTTTTAAAATAGTTTTGATTTGGAGAAACAATCAAATCTCGTTTACTTATTTGTACTGAAATTGTTGCTTCTGCTGTTGCTATATGGTCGTTACCTAAATATAAATAATATTCACATCTATATTCGCCTGAATCTAAAACATTTTTTACATCAATTGAACCACTACTTGTTGCAGTTGTAATTTCTGCATCATCTTTATACCACTTATAAACAACTTTATCATAATCTGTACCTAAAACATAAGTGTTTTCAACTTCTCTAACGCTTATAGTTGTGGAATTCCCATCATAAGTTTTAGAAATATTATCTCCTAGAGAAATAGATAGATTATGTACCACAGGCATTTCCCAAACTGCATTTAATGTAATATCGCCAATTGCTTCAGTGGTAGAAACTGCATAAGTGGAAACATTTTTATTATTCCAGCCTTTAAATAAAGTTGTACCTTGGTCTTGCAATGGAAGAATATAAACATTTTTCCAACCATCATAAAATTTCGTTGGATTATTATTTTCAATGCCTTCTATATTTCCATAATTTATAGAATAAACAGGTTTTGATGTTCCTGTTAGCACTTTAAAATGTTTAGTTAAAATATCATCTGCTAAGTTTACTTCAATTAAATACGAACCATTCGCAAAGTTTTTCTCCAATTCGATATAAACATTTTGCATATTGATATTTTTATCTTTATCTAAGAATGTTGTGTTAATTGAATTGTTTTTAATCTTGTAACTGGAGGTTATTAAAGTTTTTGAAAGTTCGCCAAGTTTATATAATTTAATATCAAATTCTGGTTCAGTTGTTTCAGAATTTAAACCAACTGGAATATATAAGCTTGAGCCTCTTGATGTGTTTAGATAATCAACATAATTTGATGTTACGCCATCATTTAATGAATTTGAAATAATATTGTTTGTTGGTTTTTCAGAAACTGCTAATTTAGCATCAACTATCCAATCATAAGTTTGGTTATTATGAGTTGTTGTTAAAGTAAAGTTTCCACTTGCTGATGAATTATAAACGGTCATTTTATGCAGTTTAGTAACTGTTGATTTATTTTGCAGAGCGCCTTTAAAATGGTATTTAGCATCATTCTCATCACTCTCTAGAGTTAATTGCAATAATATTCTTTTTGAATCCGCACTTATTAATATAGGATTTTCAAGTTTAAGTTCTTCTTCAAACGATGGTTTAAAAGTGTAACCTTGTTTTTCAAACTTATATTTTTGAACAATAGTTGTAAGTCCAGAATTATAAAGGCTATCGGATACAGATGTTGTATTTATAAATTTATATGAAACTGTAACAGAATTTTCGTAATCTCTCAGAGGAACAAATAATGAATTAATATATTTGCCATTATCATTACTTACATCAATAGAAATATTCTCAACGATTTTATCATAACCTGTGGAAGATTCACCTAAAGCTGAATATATAGGAAAATCGGTATCGTTTTTAATGATATGTTTTGATGTACCTAATTCAATTTCGTTTGCAATAAATCCGCTTAATCCAGATTCAATAAAATAATCCTCATAAGAAATATAGAAATAGCCTTCATCTCCCCAAGAACTTCCCCAAGAATTTAAAACGATATATGCACCATCATTTGAAGGTTTTGTTTTGAAATTGTTTTTAGAATAATTATCATCCCAACCCACAATTGTTACTGCGTGGTTAATATTCACACCTAAGCTACCATTATAGAAATAAGCATTATTTGTAGATGAATAGAAATTTGAAGCATTTAAAGAATGAGAAGAGGTTTGGTCAACATAAAATTGAGAATATAACGCACCATTATTTTTTATATGGTTCTTTATTGCTTTTCTATATGCAAGCATTGTTGATGAATTATTGGAATCAGTTTTAAAATCATAGCTAATTGTTGGGAAATCTACTCCAGCATTTGAAGCATCAACAGTTTGAGATGTATTTAAAATTCCAGACTTTAAATCAGATAAATTTGAATATTGACAATCAGCAACTAGCGTTCCGTAAGCGCCCGACTTTACATTATTACTAGAATCAAATACTGGATATGGCATTTCTTCTTCAAGTGCTGGACTAGTTTCTTTTAGATAATCTGCCGACATCGAGAAATTACCACCATTCAAGCTAATGGTTGTTGCACCATAAGACAACTGGTAATAATATGGAAAATGAATTTCACTAAAATTATAATATTCTCCATAGTTTTTAGCAATTGTGGTTTCCAAAGCAGACATTGTGGTAAAACTATAGCAAATTCCATAGCCCGCTTGGTTTTTAACTTCAATATTTATGTAATCTTTAAGATTGTATGATGATGGTAGAGTTTCTTCATTAATGCTTATTGCATTATCATAGAACTCCTCCGTTATCGGAACATAATTTCTTGGAGTTGCACCATAGTTTATATCCGCTTCTTTTTCTGAGTTGTTTTCATCTGCAACAGAAATTGGATTAGGTTCAAAAGCTAAAGATGTTTTTCCAAGTTGCGTAAAAATTATGCCACCTATAAATAGCATTAAACATACTATAACACTAAATAATATTTTCCTATTTTTCACTTCTCTAATTCCTATCTATTTTTCAAATATATTTTATGTATTTTAATATATACTTATTATAACAATATATAAGAAAATTTCAAAACAAAAAGGTTTTTAGTTTGTTGGTTTTTTAAAATAATTTTATTGATAAAATTTTTAACTTTAACGCTAATAACCTTTGTAAATATATCTTAGTTTTTTCTAGAAAGAGTTAAAACAACAAGTATAGATAAAATATAAAATTTTAGCATTGTTTTTAAGATAATCTTAAACCTTGTCGAAATTATTAAGATTTATGGGCATTTTTTAAAATAAAGTTGGTTTTAATATTAAAAAACTTGATTTTGAATAACTTGTATGCTATAATACCATATATCGTGCTAGATGGGGAGCTAGTTGTGCCCTGTAACCCGAAACCAACTATAGCGGGGTTGAATACTAATCGAGGCGTGATAGTTTAATAATTTAATTATTATTAATTGGTGTTGATTTTAAGGTCTTATGCAATACTTTGCTATGAACCATGTCAGGTCTGGAAGGAAGCAGCATTAAGTAGATTTAAGTATGTGCCATAAGGAAGCTTTAGATGAGTCAGTTATTAATGGTTGGTTATTGTAACGGCGTCGGAATTAGTTGCACGATTTTTTTTTATTTATAACCCACTTTAAAATCTTAGAATATATCTAAATTAAGCCAAAATTTGAACTTATGCATATCATTAAGAATATTGTAAAATTTAAAGGTTTGCATAATACCTTAAATTTGATATTTTAAGGATTTTGATAAAAAGAATATATAATTTATTACAAATAAAAAGAACTCTATCGTTAATTGATAAAGTTCTTTTTTAATCGTAATAAATCAACCTACTAAAAATTATCTTTTACAAATTTTTCAAAAGATGGTATTTCTATCATATATTTAATCAAAATTATAATTATATGTGATATCTGGAACTAACCTATAAAATTTATATGTTGTTCGATCATAATATCTACAATAAACATCACCATTATTATAAATATTTTCCCATTCCTCTTGAGTACCTTCATAATATAAATACATTAAAGTTTTAGGAAAAATTGTTGACCCTAATATTTTTACGGTTTTATGTAATTTAATTTCAGTTATTGATGTTTCTTTAAACGCATCTGAACCAATACTGACCACAAAATTAGGAATATTTATTGATGTTAAACTACTCGCATTATAAAAACAACCATTCGCAATTATTGTTACTGTTTCAGGAATAGTATAACTTGATTTAGTCCTTCCTTGCGGATAAATATAAATATAAGATTGATCTTTATTAAACAAAACACCATCAACAGAAGATAATGCAGAATTCAATGAATCCACATATATATTTTCAAGATTTGTGCAATAATAAAACCAATTAAAACAATCACTTCTTAAATATCTTGGCAAAGTAATTTCTGTAATATTTTCACAATTCCAGAACGCCATATAACCTATTTGTGTTATTGAATTTGGGATATATATTTTGTTCGTTTTAGAATATCTAAAACCCCCATTGGGAATCTTTGTTACAGATTTATTATTATATATAGAAGGAATATTTATTGTAGATTTTTTTGTTGTATCCAATATTCTAACAGCATAAGAATCTCCATCTTCTTCAAATCTTAAATTTAATATTGAATCATCTATAATTTGAGGAGTGGCAATAGAATATTTATAGTCTTCAGGTTCTTTATAAAAAATTAATATGGCAATACAAGAAATAAATGTTAGAATTATAGATAATGTGATTAAAGTTGAAACTAATGTTTTTATCCTATCTTTCATTTTCAGCCCCCACCATTTTAATCTCTTCAATTTCCTGCTCAGTCAACTTATCTAATTTATATCTTTTTAGCAACACCTCAAGTCCTTTCAACTTCTGCAATTGCTGAGATTTAAGAAACTCATAAATAAAAGTTTCACGCTTTTTTAACATGTATTGACTCAATATTACTGCTGTTAAACATAACCCAACGCATAAAATTATGCCCAAAACTTTTGTACCTTCACTTATTCCATTAATTGAAGCTATAAGAAAAATTAATGAAGTTAAAATAGACATAGATAACGCTACCAAACTTCCAATTAATAAAGGTTTTGTTTGTTTTGTAGCTTTTCCTAATAATTTTTTATTTGCAGATGGATATTGAATAGCCATCATATCATTATACCCACACAATGATTTTATGGTATAATCTTCATCTTCTAATGTATAGTTTAGAATATATTGAGGCACAACATAAGATTTAATTTCGTGAGATTCTCTAATCGAAGAAGAAAAACTTGTATATCTATCTCCTGGTAATGAATTTTTACATTTATATGAAGCATCTTTACTGCAAGAATCAATCACTTTATCAATCTGTTCTTCAGATGGCGTTTCTGGCGAAACTATATTTTTATTAGCATTATATCTTAGTTGTGGTTGGTTATCCACCCATTTAGAAAATACTTTTTCTATAGCTGAAACTTCTCCATCTGCATCAAAATCATAACTATCTAAGCAAATTCCTTCTGAATATGCAAAATCTTTAGAACCATTTAAAGGACTCCAATCTGTTACAGTTCTAGTTTTTTCAACTTGTTTATTTTCATATCTATTTTTAGAACGATTATAAACACTTTCTGTTGTTTTGTATTTCTCCTGTCTATCATAACCAATTGACACCGTATATGAAACTTTTATATCTAAATTTATTTTTGCATATTTCCTATAAACTGTTTCAACTGGTTCAAATTGTATTTCATCAAATATATCGCTTGGCGTTTCGTTATTTTTTGCCAATGCTATTAAAGCCGATCTTAAAAAGTATTCTGGTGTGTTTGTTGCCACGACTTCATAAAATGGCAAACCTTTATCTATTTTATCAATATGTAGATGTATTTCATTATTGGTAATATTTGTGGATTTTTTATCAATAAAAGTTTTTGTACCACAATGCTTGCAGATACAATAATCTGAATTTGTAATTTCTAATTCATTTGAACCACAATTTGAGCATACTAACTTTTTTCTCCCCATCATTCCTCCTATGTGTATTTATTTATAAAATTTATTAATATTTACAATACATTACTGGGTTTGCCGCACCCTTAACTCTATATTCTTTAGGTATTCTTTTATGTAGAAAAATATTTTTTATATTTTTTTCAGCATCTTCCCCTATAAATTCAATTCTTCCTTCACATTTAAAGCATTTATGCCATTCGTTTACTTTATATACTGCTTCAACAACACCATTTGTAACAGACAAAACATAAGGATATTTTTTTGCTCTTTCTAAACCGAGAACCCAAGCACTTCTTGTGGCATCATACCTATTCCCTCTTTCAGAAATAGCCAATTCCGTCGTTTTTATCATAATATATTTAGGATTACTTGGGTTATCTACATATTCTTCCGCACCTATCTTTCTTTCTAGTGTTATTGCATTTGCACAACTAAAATCACCACATCCGCTAACCTTATTTGCGAGTTTGCCAAGTGAAAACACTTCAATTAAAACCTTTTCAATTTTTAATGCCTCTTCATTTGTTAAATGATACGCTTGAATAACTGCAATAACATCTAAACCAGCATCTAAAATTTCTTTAATGATATCAAACTTTAATGAATAATTTTCATCACCTTCTTCAAGATAATTTTCACCATCAAAATTTTTTAATGCATCATTTTTATGTGCAAACACACGATTATTTTTTCCTTTTCCAACATAAAATGTTTGTCCATCTCTAGGATCTACAAGTCTATAAACATAATATCCTAAATCCTTACATACTTTTGGACTAAATTTAGTAAGTTCTTCCATACAACCATCCAATTCAATATTTTATTTAATTATATTCAATATTTTATTTATTGTCAAACATTATAATAAACAAATTGTTTAAAATATATTAAGGAATAAATAATATGTTTAAATTAAGAGAAATAAGAGAAGAAAAAAAGTTACAACAAAAGGATATTGCAATAAAACTTAATAGAACCATCGCCTGCATTTCATCATGGGAAACTGGGAAGACTGAACCTGGGCTAGAAGATTTGCGAATGCTTGCTAATTTATTAGATGTTCCTGTTGATTATCTAATAGGAAGAACTGATGATTATGGTTTTTTAGTAGATAATCAACCAAATCATTATAAAGAGATAGAATCATATTTAAGCAAACTTAGTACAAGCGAGCAATACCAAGTTTTAGGTTTTATAAAATCATTTTTAATAAACAAAAAATAAATATCTATTAAGAACACAAAAAAATACAAGGTTTATTCACCTTGTATTTTTATTTTAGTGCCTTTTATTGAAATAATTAATTGCTTTTTGAGTTACTGCTATATCATCGTGAAGTCTAGCAATATGTTTTTCTGCTAATTGGTAATTTCTTTCCAAATCAGGCAATCTCTTTTTATTAGCATCAAGATATGCTTTGCTAGATGCAACAACATCTCTTAATTGGTCTAAATCTTTTTGAGCATTTTCTAATTTTTCTCTTTTAGCATCAGCAATTTTTCCATTATTTCTAACGCCATATAAAGCTATTTTTTGTTTTGCAACACTGGCTTCTTTCTTATCTAATTTTTTAGCATCTCTATCATAAGCCTTTTGCAATCTAACAATTGGCATATAATCTTTTTTAATTGTTGCTAATTCTTTTTCGGCATCTTGAAGTTCGGCATTTAAAAGTTGCAATCTATTTTCATAATAACTTTGTTCATAAACTGGAAGGAATTTATTTTCTTTCTTTACATCAATAATTTCATCAGGAGCATCATTACTTATTTGTTTTTTTTTTGATGCATCAGATGTTTCAACTTCTGTTGTTTCTTTAGTTCTTTTTACAGTTTGAGTAAATTCAACGCCATTAGTTGTTTTTACTGGAGCTTCGAAAGTTTTTAAAGTTAAAATACTATTATTTAATCTTTCAACTGCAGATCTTTGTTTAGCACTTCTTCTTTCCATTTCTTCAGCTTGTCTTTGAGAATCTGCAAGTTGTTGTTGCATTCTCTCTTTAGCTTCTTGAACTTCTCTAGCCAATTTTTCTTTTTCTAGATTTAATTCTCTAATTTTTTCGGCTTCAACTTTTTGAAGTTCTAATTGAACTTTAGCTTCGCTTGCCTTTTCAGCATTTGTTTTTTCAAGCTTTGAAGTATCTCTCATAATCTTAGCAAGTCTTGCATTCATTTCTGCAATTTTTCTAAACTTATCGCTTTGGTTATCCCCTGCTTTCATCTCAAGTCTAGTTGCTTTTTGATCTTTTCTAATTTGATTAAGTTCTTCTTCTCTAGCTTTTAAATCTTTTTGAAGTTTATTTAATTCTTCTTGTTGTTTTGTATAATCTTCTTGTTGTTTCTTTAAATCTTCAATTTCTTTTTCTTTTTCAGCAATTTCTGCTTTTGATTCATTCAATTCATCTGTAATTCTTTCAAGCAATTCTTTTCTATCTTCATTTTGTTTGTTTTGAACAGAAATCAATTCTTCCTCTTTTTCTGCCCATTCTTCTTTCATTGCTTCTAATTCTTTCATTTGATTTGAATAATCTTCATTTTGTTGTTTTAGATTATCTATTTCAGTTTGTTTTTCTTTAATTGCATTTTCTTTTTCTTCATTTTCTTTTTGCTTATCCACAATTGCTTGTTTGCTTTCTTCAAGTTCTGCAACTAAATCATCAATCTTTTGTTTATCTTCTTCACGAAGTTTGTTTTGAACTGCAAGCAATTCTTCTTCTTTCTTAGTCCATTCTTCTTTCATTGCTTCTAGTTCTTCAATTTCTTTAGAATAATCTTCTTGTTTCTTTTTCAAATCTTCAATTTCAGCTTGTTTTGCTTCCATTTCATCAACTGATGCAACAAGGTCGCTAGTTAATTTATCTATTTGTTGTTGGTCGCTTTCTCTTTGCTCTTCTTGAAGTTTGATTAAATTAGCTTCTTTCTCAGCCCATTCTTGTTTTAATTGTTCTAATTCTGCTTTTTCTTTAGAATAATCTTCTTTAATCTTTTGAAGATTATTAATTTCTTGTTCTTTAGATTTAATCTCTTCTTTGCTTAAAGTTAAATCTTTTGTTAACTTATCTATTTCTGCTTTATTTGCTTCATCTTGAGCTTTTTGCATTTCTGCAATTTCTTTTTCTCTATCTTGCCATTCTTTCTTTAGGTTCTCAAGTTCTTGCTTTTCAGCAGTTGCATCTTCATTTTCTTTTCTTAATGTTTCAATTTCTTTCTTTTTATTAGCAATATCTTTCTTTGCTTTTTCTAAATCTTCTGATAAATCATCAATAATTCTTTGATTTTCAGATTTTTGTTGGCGTTGTTGATAAAGAAGTTCATCTTCTCTCTCTTGCCATTCTCTCTTTAATCTATAAAGCTCATCTTTTTCTTTGCTTCTTGTTAGAGTTTCTTTTCTTAAAGCATCAATTTCTTTATCTTTTTCTTTTAATGTTTGTTTTGATTCATCTAAATCTCTTTCAAGATTAGCTGCTTGTTTTTCAAGTCTTTCTTTATAAAATTCTTGTTCTTTTCTATACCAATCTTGTTTAACTTGTTCAAGTTCTTTTAGTTCTTTATTATATTGTTCTCTAACTTCTGCTAGCTCTCTAGTTCTATCTTCTCTTTCTCTCTTTTCCCTATCAAGCCTATCATCATCTCTATAATTATTTCTATTATCATATTTATTATAACGATTATCATTATAACGATCATTATAGCGATTATCATTATATCTGCGGTCTTTTCTAAAGTCTTTTCTATTATCCTTATCTTTATCCGCACTCTTTAATTCTTCAATTTGTTTATTCTTTTCTTCAATTTGTTTCTTATAATCTTCAATTTGGTCTGAAATTATTTTTGCATAAGGATCATCATTCTTTTCAGTTTTAGTTTCAACCTTTTCTTCTTTCTTTTCTTCAGGTTTAACTTCAGCCTTTTGATCATTCAATTTTTCTTCTTGAGCTTTACTAGCTTTTAATTCTTCTCTTAATTTTGCAATCTCTTCTCTAAGTTCATCAGTTTCACTAGTTGTTTTAACCGCTCTAGGAGCTTGTTCACTGCTAGCCATAACCGCTTGAGCTCTAACTTGAGGTTTTTGTTGTTGTCTGCCACCATCTTTAAGTTCGTTCTTAGCTTGAACTGTTACATCATCAAGCAATTTAGCAAATTGTTCTTCAGATAAATCACCATTTTGAGCAACAACTTTCTTTTGCTCTGGAGCTTTAGAAACAGAATTGAAATTTGATGCATTTGCTTTAGCTAATTCTTCTAATTTCTTTTGTTCTTCATCAGCTTTAGCTAAATCAACATCTTTTTCATCTTCTTCTTTATCTGTATCTTCAATAAGTTTTAAATTATTTGATTTAGGCTCATCAATATCTGTATATTTAACTGCTTCTCCACCTTTAGGAGCATCAATTCTATACACAACAACATCTTCTTCCTTAATTTCTTTTTCGTTGTTTGATTTCGATTGATTTTCTTCTTTACCTTGTCTATTAAAATAAACGCCCTTATGCTTATCTGAAGCGCACATAATAGCATCTATAATGATAGAAAAAATAAATGCACATACACCAACAATTGCAAGCATCAATACAACATTTAAAATAACATTCAATACACCGTTCATAAATTACCTTATCCCCTTATTATTATTTTTATTAATTTTTCCACCTAAATTAACTTTAGTTGATTGGTGGAGATGGCGGGGGTCGAACCCGCGTCCAAAATGTAAGTGTTAAATACTTCTATATGTTTAGTTGATTGTGAAATTTCATTTAACCCAACCCCACCAACAAAATCGAATTAAACTATTTGGCTAAAATTCTTTAATTAAAATACCAAACGATTTTAACTACATATTCCACTAATCTTATGCCTCGATTATACCGTGGAATCAATAACCGAAACACTAGCTAACCTTAAGCGGCTTGAGCTAGAACAGAATTATTTCTGTCTGCATTTAAATTTAATTTGCCGTTTTTAACGCAGTACAGCCCTGCGACATACTTAACTTAATCTTTCTCATCTTGTCGATACCAAATTCATCCCCATTAAAAACGAGATTAGTTATATCGTTTTATTTCTCTTTCAACTTCTCGTTTTAAATCTTTATCTTTGATTGAGTCTTTTTTATCATAAAGTTTTTTACCTTTTACAAGACCAATCTCAACCTTAACAAATTTGTTTGCCTTTAAGTATATTTTAAGCGGTACGCAAGAGAAGCCTTTCTCTCTCATCTTTGAAATTAACTTTAAGATTTCTTTTTTGTTTAATAACAACTTTCGATCTCTTTTTTCATCAATTTCAAAACCTCCAAAATTTTCAAACTTTTTTATGAACATATTCTTCACAAAAATTTCATCTTTTGGAGTAAACCAAATAAAACTATCTTTTAAATTAACATTTCCAGCCCTAATTGATTTAACTTCACTTCCCTCTAAAGCAATACCTGCTTCAATAGTAGAAACTACAAAATAATCAAAATACGCTTTCTTATTTGTTGCTATAATTTTCATAATTTCTTGCCTCTATTTTAGCATTTTCAATAAAAAATTTCAATACTTGTTTTCAAATTTTTTTATATAATATAATTATATAAAGCCTAAACTATAGTTTTTTGTCAAAAAATACAACTTTTATGCCAATACAAAATCTATATTTCTTGTGATAATATTTGCGTTTGCCAATTTAACCCTAAGTTTTCTACCAATACAGAATGAACTACGCCTACCTTTCAATGTTAACTCTTCTTCAATATATTCATAATTATCATCTGGTAAATCAGCAATTGAAACTAAACCTTCAATTGAATTTTCAAGTTGAACATAAACTCCGTATTTTGTAACAGAGCAAACAACTGCATCAAATTCTTCACCAATATGAGATTGCATATAATATGCTTTATACAAATCATCAACATCTCTTTCCACTTTATCTGCCACAATTTCTCTCTCTGTTGAGTTCATAGCACTAACCAATACAAATCTCTTAGTTTCTGCAAGTTTCCTATCTATTAAATTTCCGTGTAGATAATCTTTAATAATTCTATGAATTGTTAAATCTGGATACCTTCTAATAGGCGAAGTGAAATGACAATAATATTTTAATGCTAAGCCAAAATGCCCTAAGCAAATTGGGTTATACTTTGCTTTTTGCATACTTCTTAAGCAAATCTTATTAACTGCAAATTCAGCATCTGTACCCTTAACATCATTTAATATTTTTTGCAATTCTATAGGTTTTATGTTTTCAGCATTAACTTTTGTTTGAACGCAAAGTTTCTTTATAAATCTTAAGAAACTCTCCATTTTCTCTTGGTCTGGTTTTTCGTGAACACGATAAACAAATGGTAATTTCTTATCATAAAAGAATTTTGCAATCTGTTCATTTCCCGCCACCATAAATGTTTCAATTAATTTATGGCTCTCATCTTGTATTCTTTTAGAGATATTAGCAACACCACCAAGTTCATCTAGTTCAACAAAAACTTCAGGGATATTTAATTCCAAACTACCCATCTTGCTTCTAATTTTGCTTAATTGCTTAGAAAGGTTTGCCATCTCAAGAAGTATTGGAACAAACTTAGAATTTTCGCTTCTAGCTTTCTCATCACCTTCTAAGATTTTTTGAACAGTGGTATAAGTAAATCTCTTACTACTTCTTATCACACTCTCGTAGAAATTACTACTAATAACATTTGCATTTGCATCATATTCAATATCCACCGTTAAAGATAATCTATTAACGCCTTCATTTAAAGAGCAAATACCATTGCTAAGTTCTCTTGGAAGCATTGGTAAAACAAGCCCTGGAAAATAAACACTAGTACCTCTTTGAAAAGCCTCTTTATCTATAGGACTATTATAAGTTACATACTCGCCAACATCAGCAATAGCCACAGTTAAAACTCTATTGCCCGCCTTATTTATTTTCAAACCAACAGCATCATCTAAATCTCTGCTATCTTCTCCATCAATTGTGAAAAGAATTTCATTTGTTAAATCTTTTCTATCTTTATACTTTTTCAAATCTATTTCTGTTGGCATTTCGCTTGCAATTTTTTGTACATTCTTTGAGAATGTTTCATATAAATCATAAGACCTAATCAAGCTTAAAACTTCTGTTTCAATTTTATCTGGAGCACCCAAAACTTCTAAAACAACGCCTTCTGGATTTTTCTTACCGCTATTATATTTTTCTATTTTAACAACAACCTTATCTCCCTGATTTGCATTTAAAACTTTATTAATAGGGATTAAAATATCCGCACCAAACTTAACATCATCTGGAGATACTAAAGCATTATGTTTATTTAGTTTAATCCTACCAACAATTCTATTATTAGTTCTTTCAACAACTTGAACAACCTTACCTTCTTGCTTTCTTCCGCCAGTTTTCTTAGTTTCAACCACAACAATATCTTTATTCATTGCACCATTCAAATCTTTTTCAGCAATGAAAATATCTTCCATAGTTTCATCATCAGGAATTAAAAAAGCATAGCCCGCTTGAGTTCTATCAATCGTACCTCTAACTCTTTTAGAATTCTTTTTTGCTCTTGCATCTTTTCTTGCAAGAATTTTATAGGCTTTATCAATGTTAGATTCCATATCTAAAGATGGGTCTATATCACCATTAACCTTTCCAACTCTCCTTTTCTCAAAATCAAGTTCGCCTAAAGATTCTAAATTATCCACAATTTCTTTCATTTCTTCATAAGGTTTATTGTTTATCACGCATAATTGAGCAACAACAAAATCCTTTTCAAAATTCATTAATTTGTTTCTCTTAATTTGTTCGATTATTTTATCATAAAATTCCATAAATATTTCCTTATATTAAAAAGAATTAAAGGAAGCAAAACCTGCTTCCTTTACGCTTAATTTTTGTTATAGAACTGTTAATAATTTGTCTAAAACAAAATAAATAATAGTTGAAGCAAAAATTACAATTGCACATATAATTATAAGTTTTTGCAATCTTCCTTCCCAAGTTGTACCTTTATTTTGTGAATAATAACTTCCACTAATACCTGTTATTGCATTATCACCGCCATCTGGATTTGATGGTTGAGCCAAAATTGCAATTAAAATTAAAATAGAACTTAAAGCAACCAAAACAAGCAAAATAGTTTGAATGATTGGAAATGCTGTACTCATCCATTGAGGTGGAGTTCCTAAAAATCTGAACATTGTAATATCTCCTTTACCAATATGCAAGATATTATATCATAGATTCTTTTAACTTACAAGAAAAAACTATAAATTATTGAAAACATATTGAAAAATTAATAAAAATATTCAAATTTTGTATCAAAAAACAAAAAAGATTGCAAAATTGCAACCTTTTTTACTTTCTATCTAACAGTGTTCATATAAGAAATTAATCTTAAAACTTGAGTACTATAACCAAGTTCGTTATCATACCAAGCCACCAATTTAACGAAAGTTGGGCTAAGCATAATACCTGCTTTTGCATCGAAGATGCTTGCTCTTTCATCACCAATGAAATCAGAAGAAACTAATGGTTCATCTGTATAACCCATAACATTTTTCATTTCATTTTCGCTAGCACGCTTAATTTCTGCACAAATTTCTTCATAAGTTGTTGGTTTTTCAAGTCTAACAGTTAAGTCAACAACAGAAACATCTAATGTTGGAACTCTTAAGCTCATACCAGTTAATTTTCCATTAAGTTTTGGAATAACAACGCCAACAGCCTTAGCAGCACCAGTTGAAGAAGGGATAATATTTCCACAACCTGCTCTACCACCTCTCCAATCCTTTTTACTTGGACCATCAACAATTAGTTGAGTTGCAGTAACACTATGAACAGTTGTCATTAAGCCTTCCAAAATACCATATTTATCATCAACGATTTTAGCAAGAGGCGCTAAGCAATTTGTTGTACAGCTTGCATTAGAAACAATATCCATATCAGGTTTGTAATCTTTATGGTTTACGCCATAAACAAACATTGGGCAATTCTTACCCGGAGCAGTGATAACAACCTTTTTAGCACCACCCTTTAAGTGTTTTGAAGCACCTTCTGCATCAGTAAACTTACCAGTTGCTTCACAGATAATTTCAGCACCAGCACCCTTCCAATCAATTTCTTCTGGATTCATAGAAGCAAAGAATTTAATTTTCTTACCATTAACAACTAAGCAATCGCCATCAATTTCGCAAGTACCTTGAAATTCTTTATGAACTGTATCGTGCATAAACATATATTTAGCGTAATCCAAAGTGATGAATGGGTCGTTTACAGCAACAACATCAATATCATCAAATTTAAAAGATTGTCTTAAAATAATTCTGCCAATTCTACCAAATCCATTAATACCAATTTTAACAACTTTATTACTCATTTTTTTCTCCTTTTCTCATTGCAAAAGTATTTGCTAATTAAAGTATATCAAAATTTAAGTATTTTAAGCAAATAAAAAATGGCTTAAAATCAAAGATTCTGCCATTTTTTAGTTATTTTTTAAGATTATATTTTTCTGCTCTATCTTCTAAAGTTTTAATTTCGTGGGAATCAACTTGTTCGCCAACTCTATGAATTAGCATTGTTTTAACGCTAAATATGTATGCCATAAATCCGCTTGCAATAAACAATGCCCAGAAAATTATACAAGTTACAACACCTAAGTTTCCAACAATCGAACCAATTAAAGCAATTAGGAAAAATACTAAGGATAAAGCCATTAAACCCAAACCAACTGCTAGGTTTACCCAATAAGATTTTGTTTTTGAGTTGTATTCTTTTGCATCAACCAAAGGTAATTCTACAGTAACCACATCAATGTTATAGCCCACAAATGAATCCAAAACTCTTAGTTGCCTATTCTTGCTAGGAAGTTGGTTAATAGTACGAACAACTTCTTGATCTAAAAGCTGAATATCTAATTCTCCGCCAAAATCTGTGAAAACATTCAAAATTTTAATTCCAAGTTTATAGAAAAATTCTTTAATTGAGCTTAAGAAGCCTTTAAATCCTTTCTTTTTCTTTTTAAGGTAAACTATTTTGTTTCCGGATTTCCAGCTATTTATAAAGTTTTGCAAAACATCTGCATCAGTCTCATCTTTAGCAGAATAAATAACCGTGGCATCATAGCCCTCGCAATATTTCATTGCAACAGTAATAAGTTTATGCTCATCAACATTCATATCAACTTTAAAAGCACTAACATTATCACATTCGGCAAATTCTTTTCTAACCTCGGTAAAACTAGAGTTTGCATTTCCGTTAAAAGCAAAAATTACATCAAACTCAATTTTGTTTTTAGAGCAAACATCTTCAATAACAGCATATCTTTTCTTAATATCAGTTGTTTTCAAAACTGGAATTATAAAACCAAATTTCATCTCGCTAACCTTCTCAATATTCTCAACATTCTTATTTTTTTGCATTTAAAAATTTCAAAAACCCCTTTTTTCTTTAAAATTTTATCAAAAGAACAAATCAAAGTCAAGTGTTAAGAATTAAACCCTATTTATTTTTTACTAAAAAGTTTAATTTTATTTTGTATTTTTCTAAAATAGCCTTAAAATAAGTAAGATAAAACTAAATATAAGTTTTTATTAACATATAAAAGGAGAAAAAATGGAATTACAAAATTCAAAGAATATGTTTAAAGATGCTTTGAAAAACAAATATGGAATTGGTGCTTTCAATTTTGTTAATATGGAAGTTTTGAAAAGTATTTTAAAATCAGCAGAAGAAGAACAAAGCCCAGTTATCGTTCAATGCTCAACTGGTGCAATTAAATATGCAGGGGCTAAACAATTGGTGGCGCTTGCTAAAACCTGTGTGGCAGATATGACAGTTCCAGTTTGCTTAAACCTAGACCACGGCAAAACTTTTGAAGATTGCAAAAATGCAATTGATGCTGGATTTACCAATGTTATGATAGATGCCTCTAGCCTTCCTTATGAAGAGAATGTGGCATTAACAAGAAAAGTGGTTATATATGCTCACGAAAGAAATGTAACCGTGGAAGCAGAACTTGGTGTTTTGGCTGGAGTTGAAGAAGATGTTAAAGCAGATAAGAGTATTTACACAGACCCAAAACTAGCCCTAGATTTTGTAAGACAAACAGGTGTGGATAGCCTAGCAATTGCTATTGGAACAAGTCACGGTACGCATAAATTCAAAGGCGAACCAAAACTAGCCTTCGATATTTTAGAAGAAATTGAAAAAGAATTGCCAGATTTCCCATTGGTTCTTCACGGTGCTAGTTCAGTACCAAAAAAATTAATTGAATTAAATAATAAGTATGGTGCAAATATTGAAAACGCAAATGGTATTCCAGAAGAAATGCTAAGAGAGGCTTGCAAACATAATATTTGCAAGATAAATGTGGATAGCGATTTAAGACTTGCCTACACTGCTGGAGTTAGAGAATATTTATATGAAAACCCAAGCGATGTGGATATAAGAAACTATTCAAAATCTGGAATGAAGAATGTAAGCGAAACAGTGGCATATAAAATGAAAAATGTTTTCCTAAGTTCTGGTAAAGCAGAATAAATATAACTTTGCATAATACCAATCAAACTATTATGCAACATATAAAAAAACTCCTAATTTAGGAGTTTTTTTATTGGTTATTATAAAATAATTTTTATAGACATTCCCAAGCAAGCCTTGGAAGTGAAATAGTTACTGTTGAACCGCCAATTGTGATGGATTTATTAACGAATACCC
>CAKVMJ010000013.1 GCA_934772445.1 uncultured Clostridia bacterium
ACGAGAAATATAATTTTGCTTGCATTTACAACGGAGGAAATATTTATGTTTTTCGGAATGAATAATGGTGGCTGTGGTGGTAACCACGGTTGTGGCGAAGGCGGTAACAACTGCTGTTTATTAATTTTAATTTTATTATTATGCGGTTGCAATGGTTTTGGTGAAGATAACTGTTGCTGGAATATTATCTTAATCTTATTATTGCTAAGTTGTTGCGGTTGTGGCAATTCTATCGGTAGAGGTTGCTAATTAGCCATTTTAATAATCGACATTAAAATAATACGCCTTTTGATTAAAGGGCGTATTTTTTATTGTTTTATTTTAAATTTTATAGTATCATATATAGAGGAGATATAATGGTAGATATATTACTTCTTTTTAAAGATAATTCAATACAATTAGTTTTGGCAGGTATAGCATTGATTTTATCGCTTGTTTTATCTCTTTCTTTTCACGAATACGCCCACGCATATATGGCTTATAAAAATGGTGACGACACGGCGAAAATGATGGGAAGATTAACGGCAAATCCATTAAAGCATATCGACCCTGTTGGGCTTATTTGTTGTATGTTGTTTGGATTTGGTTGGGCTAAGCCAGTTCCTATAAATCCTTTAAAGTATAGAAACTATAAGAAGGGAATGGCACAGGTTTCTGTTGCGGGAGTTATTGTTAATTTTATTTTTGCTTTTATATTTAGTGGATTATATATTTGCTTAGTTACCTATACGGATTATATTTCATCAAACATACTTTTCTTTTTAGTTATATTTAGTGAGTTTATGTTTAGTTTGAATATATGCTTATTTGTATTTAATTTGCTTCCAATTTATCCTTTAGATGGCTACAACTTTTTAAGTGCGTTTACAAATTATGAAAATGGATATATGCAATTTATGAGAAGATATGGTCAAATTATTTTGATTGTTGTATTGCTATGTTTTAGTTGGGTTATATCGGATATAATTGGTGCTGTAACTTTGCCAATGGTTAAATTTTGGCAGTTGATATTTTAAGGGGTTAACAAATGGAAGAACTTACTAATGCGGAAAAATTAATAGTTGAAGAAGCTGAAGCAGAAGGTGCGTATAGTTTTAAGTTTGCAGATAAAGAAGGTCCGCTGGATTTGCTTTTATATATGATTAAGAAAAGCAAAGTGGAGATTGAAGATGTTAAACTTGCTGATATAACCGACCAATATTTAGCAATTGTTAGAGAAGCTCAAAATATGAATATGGAAGTGGCGAGCGAATTTGTTGTTGTGGCTAGTCAGTTGTTGGAAATAAAGAGTAAAACATTGCTTCCTAAAGATGAGGAAGAGGAAGAAGAAGTTATTGATGAAGAATGGCTTTTAAAAATGCGACTTAAAGAACACGAACTTATGAAGGAAATGGCAGAAAATTTAAAACCTTTAGAAAATACAGATAGGTTTTATAAAGCACCAGAACCAAGTGCGGGTAAATTTAGATTTGTATTAAAAGATATGCAATTGGATATGTTGCTAGATGCTTTTGTTTCAGTGATGAATAGAGTTACGCAACAAGAAAAGCAGAACGAAACCAAAGAAGTTGAAAAAGAAAAATTCACTGTTGAACAAAAGATTTCATCAATAAAAGATGCGTTGCTTTTAAATAAAAAAGTTGGTTTTAAAGAATTATTCTCGCCAACAGCTTCTAAAAATGAGATTGTAACAACTTTTATGGCATTGCTTGAAATGTTGAAACTACAACAAATTAAGGTTCAACAAGATGGATTATTTAATGATATAACAATTGTTAGAAGAGAAGATGAAGAAGAAACTCAAGAAAATAATGAAGAAATTAAAGCATAAACAAAGGAAAGAATGATGGATAATTTAAAAGAAGTTTTAAAATCTATATTATTTGTTGCTGGTGATGGCGTACAATTTTCGGATATTGCCGAAAAGCTGGAATTAGATGTAGATGAAGTTAAAAATCAATTTAAAGAAATGGAAAAAGAGTCTAAAGAAAATAATGAAGGAATCCAAGTTATTATTTATAATAACAAGGCACAATTATGCTCTAATCCAAATTTTTCTGAGCAAGTTTCAACTGTTTTAAATCCAATAAGAGAAAAAGCGTTAACAAAAGCAGTTATGGATGTTTGTGCGATTGTTGCTTATAGGCAACCAATAACAAGGCTTGAAATTGAAAAGATAAGAGGATTTAATAGTGATTATGCTGTTTCAACATTAATTGAAAATAACCTAATAGAAGTTGTTGGAAGAAAAGATGCAGTAGGAAAACCATTACTTTTTGGTACAACAGATAATTTCCTAAAGAAATTTGGGTTAGAGAGTTTGGAAGATTTACCAGAATATGAGAGTCTGCTTGATAGAATTAAAGTGATTAAAGAAAGTGTTAACAATAATAGTTTATATGATTTTAGGTCAATTCCAGAAAGTGAAGAAAAACCAGCTGAAGAAGATGATGAAGCCACAAAGTTATTAAAAGAACACGGAAAAGATGTTGATAATGAAAAGGCTTTAGATGAATTGGAAGATGATATTATAAATGATATAGTTAATTCTAATAAGAGAATTGATGATATTTTAGGTAAAGATATAGATACTGTTGATACAGATAATTTATATTAAAATAATATTTTTAGAATTTTAATATTAAAAATGCAAATAATAATCTCGTGAAGAACGCGGTTATTATTTTTTTAATTGTTGTATTGATAGTAACAACAAGAATATGTATTCGAGTTGAAGCAAGATATGATGTTCTAATAAATAAAGGTCATCTTAAGTTAGTCTTGTTTAAATTTTTAACTGTTTATAATAAAAACTTTGAGGTAATAGGATTGTTTATCAAACTTATTAGTAAACGAGGTAAAGTTGAGATGATTAAAATTGATTTGCAAGATAAAAAACTTAAATTTATTGCAGACTTGCAATATTATATCATTCATAAAATATACCTAATATCATTTAATAGTAGGTTGAATATTGGCAATGAAGATGCAATAAAAACTTGTGCCTATTATGAATGTACAACAATTATTAATAATATTATTTTCTTTAAGATTAATAATTTTGAAAAAGATTCTGAAATTAGTATGCAAATTTTTCCAACTATTGCAGAGAATAAATTAAACATAGGATTAAAAGTTGAATTTATGGTAAGTTTATTTGATTTGGCTTATGGCGCTATGCAAGCATTATTAGAAAAAGGAAATTTTATATATGAAAGATAAAGAAAAGAAAAATGAAATAAAAGAAGAGGTTTCAAATATTATTGAAAATACTTTACAAAATATAAAAAGCATTGCAGATGGTAATACAATAATTGGTAAGCCGATAAAGGTAAATGAAAGTATAACAATAATTCCTTTAAATAAAATAAATGTGGGATATGTGATTGGCGAAAGCAATATATCATTAAATAAAAAGTCGAACCCATCTTTAATAAATGGAAGTACAACGGGCTTTAATGTTTTTCCTTTAGGTTATATTCTTATAAATAAAAATTTAGTTCAATATGTGAATTTAGATAAAACTTATCCATATAAAAAATTAGTAGATTTAATTGAACAAAGTATAAAAATATTATCATCAAAGCAGGAGAAGTAAAAAATGAGTAAAAAGATGATTTGTCATATAGTAATAGTATTATTGTCATTAATCGCTATATTAAATGTCAATAACTATATGATTTATGCCAATAATGAAATTGTTGCACCAGCTAAATCTATGGTAGTTTTAGAGGGTAACACTGGAGAAGTTTTGTATGAATTTAAAAAAGATTTAAGGTTGCCGATGGCGAGTGTTACAAAAATTGCAACAGCTATTTTGGCAATTGAAAATAGCAATTTAGATGATGTTATAACTGTTGATGATAAGGCCGTTGGAATAGAAGGAACTAGTATTTATCTTGATTATAATGAAAAAATCTCAATCCGAAATCTGCTATATGGATTAATGCTTGCAAGTGGTAATGATTGTGCTATGGCGTTAGCGTGTCATATAGGTGGAGAAGGTGGAAGCAAAAAGTTTGTTGAGATGATGAATGAATTTGCAGATAAATTAGAATTGCAAAACACTCATTTTGATAATCCTCACGGATTAGATAGCAAAACGCATTATACTTCAGCCTATGATTTAAGTAAGATAACAGCGTATGCTTTAAAGAATGAAACATTTAAAGAAATAGTTTCAACAAAATATAAAACAATTGAAGGTGGAGAACATTCTGGAACGAGGTATTTAAAGAATAAAAATAAATTGTTGTTTACTAGAGATGATTGCGTTGGAGTTAAAACTGGTTTTACAGATAATGCAGGAAGGTGTCTTGTAAATGCATCTGAAAAAGATGGTTTGCAAATTATTAGCGTTGTATTAAATTGCGGACCAATGTTTGAAGAATGTGATAGACTAACTAATAAGGCTTTTGAAGAATATAAAATAAAAGAGTTTGTAAAACCTTATACATTTGTTAGCAATTTAATTGTTGAAGATGGAGATAAAGAACAGGTTGGAGTTGCAACAATTAATGGTTATAAAGCATTGATAAAAAAAGCCGATGAAGATAAATATAGAGTTGAATACGATATTCCTTCCACAATTAAAGCACCAGTGAATTTTGATACAATTATAGGTAAGGTAAAAGTTTTGTTTAACGATGATGAGATTTATTCCGAAAATCTTTATGCTATTGATACTTCAAGAAATATAGATCTAAAATATCTCATTGAAAATATAATAAGTAATTGGTAAAAGTTTATTTTAATAATAAGAAAGCGAGGAATTAATTCTTCGCTTTTTTATTTTTAATTTCTAAAATATAATTTAACTATAAAATTTCGTTTGCAAAATAAATTAAATCATTATAAAATAGACCTAGGGTGTGCGTATGAGAATAAATAAATTTTTAGCGAGTGCCGGAATAGGTAGTCGGCGAAAGGTTGAAGAGCTTATTACAAATGGTTTAATTACAATAAATGGGGAAGTGGTTTCAAACCTTGCAACAGATGTATTAGAAACAGATACGGTTGAGTATAAGGGCAAAAAGGTGGTTTTGAATGAAAATAGGGTTTACTTCATTTTAAATAAACCTAAATGTTATATAACTTCCGTTTCCGATGAGAAAGGAAGAAAAACTGTTTTAAATTTAATGAAAGGTGTTAAAGAACGAATTTTTCCAGTTGGAAGATTGGATTATAACACAGAAGGATTGTTGATATTGACTAATGATGGAGATTTCGCAAATAGCATTATTCATCCATCAAAGCATATAAGTAAAACATACGAAGTTTTTACAAGAGTTAAGCCAACTAGTTCTGGATTAAATCAATTAAAGAAAGGCGTTTGTATAGATGGAATACAATATATGCCTGCAGTAGTTGGTTCAACAGTTAAGTTTAATGATGGATTTTTAACCACAATCACAATTTTCGAAGGCAAAAACCACGAAGTTAGAAATATGTTTTCATATATTAACGCAAAGGTTTATGATTTGAAAAGAATTAAAATTGGTGAACTTACTCTTGGTGACTTGCAAAGTGGTAAATTTAGAAAACTAGATAAAAATGAATTAAATAAAATCTATTTGTAATAAGGAGATAATAAATATGATAACAATTGCAGTTGATGGTCCAAGCGGATCTGGAAAGAGTACAGTTACAGATATTGTGGCTAAAAAATTAAATATCTTGCATCTTAATACAGGTGCTTTATATAGAGCAATAGGATTATATGCTTTAGATAATAATTTAGATCCAAACGATGAAAAATCAATTATTTCAAATCTGGATAAAATAAATATAAAAATCAAATTCGTTGATGGTGAGCAACGAGTTATTATGAATGATATTGATGTTACAAATAGGCTTTATTCTTTAGAGGTTAGCAATGCGTGTTCAATCACATCTGCTTATAAATTTGTAAGAGATAAAATTTTAGATATTCAAAGAGATGTGGCAAAAGAACATTCTTGCATAATGGAAGGAAGAGATATTACTAGCCATGTTCTTCCAAATGCAAAATATAAATTCTATATTGACGCAAGCCCAGAAATTAGGGCAAAAAGAAGAATGAATGATGAAAAAAATACAACAAAAGAATTAAACTATGATGAAGTTTTATCACAAATAATTGAAAGAGATAGAAGAGATAAAGAAAGAACTTTATGTCCGCTTGTTTTGGTTGATGATGCTGTTTATATAAACACAGATAATTTAACAATTGATGAAGTTGTAGATAAAATCCTAAACATAGTTCAAAAATGAGGGGTTTAAATGTTTTATTATATATGTTTTATTTTAGCATACTTACCTTTGCTTATATTGTATCCAACTAGAGTTATTGGTAAAAAAAATATACCTAAGAAAGGCAAGATGATTTTATGTTGTAACCACCAATCAAATGCTGATGTGCCTTTAATTGCAACTAGATTGTGTCGTAGAAGATATAAATATATGGCTAAAGATAGTTTGTTTAAAAATAAATTGCTTGGTGCTATATTAAAAAACTGGGGTGGTTATCCGATCAAAAGGGGAGAAACCGACTTGCAAGCTGTTAAGAAAACTCTAGGTTATCTAAAAGCGGATAAGGCAGTATGTATTTTCCCTGAAGGAACAAGAGTTCAAACAACAGATCAAAACAATTTAAAAGATGGCGTTATTTTATTTGCAATTAGATCAAAAGCACCAATCGTACCAGCTATGATGATAAGAAAACCAAGAATTTTTAGAAGGAATAGACTTGTGGTTGGTAAACCATTTAATTTATCTGAAATGGAAGAATTTAAAGATGCAAGGCTCAATGATGAGTTAATGGCTAAAGGAAAACAAATTCTCCACGATAGAATGTTTGAATTATTGGATAAATATCAATATAAGAAAAAGAAAAAGAAAAAGGATAAATAATTAAAGTAAACCCCATTTTTGCACCGCAAAAATAAAAAGAGGTTACTTCATAATCTTCAATATTTTTTAATAAAAAAGCGTATTTCTTAGTGAATACGCTTTTTCTATGTTTGATTATAATTATCAAATTTTTTTAATTTTTTATTAAAAGCTAAACTGGAATTTATAAATCTTTAATTTGTACTAAAAAATAAATTTATCTGTTAATAAATAAAAGTGAAATTAAATTTACAATTAAATTAGAAATATCAACAAAAAAAGTCCTTTATCAGGACTCAATATTTGGTGGGAGAGGCTGGATTCGAACCAACGAAGTCGGAGACGACGGATTTACAGTCCGTTCCATTTGGCCGCTCTGGAACTCTCCCATAATATGTTAAATTTTACTATTTCTTACTTATGATTAAGCAAAAACAATAATTATAAAAGGGGGAAATTATTGCAAATAGCGAAGTTTAACATATTTGGAGCTGGTGATAGGAATCGAACCCACAACCTGCTGATTACAAGTCAGCTGCTCTACCGATTGAGCTACACCAGCATATAAATAACTATTTAGCAATAATTTAATTTTTAATTCCAATCTTAAATGGTGCCTCGGGGCGGAATCGAACCACCGACACAAGGATTTTCAGTCCTTTGCTCTACCGACTGAGCTACCGAGGCAAACATAATTGGCGACCTGAAGGGGACTCGAACCCCTGACCTCTAGCGTGACAGGCTAGCGTTCTAACCAGCTGAACTACCAGGCCATATAGAACTATGTTATTTAATCGGAATTTTGGTGGGCCTTCACGGACTTGAACCGCGGACCGACCGGTTATGAGCCGGTTGCTCTAACCAACTGAGCTAAAGGCCCGAATAAAAGTAAGCAAACTTTTATTGGTCGGGGTGAAGAGACTCGAACTCCCGGCCCCTTGATCCCAAATCAAGTGCGCTACCAAACTGCGCTACACCCCGAAATTGAATAAGTGCTACATAGTGTAACAAGCATAATTTTACTATAAAAAAAAACATTTGTCAATAAAAAAGAGTAAATTTTTAAAATATTTGCAATATTTTTTTCAGTGTTGAAATATCGACTTAAAAAGCCATATTTCAGCAAAAACTCTCGTTTTTTGTGTGAAAAAAGATGATAAAATTTATAAAAATGGAGGTTTAAGATGGATATTCAGTATAAGATTGTAGATAGTATTATGAATGTAAAGCTTTGTGGAGAACTTGATGAATACACAGCAAATTACACAAGAACATACCTAGACGACTTGTTTTCAAATAATGATTTCTCTCAAGCGATAATAGACTTAGCGGATTTAGATTTTATGGATAGCACTGGAATTGGAGTGTTGATAGGAAGATATAAAAAGCTTAGAAATAGGCATACACCAATTTTTATAGCAAATCCAAATAATCATATAGAGAAAATATTTAGAATGTCTGGGCTGTATGAGATTATGCCTAAAATAGTTTAAGGAGATTGATATGAGTTATAAGAATAATATGAAATTAAGATTTTCAGCATTAAGCGAGAATGAGAGCTTTGCAAGGGTTTGTATTGCTAGTTTTTGTTCTGTATTAAACCCAACGCTAGAAGAGTTAAATGATATAAAAACAGCAGTTAGCGAGGCTGTTACAAATTGTGTAGTACACGCATATCCAAATATGAAAGGAGATATAGAGTTAAGTGCAGAGATTTGCGATAACGAACTTTACATATCTATAACAGACTTTGGTATAGGTATAAAAGATATTGAGAAGGCTAGAGAACCTTTTTTCACCACTTGCTCAACAAAGGAAAGGAGCGGTATGGGTTTCACGGTTATGGAAGGTTTTATGGATAAAGTGATGGTGGAATCAAACGAGAAGAAAGGTACAACAGTAACTCTTATAAAAAGATTAGGAGATTGTAAGATGGCAATCGGGGGATAATATGAATGATAACACTTTAGAATTAATTAAATTAGCACAAAACGATGATGAAAATGCAAAAGAAAAATTAATTTTAGAAAACTCGCCATTAATAAAGAGTGTTATAAAAAGATATAGAGATAAGGGAATAGAATATGATGATTTGTATCAGCTTGGAAGTTTAGGCTTTTTAAAGGCTATAACAAACTTTAATCTGGATTTTAATGTTAAGTTTAGTACTTATGCTGTTCCGATGATTGCTGGCGAAATAAAAAGGTTTATGAGGGATAACGGAATTATTAAAGTATCCAGAAGTGTTAAAACCCTTAATATTCAGATTAATAAATATAATGAAGAGTTTATTAATAAATATAATGTATCTCCAACAATTGAAGATTTAGTTGAACATTTTAAAGTACCTAAAGAAGATATAATATTTGCAATGGAGAGTAATATTCCTTTAGTAAGTCTTAGTTCAGTTATAAATGAAGATGGTGGAAATAAAGAACAATTGCTAATAGAGAAAATACCAGATTCAGATATGGAAAAAGATATGGAATTATTTTTGATTAAAAACATAATATCAAAACTTCCTAAAAGAGATAGAAAGATAATCCTTCTTAGATATTTTAGAGATAAAACTCAAAAAGAGGTGGCGGAAATGTTGGGGGTTAGCCAAGTACAAGTTAGTAGATTAGAAAATAAGATACTAAACTATATAAAAGAAACAGTGGAGGGTAAAGACAAAGTTTAATAATAAAAAACATCTTAAAATTAATTTTAATAAAAACACTCCAATTTTTATAAATTTATGAAAACTTAATTAACACATTTAAAAGTCTTATTATTGAGGTTGTATTAGTTTAACAAATATTGTAATAAAAAATGGCAATTTAAAATATGATAGCCGAAATAATTGTAATGCAATAATAGAAACTTCTAGTAATACATTAATGCAAGGTTGTAAGAATACTATTATTCCTAATACGGTAACAAAAATAGGAAATTATGCATTTGAAAGTTGTAGTGGGTTAACAAGTATAGAAATACCAAATAGTGTAACTAGTATAGGAGAGGGTGCTTTTTCTAGATGTACTGGTTTGAAAAGTGTAACTATTTTAAAATAAAAAAACCTAGATATTGTAATTTAAAGTTACATAAATCTAGGTTTATTTTTTATAAATTCTCATCACTTAAAAATTTGATTTCAGGGTCTTGTAATTCTTTAGTGTAGTCAACTAACTCATCTGATTCTAATTGCATATTTTCCTCCTTATTTGATATAGAAACTCTTCTTTCTGTATTATTCTCTTCATTATTATTTTCGTTTATTTCTAAATCTTCATTAGATAAATTATTTTCATTATCTTGTTCTTCATCATTTTCATCTAATATTATTTCATCTTCAGAAGAAATTACTTCGGTATTTTCAATTATATTCTCGTTTGTTATTTCTAAATTATTATCTATATTCTCCTCATCCTCAATAACTTCTGATGTTGCAGGAGTTATATTTAATGTGTTGATTCCATTATTAACAGTACCTCTATTTAGAGTATCTATTAATGTGCTATAGTTATATGTGTCTATATTATTATTTCTTTTTCCCTCGATGCCGTTGAAGTTATTTGCGTTATACAGGCTACCATTAGCATCGTAATAATAATTAGAACCATTTGTAACATTATTGTCTTGGTTTAAGTTGTTTTGGCTAATAATTCTATTATTAACTCTTCCGTTACCATTCAAATTATTATTTATTCCGTTATTAACGCCATTATTAACTCCGTTATTGAAATTATTATTAATTCCATTGTTAATACCGTTATTTGGGATAATGTTATCGTTCACAGCGTTATTATCTGGGATTAGATTATTATCTAAATTATTTGTATTATTCTCATTATTCAATGTGTTATCTGTATCGTTCTGAATATCGTTATTATTTTCATCGGTATTGTTTTCAATAACTTCATTATTTATTGTTTGATTTTCTGTGATGTTGATATTTTTATAGGTATCAACATTTTTTAATGGTGTTTCTTTATAGGTATCTAATAAAGTATTTGGTTTATTATCTAAATCTGAATTTGTTTCTTCAATAGTGTTATTATCCTCAATTTCTGTACTTTCTACTGGAGTGGTAACATCTTCAATTGGTGTAGTTGTTGAAGAATCTGAAGGTAATTCATTTTCTGTTTTTTCTTCCACTATCGGAGTTTGCTCTTTATTAGGTAGTATTACAGGATTGTTATTTACAATTGCATCTTGAATGATATAACTTAATTGTTCTAGTGTGGCCAAAGCATTTCTATGAAAAGTTATTCTTGCATCTAATTGATTAAGTAATGCAATATAATTACTATTCATAATATCCACGCTAGAAGAAATGGTGGTGTTGTTAGATGAGATATGGTTGATTTGGTCATTCAAATCTCCATTGCAAGCTCTTAAATTACTATTTGTTGCTTTTAAATCTGTTAAATAATTTTTAACTGCTTGAATTTGATAACTACTTGGTTCGTATTTTAATTCTTTAAAATTTTTATTTAAATCCTTAGCTGATTGAATTGCATCAATCAAGTTTGTTTTATAACCAGATAATTCATTATTTGCTTCCATTACATCACTTGTGATGGCATACAATTTTTGAACTTTAATTATATAATTATTGAAATCGTTTTCAGTTGTGTTTTGGTCGTAACCAGAAACAAATCTTGGCTTATATTTTAAGGCATCTGGAGTAAAACTCTCTTCATAATAATAGTAAACGGTTTGAGGTTTTTGCTCGGTGGTAGTTGTATCATCTAAATTAGTTTCATTAGATAATTGTTCAACCTCTAATTCGCTTTCTTTTTTATCATCACTCCTTCTAACTGCGTTTCTAAAACTTTGATTGTTTCTATTTCCTAGTTTATCGTATCTTGATGTGTAACCATTTTCTATAGAATTATAAACAGTATCTGAATTTGGTTTTATGATTTCCATATCGTAGTTATTTTCTTTTAATTCAGCACTTGTTAAATCACTCTCATCGGTTGTAGTTATATTAGAGATTGTTTTAGTCTCTAAAGGATTTCTATAATTTGAAGCACAATTATTATTTGAATTGTTGCTTGATGTGTTTGGTAAAACAACTGAGTTTCCATTTGTATTAAATCTATCTGCTATTGAACTAGAACAAGTTCCGTTCACACAGTTTGTATTACAGTTTTTACAAGAACCGTTATCATTTAATAATAGTTGCTTATTGCAAGATTTACAGTTACCATTGCTATCGCAAATTATTGCTCCACCACAATTATCACAAGTTCCATCTGCGCAATCTCCATATTGTTTATTACAAAGGTAACAATTGCCATTATTATCGCATTTGCATTTGTCTATTAATTTATTAATAATTAATTCTTTCAAAACTTGATTAGTATCTGTTGGGTTGTAATAGGCAATACTTCTTCTAATAATTGTTGAATCTGGAGAAGGTGTAAGGCTAAAAGTTAATGAATTTTTTGCAGAGTACATATCTGGGTTTGCTAATGTATTATTGTCAATAGTATCTAACTTTGTGACAGTATATAGTAAGTTATTGAGATTTTTATCAATTGATTTGCCAATAGATATTTGCATAGGTGTTTCTGTGCAACTAACTAAAAATATAGTTAATAATAGGCAAGCAATCGTAATTAGAATTGATTTTTTCATAATTTCCTCCAATTTTTATATTGCTAGTTTGTGCTATAAAAAAAGATTTATTTATGATTTTACAAAATTTGTTTAAAAATTTTTTTAATGTTAATAATCTAAAAAATTAATAGGAGATTTTGAAGATGACAGAGCAAGAAAGAAATAGAAAATATAATGAATATATACAAGCCAAGATTCCTAAAACTAAAGATTTCCCAACTTTAATTTATGCATTCTTAGTTGGTGGTTTAATATGCTGTATTGGTCAAGGAATTAATGATGCATTGATGGCAATTTTTCCAACGATGGGTATTGATTCTGCTAATGCTTGGATGTTAATTATCCTAATTTTTATTGCAAGTTTTTTAACAGGTTTGGGAGTTTATGATAGAATTGGTGCATTCGCTGGTGCTGGTTCAATAGTTCCAATCACTGGTTTTTCAAATTCTATAACAAGCCCAGCAATTGAATTTAAAAAAGAAGGTATTATCTTTGGTTTATGTGTTAAGATGTTTACCGTTGCAGGACCTGTTATAGTTAATGGTATTGCAGCATCAATAATTGTTGGAATTGTTTATTTGTTTTTATAATGGGAGAATTATTAATGAGTAAGAAGATTGGAAATCAAACTATAGTTTTTGAAAACAAACCTGCAGTGAAAGGTTTTTATACTATTGCTGGATTTAAGGAAGGTGAGGGAAATTTCAAAGATTATTTTGATATGATTTTAGAAGATGATAAATTTGGAGAAAAAACATTTGAGCGAGCTGAAAGAAAACTTATTGAAACCACAATTAAATATGCAATCAAACAAGCCAAATTAAAAGAAGAAAATATTGATTTGCTTATTGGTGGAGATTTGTTAAATCAAATAGTATCATCAAGTTTTAGTGCCAGACAATTTAACACAACCTTTTTAGGATTATATGGTGCTTGTAGTACAATGGCTGAATCGTTAGCAGTTGGAGCGTGTTTTGTTGATGGTGATTATTTTAAAACAGTTGCTTGTTCAACTGGTAGTCATTTTAGCACGGCTGAAAGACAATATAGGTTTCCGTTGGAACTTGGAAACCAACGCCCACCAGTTAGTCAATGGACTGTTACAGGTTCGGGTTGCACAATTTTAAGTAAGAATGGAAAAGGACCATATATTGCAAATGCAACTTTTGGAAAGGTTGTGGATTTTGGAATTACAGATGTTAATAATATGGGAGCTGCAATGGCACCCGCAGCAATGGACTCCTTTATTGCTCACTTTAAAGATACAAATACCACACCAAAAGATTATGATTTAATTCTAACTGGGGATTTAGGCAAATTTGGAAGCGAAGTTTTTATAGATTTAATGGAACATCAAGGATATAAGATGGGGAAAAATTATTGCGATTGTGGGCAAATGATGTTTAATAACGACCAACGAACATTTCAAGGTGCGAGTGGTGCTGGTTGTAGTGCTTTAGTTTTAAATTCTTACATTTATAAAAATATGATTAAGGGAAAATATAAACGAGTTTTATTTGGAGCAACTGGTGCATTGCTTAGCACAACAACAAGTCAGCAAGGTGATTCAATTCCGGGTATTTGCCATATAGTTGAATTTAGAATGGAGGATAAATAATATGTGGTTGATGTATTTGAAAGTATTTTTGGTTGGTGGATTTATTTGTATGTTAGGTCAAATCCTGATTATTAAAACAAATATCACGAGTGCTAGAATTTTAGTTTTATTTGTAGTTATTGGTGCAATACTTGAAGGTTGTGGGCTATATGAACCAATCGTTCAATTTGCTGGAGCTGGTGCAACTGTACCAATTACAGGGTTTGGAAGAAGTTTGGCTAAAGGTGTTATTGATGCGATAAAAGAAAAAAGTGTGCTTGGAATTTTCACGGGTGGTTTAACTGCAACAGCTGGAGGAATTGCCGCAGCCGTTATATTTGCTTATATTTTTGCATTGATTTTTAGTAGTAAAACAAAGAAAGCGTAAAATTATGCTTTCTTTTTGTTTTTTAGTTTGGTTATTTATTATTTTTTATGTTAAGATATATTTGTATTACAATATTTAGGGGAGATAATGGAAAAAGAAAAAGTTTCGATAATAATACCAGCTTATAATGTTGAGAAGTATCTAAAAAAATGTGTTGAAAGTCTTTTAAGTCAAACTTATGAGAATCTTGAAATATTAATTGTTGATGATGGTTCTAAGGATAAAACATTAGAAGTTGCAAATGAGTTAAGTTTAAAAGATGAGAGGATAAAAGTTTTAACAAAAGAAAATGGTGGTGTTTCATCTGCTAGAAATTTAGGTTTGGATAATGCAACTGGAAAATATATTGTATTTGTTGATGGGGATGATTTTATTAGCAATCAATATGTTGAGGTTATGTTAAAAACTTTAGTTGAAAATGATTTAGATATTGTTTCTTGCGATTTCGTAAGAGTTAAGGAAGGGCAAGAATATTCATTTAAAAAGTGTGGTAAGGTTAAATGTAAGGAATATGAGGCTGAAGAATATTTCAAAGAAATGTTCTCAGGAAACACACTTTGTTTAGCTTTGGTGGCATTGAAAATTTATAGAGCCGACTTATTAAAAAATTTCAGATTTGATACATCTCTATCTCAAGGGGAAGATATTTCATATAACTATGTGGTTCTGAAAAAAGCTAAAAAAGTAGGATTTATAAAAAATCAGTTGTATGCTTATTTAATAAGAATGGGAAGTGCCGTACATAGTAAATTTTCAACCAGAAGATTTTGTTTGATGTATAAATTAAATGAATTTGCCGTTGAGATGAAAAAGGAAAAACCTGCTCTTGAAAAATATGTTCGTACTTGGCTTTATTTCTCTTGCTTAGAGAGTTTTTACTTTATGTTAAGAGATAAAGTGGTGGATAAAGATAGTTATAAATTTTTAAAAGAACATTTAGATGAAAATAAAAAATATTTAAGAGCGAATAAAAAAGTTAAATGTTTTAGAAGAATTTTTGCTCCATTTGGTGCTTGGTTGATAAATCTATTTATAAAGAAAGAAAATAAAAAATAAAAGGAAAAAGAAATGAAAGAAAGAACAGAAAATTTATTGAATGAGTTTTATCAAAGGTATGAAAAACTTGAATTTTTAAAATCTCAAATTGATGAAACAATTAAAATTTTAGTTGAGGCTTATAAAAACGGAAAAAAGATTTTAGTTTGTGGTAATGGTGGCAGTTGTGCTGATAGCGAACATATTGCTGGTGAATTATTAAAATCATTTATGTTAAAAAGAAAAGTTGATGAAGGCTTACGAAATAAACTCGTAGATACTTTCGGCGAAGAAGGAGAGTATATTGCAAATAACTTACAACAAGGAATTAAATGTATTCCACTAACTTCTTTTACAGCGTTAAACACAGCATTTGCCAATGATTGTGATGAGAAAATGACTTTTGCACAATTAACTAACACTTTAGGTGATGAAGGAGATGTGTTGATTGGAATTTCTACAAGTGGTAACTCTAAAAATGTGGTTTATGCAACTAAAATCGCTAAAATTAAAGGAATGAAAGTTGTTGCATTAACTGGTGAAACTGGTGGAAAATTGAAAGATTTGGTAGATGTTTTATTAAATGTTCCTAGCAAGGAAACTTTCAAAATTCAAGAATATCATTTGCCTATTTATCATATATTGTGTGCTTGTATTGAAAGTGAAATATTTGCTGAATAAATAAATTCTTAAATAAGAAAAAACACATTAAACTAGATTGCTTAATGTGTTTTTTTATTAATTATTTAAAATAATTTTAATAGCTTCTAATAAATCGTTTGCATAAAAATCTGCTTTTATATCTGAGTTTTTATCAATATCTTCAAATGGAAGTTTTATAGTTTTTAATCCTGCATTTATTCCAGTTTGAATATCTAAACTAGTATCACCAACTATATATGATTTACTCAAATCAATATTATATTTCTCTTCAAAATATTTAATCATACCAATTTTAGGTTTTCTGCAATCACAATTAATTTTTAATTCTTTAACTTCCCCCTCAAAACCTTTGTCAGGGTGGTGAGGACAATATTTAATATCATCAATATATGATGCGTTTTCTCCAAGAATTGTTTCAATTTTATTGTGCATTTTTTCAACTTCTTCAAATGTTGCTTCACCACGAGCAATAACAGGTTGATTTGTAACCACTAAAGCTAAATATTTGCTTTGATTAATCATTTTTATTGCTTCCACAACATTTGGAAGAAGTTCAATATCATTAGCATTTTTTATAAATTTTCTATATTTATTTATTGTTCCATCTCTATCTAAAAATATAGCCACTTGCTTATTTTTTAAATTTTTCTGTGAAACAATACCTTCTTGTAAATCTTTTGAAACTTTTTCAATTCTATCTGGAGTACCTGCATCTTTTATATATTCAGTTGATTTGTATGCAAAAACTCTGCCAGTGTTAATAATTGAATTTAAGAAATCCTTTTCCATATTAACTTTTTTAGGTTCATCAAAAAATTTCAAACTTTCTTTGTTTAAAATAAATAATCCTGCATTAACGGAATTTTTATAATAGTAATTTCTTTCTGTACCTTTAAAATCGAATTTAGTTACAATGTTATCACAGCCGTAAACAACTAAGTCGGAATCGTAAGGGTGCATATTAGGGTGAACAAAAAGCGTTGCAATTGCGTTATTTTTCTTATGAAACTCAAGCATTTTATCAAAGTTAACATCTAAGATAACATCACCGCTCACAACCAATAAATCATCATCAATTTTATCTTTTACATAATATAAAGCACCACCAGAACCAAGAGGGGAGGTTTCAATTATATATTCAATTTGTAAACCATAATTTTTACCATCACCAAGCGTTTCAATTATCTTTTCTGCTAAGTGTCCAACTGAAATAAATACCTTTTGAAAGCCATATTCTTTTAATAACTTTAATTCTCGTTCAATAAGGCTAGTACCTAAAACTTTAACAAGAGGCTTAGGAATTTCATCATTTGTTAATTCTTTTAATCTTGTTCCTTTTCCGCCTGCCATAATAAAAGCTGTTTTCATTTTTATTTTTCCTTTACTTCAGATTTTTTTATTTTTCTTTCAGTTTTCTTAACAAACGCTTTTGCATCGCTAAACTGTTTGTTTTCTTGTTTCATATAAATTCGGCTTTCTTTTCTTTGTATTCTATCTTTATTATTTTCAATGCGTCTAGCCCTTAAAATTATCGCTGACTTTGTATTTTTTAACTTTTCTCTTTTCTCTTTTTTGGATAATTTTTCTTTTTTCTCTTTTATAATTCTTCTATATTCTTCAACTAATTTATCCGTACAATCTTCCCAGCTGTAATAAATCTCATTACTTGCGTTAATACCAACTTGCTCAAGTTTTGCTCTATCTTGAATTGCATCATATATTGTATTTGCAAAACTTTCTGGATTATCCTCACTAATAAAGCCATTATGTTTATCGGTTATACCAGAACCCGCTTGCGTGTTTTTAACATAAACTCCAGCGGTTGAGAAAGCAGCCGCTTCAACTTTAACTAGTCCGAAGTTATCATAGATTGAAGGGAATAGTAGAAGGTCCGCTCTAGCATATAATAACGGAAATAACTCTCTATCAACAAAGCCCATAAAAATTACATTTTCTTCAAGACCTAAAATAGAAGCAAGTTTTTTAAGCTTTTCAGAATATAAACCTTTTCCAACAACATAAAATTTGAAGCTGACTCCTTTTTCTTTTAAAATCTTCAAGCTTTCAAGAATAAAGTCAATTCTTTTTAAAGGCATAACTCTTCCAACAAAAATAAACACCAATTCATCTGGAGAAAGATTTAATTTTTTGTTTGCTTCTTCTTTTAAAGGCTTTATGTCTTCGCATTTTTTAAATTCTGTACCAAAAGGTAAGTATGTAATTTTGCCTTTGTAACCAAAAGAGCGTGCTTGTTTTGCTACTCCTTCGGAACATACAAATATTTCATCCATTTTATTATAAACATTACCAAAACCAGCTAGTATGCTTTCAGTTATGGCTGGGCTTTTAAAAATATCGTTAAAAATTGGTCTAAAATTTGTATGGAAGGTTGCAACGATTGGAATATTATGCTTTTTAGCATAACTAATTGCGAATCTTGCCATTTTGAAAGGCGAGTGAACATGGATAATATCAAAGTTACATTCCTCAACTTTCTTTTTAAATTTAGCATCTCCTGAAGGATTGCCGTAATAATATTTTGCAATTGGAATATAAGAACTTTTGCATCTTATAACTTTATATGGAAAATTATCAACATAACCTTTCTCATTTTGAGGAACTAAAGCGGTTACATTGTGATTTTTGCTTAAATTTGTACAATAATGATGCATACATTGAACAACACCATCAACCGTAGGTAAATAAATATCCATAGCATGGGCTATGTTTAACTTCTCATTATTCTCATTTGTGTTTTTCATAAATAAATAGAACTCCTTAAATATATTGCTGATAAACGGACACAATTATATAAGTATAGAATACCACTTTTCTCAAATTTCTCCAAATATTTATACATAGATTAATAATAATATCTTAAATCCATATTTATAAAATCATATAATTAAGCAACATATCATAATTATTTAATATGAGAAACCAAAATCGAAAAAAATCCAGAATAAAGAAAAAATTTGCAATCTTTTTTATTGTATTTATTATTTTATTCATTATTTTTTCGTTATATTCAATATTGGTTAATCCAGTATTAAATGCGAGTATAGAGTTTGAAGCTAATAAACTAGCCACAAACTCAATAAATTTAGCTATAAGAGATAGTATAAAAACGGCAAATATTTATGATGAACTAATATCTATAAAGTATAATAATGAAGGTAATATCGCTTTAATACAAGCTAATGGTGCTAAAATCAATAGAATTTCAGAACAAATAGCTTTAAAAACAGAAGAAAATATAGCAAATAATGGTTTAAGTGGTATTAAAATCCCTCTCGGAACATTATTAGGAATATCTTTATTTACAGGTGTTGGACCAAATGTAAAAATTAAAGTGCGACCAATCGGTTCAGTTTATTGTGAATTAAGTACAAGATTTGAAAACTCAGGTATTAACCAAACAATTCATAGAATTTACTTAAATGTTCAAGCAAATTTGGGCGTTATTGTGCCTTTCTATCAAAAACAATATCAATCAAGTGTTCAAGTTTTGGCTTGTGAAAATATAATTGTTGGACAGGTTCCAGAAGTTTATTTGTATTCAGATAGTCTCGACACTCTATTAAACTTTGTTCCATATTAATAATTAAAGTGATAAAGAATTTTAAAATTTCATTGTAAAAAGTATTTTGTTGTGATATAATGCCTCGAAAAGGAAAAATTTTATGGTATTTTTAGATAATGCAAGTACAACAAAGATGTACAAAGAAAGTTTAGGTGTTTTAGTTAATATAAACGAAAATAATTATTATAATGCAAGTGCACTTTATAAATGCGGTGTTGAGAGTAAGAACCTATTAGATTCTGCTAGAGTTGGTATTCTAAAAGATTTAGGAGCAAGTTTGTTAGATGGTTTAATTTTTACTAGTGGTGCTACAGAATCGAATAATATGATTATTAGGAGTTTTGTGAGAAATAAAAACGCAAAATATATTTTCTCTATGGGCGAGCACCCATCTGTTTATAATGTGGCAAAAGAATTAGAAAGTCAAGGATATAGAATATGCTTTATTCCTTTGGATAAAACTGGCAAGGTTGATGAAAATATCTTTAAAAAAGAGATGGATTCCACAACTGCTTTCGTTTCAATTATGTTAGTTAGTAATGAAACTGGAGCAATTAACGATATAGAAAAATTAGTTAATTATGCAAAATCAGTTAACCCTAAGGTTGTTTTCCATACTGATGCAGTACAAGGATTTGGTAAAATTCCTTTCAAAGTTTCAAATTTAGGAGTTGATGCATTAACATTAAGTGCACATAAAATCCACGGGCCTAAAGGAGTTGGAGCATTATTTGTAAAAAATGGTCTTAATATAAAACCATTTATCTTAGGCGGTGGACAAGAGAGTAATTTTAGAAGCGGAACTGAAAATTTAGCTGGAATAATGGCATTTGCAAAAGCTAGTAGGTTATCTCAAGAAAATTTGGTTAAGAACTATGATAAAATCGAAGGACTATGCAATTACTTTAAAAAAGAGGTTGTGCAAAGAATACCAAATGTTGTGATTAATTCTGATGAAAGTTGTAGTCCATACATTATTTCTTGCTCAATACCAAATGTTAGAGCAGAAAGCATTTTGTATATGTTGGAAGATAGAGGATTTTTAATAGGAAATGGTTCAGCCTGTTCTAGTAAGAAAAAGGATAATAGAATTTTATCAAATATGGGGGTTCCAGATTATCTTATTGAAGGCTCAATTAGAATAAGTTTTTCTAGTTTCAATGAAAAGAAAGAAATACAAGAATTTGTGATTATGTTAGAACAAGTGGTTAATGATTATCTAACTAATACAAATAGGAGATAAAGATGAATAAAGTTATATTAATAAGATTTGGAGAATTGTTTTTAAAGGGCAAAAATAGGCATATTTTTGAGAAGATATTGTTAGATAATATTGATGAGAAACTTAGAGATTACTCCATAAATCTTGAGAAAATTGGTGGTAGATATAAAATCTCAAATTATAATGAAATACAGGAAATGGAAATTATTGAAAAGTTAAGAAAAGTTTTTGGTATCCATTCAATAAGCCCTGCAGTTGAGTTAGAGAGTAATATTCAAGAAATTAAAGATTATATTTCAACTATTAAATTAAATGCAAAAAGTTTTAGAGTAACCGTTAATAGAGCAGATAAAACTTTCCCATATAATTCTACTGAATTTTCTTCAATACTTGGTGGTGTAATTTTAGATAATAACAATATTTCTGTTGATTTATATAATCCTGAAACAACAATATTCGTGGAAGTTAGAGAACAGAATAAAACTTATGTTTATTTTGATACTTATTCAGCTGAAAGAGGCCTACCTGTAGGTACTAGTGCAAAAGGAATGTTATTGCTATCTGGAGGAATTGATAGCCCAGTTGCTGGATATATGATGGCAAAAAGAGGAATGAAAATTGATGCAGTGCATTTTCATAGTTATCCATACACAAGCGAACTAGCAAAACAAAAGGTGGTTAAATTGGCAAATATTTTAACCGATTATGTTGGTGAATTTAATCTATATGTTATTTCTTTCACTAAAATTCAAGAAGAGATAAATAGAAAATGTGCAAGCGAGTTTATGATTACTATTATGCGTAGGATTATGATGAGAATTGCTGAAAGATTATCAAGAATGAAGGGTGCAAAAGCTATTATTACTGGTGAGAGTTTAGGACAAGTAGCTAGCCAAACAGTTGAAAGCATAACAGTTACAAATATGGTTTTGAAAAATATGCCAGTATTAAGACCTTTAATCGCTTTAGATAAGGAAGATATTACTGAAATTTCAAAGAAAATTAATACATTCTCAACTTCAATTTTACCTTATGAAGATTGTTGCACAGTATTTCTTCCAAAGCATCCTTTGATTAAGCCAAGAATAGATAAAGTTGAAAAAGAAGAAAGCAAATTGGATATTGAAAGTTTAATTAAAGAAGCTTTAGATAATGTTGAAATTATAAGAATTACTGGTGATACCAACCAAAATCAATAAAAATCTAAGTAATTTTAGTGAAAAATCAAAAAATATTTCAAAGAATACTTGTATTATCAACTATTATGTGGTAGTATATTTATAGAATGTTAATAGGACATTAATGAGTGAGGCGTTGGTTCTCACTCTTAATTTTAGGAAAAGGAAAATTGATTTTGAAAGCAAAAAACACACAAGAAAGAGCTGAAGAAATAATAAGACCTATTGCTGAAAGCCTTGGGTATTATTTGGTTGAAGTTCAGTATAAAAAAGAGTTTAATGGAATGGTTTTAGCAGTTTGTATTGATAAACCGGGTGGAGTTGATATCAACGATTGTGAGAAATTATCCAGAGCATTAGATGAACCATTAGATATCGCCGATGTTACAAATGGTGCTTCATATAACCTTAATGTTTCATCTTATGGATTAGATAGAAGTTTAAAAACAGATTATGATTTTAATAAATTTTTAAATGAAAAAATTGTTATAAAGTTTTATAAACCTATCATTGCAAATAAAAAAGAGATTGTTGCAACTCTTATTAGTTTTGGTAATGATTGTTTAGAAATTGAATTAAATGGAAAAAAAGAAAAAATAAATAGAAAAGATATGGCGAATGTTGTTCCATATATAGAATTTTAAGGAGATTAAAAAAATGATAAATAAAGACTTTTTCCAAGCATTAGAAGAATTAGAAAATCAAAAAGGTGTTAGTAAAGATTTCTTCATTGAGGCTTTAGAAGCTGCATTAACAAGTGCTTATAAGAAAAATTTTGGTGAAGCTAAGAGTGCATTTGTTAAATTGAATCCAGAAAAAAATACTATTAAAGTTTATTCTTATAAAACAGTTGTTGAAGAAGTTACAGACCCAGATAAAGAGATGAGCTTAGCAGAAGCTAGAACTATAAAGAAAACTTCAAAAGTTGGAGATTTAATGCAACAAGAAGAAACACCTAAAAATTTTGGTAGAATTGCTGCACAAACAGCAAAACAAGTTGTTATGCAAAGATTAAGAGAATATGAGCGTACAAGAGTTTTAGATGAAGTTAGTGGAAAACGTGGCAAATTAATCACAGCAATTGTTAGAAGAATTGAAGGTGAATCTGTTTATTGTGATATTGGAATGAACACTGTTGAAGGTGTGCTTGGTAAAAATGATATCATACCGGGTGAGAAATTTACTCCAAATTCAAGAGTTAAAGTATATGTAAGATCTGTTAAAGAATCATATAATATGCCATTTGTTCAATTATCTAGAACTTGCCCAGATTTTGTTAGAGAGTTATTTACATTGGAAGTTCCTGAAATTGCAACTGGTGATGTTGTTATTAAAAATATAGCTAGAGAAGCTGGAAATAGAACTAAGCTTTCTGTTATGGCAACTAGATCTGATATAGATCCAGTTGGTGCTTGTGTTGGTGCAAAAAATATGAGAATAAGTTCTATAATAAACGAATTAAATGGTGAGAAAGTTGATATAGTACTATATAGCGAAAACCCAATGCAATATATCACTGCAGCTTTAAGTCCAGCAACTGTTCTTCATATTGAAATAAATGAAGCTGAGAAAATGTCTTTAGTAATCGTTCCAGATGATAAACTTTCATTAGCCATTGGTAAAAACGGGCAAAATGTTAGATTGGCTGCTAGATTAACTGGTTGGAAGATTGATGTTAAAGCAAAGAGTGCTGTACCATCTCTAGCAATTGATGATGAAATTGAAAAAGATATGGAAGAATCAATGATAGATACAGAAAATCTTTTCAATGATGATGGTGCGTTTGATGATTTAGAATAAAAGCGAGATATTATTATGATGAAGAAAGAACCTCAAAGAATGTGTCTTAATTGTAGGCAATTCTTTGATAAGAAAGATTTAATCAGAGTAGTAAAATTGCAAGATAAGTTTGAAATAGATGAAACATTTAAGAAAAACGGAAGAGGAGCTTATCTTTGCAAAAATAAGAATTGCATTGAAAAGTGTTTAAAAACCAAAGGTTTTAATAGAAGTTTTAAAACTATGGTAAGTAATGAAATATATGATAGTTTAAGGGAGAAATACCTTGAAAATTAAAACATATCTAGGTTTTAGTGTTAAAAGCAATCAAATAGTTTATGGTATAGATAATCTAATATCAACTAGAAAAAAAGTTCACTTAATTATTGCTTGCAAAACTTTAACTGATAATGGATTAAATCAACTTTTAAAATTTGCTAGTAAAGAGCATATAAAAGTTGTAAGTCCAAATGAAGAAACATTAAGTGAACTTTTGAATAAGAATAATTGTAAAATTATAGGTTTGACAAATGGAAATTTAAGCAAAGCAATTGAAAATTGTGAGCAAGAAATAAAGATTATTTATAAGGGGTAAGAAGGTTGACTGAAATCAATAAAAATCAAAAACAAAACCAAGTACCACAATTTGAAAATTTAAAGAAATTAGGTGGATTATTATCGCAAGGTGGTTTAAATTCAATAAAGGATAATATTATCAAGTCTAAAAAAGCACTTGAAACTTTTTGCAATGGTATAAAAGATAGAGCGATTGAAATTAATAAAGAGTATAAAGATGAACAAGAGAAAATTGCGGTTTCTAGAATAGAATTACCTAAAGAAACTGAAGTTGTAGAACAAAATTCTGCTAAACCTCAATTTAATCGCAGAAATGAATATACTCCAAAACAAGATAATGCTGGTCAAGGAAGATTTAATAGACAAGATAAACCTTTTGAAAGAAAACCATTTAATAAAAATTATCAAGATGGCGGATTTAGAAATAATAGAGTTAATGGTACTGGTCAAAATGCTGGAGCAGTAGCAAAAACTTCTTTTAATGGTAAATCTTTAAATCAAAATCAGCAATCACAAAATAAAGGATTTAATAGACCATTTGGTAATAAGCCAGAGGGATTTAAAACAACGGGTTTACTTCCTAAAGCAGATAAATCAGAAACCTTTGCATCAAAACCTGAAAGAAATTTTGGAAATAAGAATAAAACTAAACAATTTGATTCAGATAAAAAAGAGCTTAGCAAAAAGTCTAAATTAAAAATGGGTTATATTGTTGAAGATATTGATTATGATGATGAAATGAGTGAGGGTAGAGTAATCGGAAGAGTTAAATCAAAACAAAAGAAAGAAAAAGTTGTTATTCCAGAAAAAATTAATATTGAGAAAGCTGTAATTACTAGTGAAAATCTTACTGTAAAAATGTTGGCTGAAAAGATAGGTAAACCAGCGGTTGATATTATAAAGAAATTTATGATGCTTGGTATGATGCCGAATATAAATTCAGTTATTGATTTTCAAACTGCGGAATTAGTTGCTCAAGAATTTGGAGTTACATTAGAATTAAAGGTTGCTCAAAACTACGAACAACAACTTCAAGAAATGTTTGATAAACAAAGCAATTCAACCGAAACTAGACCACCAATCGTAACTGTTATGGGTCATGTTGACCACGGTAAAACTTTACTTCTTGATACTATTAGAAAAACAAATGTTGTTTCTGGTGAAGCAGGCGGTATTACTCAACATATTGGTGGTTATTCAGTAAATTATAATGGTAATAAAATAACATTTATTGATACTCCAGGACACGAAGCATTTACATCAATGCGTGCTAGAGGTGCAAAAATCACAGATGTAGCAATCTTAGTTGTTGCTGCAGATGATGGTGTTATGCCTCAAACAGTTGAAGCTATTAACCATATAAAAATGGCTGGAGTTCCAATGGTTGTTGCTATTAATAAAATGGATAAACCAGAAGCAAATCCAGAAAGAGTTAAACAACAATTAACTGAACACGATGTTTTACCTGAAGAATGGGGCGGAGATACAATTTGTGTTCCAATTTCAGCAAAAACTGGTATGGGTGTTGATAAATTATTAGAAATGGTACTTCTTGTAAGTGAAATGGCAGATTTAAAAGCAGATAGTTCAGTTCCTGCTAGTGGTCATATCTTAGAAAGTAAGATTGATAAAGGTAGAGGAATTGTAGCCAATATCATCATTAAAAATGGTACACTTAGAATTGGTGATTTTGTAATAAGCGGTGTTTGTAGCGGAAGAGTTAAAGCTATGACAGATTGCAATGGTAAAAGTGTTAAAGAAGCTGGTCCAAGTATGGCGGTTTCTGTGCTTGGTTTTACAGGTGTTCCAGAGGCTGGCGACTTAGTTTATGTTGTTGATGAAAAAATGGCTAAAAATATCATTGATGAAAGAATTAGCAAGGCTCAAATGGAAAAGAGTAAACAAACTTCAGGTATAACTTTAGAAGATTTCTTGAAGAAATCAGCAGATAATGAATTGAAAACTTTAAATATTATCATTAAAGCCGATGTTAAAGGCTCTTGTGAAGTGTTAGAACAAACTTTAACTAAGATTGCGAATGAAGAAGTTCAAGTTGCTTGTATTCATAAAGCTGTTGGTGGAGTAAATGAAAGTGATGTATTGTTAGCTCAAGCAAGTAAAGCAATTATTATAGCATTTAATGTTCGCCCAGATAGTAAAGCAAAAGAAATTGCTGAAAAGAATGGTGTTGATATCAAATTCTATAGAGTTATTTATGATGCAGTTGATGATATAACAATGGCTATTAATGGTATGCTTACACCTAAATTTGAAGAACAAGTTGTTGGTCACGCAGAAATTAGACAAATCTTCAAAATTAGTTCAGTTGGTCACATTGCAGGTTCTTATGTTCTTGATGGTCAAGTAACAAATAAGAGCAAGGTTAGATTGCTTAGAAATAATATTGTGGTTGCTGAAACAGAAATTGAAAGATTACAACAACAAAAAGATGAAGCAAAAACAGTTCGTGCTGGTTATGAATGTGGTATAAAACTTAGAAACTTCAATGATATTAAAGTTGGCGATATAATTGAATGTTTTGAGATAGTTCAAAAATAAAAGGAATTTATATGAACAATAGAATAGAAAAGGTTAATGCTGAAATGCAAAAAGCGATTAGTCAAATCATAACTTATGAGATGAGTAATCCAAAAATTCAAGGTATAATCACAGTTTCAAAGGTTGATACAACTCCAGATTTAGATTATGCTAGAGTTTATATTAGCATTTTAGATAAATCAACAAGAGAAGAGGTATTTAATGAAATAAGACACTCTGCAAGCTTTATAAGAAGAGAAGTTGCAAAGAAAGTTCTTTTAAGAAAAATGCCTTTCTTGGAATTTAAATTAGATGAATCATTGGATTATGGCGAGAAAATCAATTCAATTGTTGAAAAGATTTCAAAAGAAAGAGAGGCTATAAATGAAGATTAGTTCAGATATAATTGATGCTATAAAAAATGCCTCTAATGTTGCTATTATAACTCATATCAGACCCGATGCCGATGCATTGGGTTCTGCTTGTTCTTTTAAGTTAGTTCTTGAAAAAATGGGCAAAACTGGGGATATTTATTGTGATAGCGAGATTCCATCAAACTATGATTTTATTAAATACATAACAAAAATTAACAATCCTCAAAATATCAATTATGATATGGTAGTTGCCCTTGATTGTGCAGATATGTCAAGAATGGGTAAGTATTCGGAATTATTCTTAAGAATTGGAAATTCTCTAAATATAGACCATCACGCAACAAATGATAAATTTGGTAAATTGAATGTCGTGGAGATCGTTAGTAGTACAGGTGAAATTTTATTTAGTATTTATAGTGCATTGAAAGTTCGCCTAGATAAATATATCGCAACAGCTTTATATTCAGCAATTGCTTCCGATACAGGTTGTTTTCAACATAGTAACACAACTGCAACCGTACATAGGATTGTTGCTAGATTAATGAAATATAATATAGACCTTAATAAAGCCAATTATTATCTATTCAAAAGAAGAAGCTTGGGGCAAATTCAATTACAACAAATTGCTCTTAAAAATCTAAGATTTTTTGAAGATAATAAAATCGCACTTATTTATTTAAGGGATGATGATTTTAAAAATTGTAAGATAGGTTCTAACGAAAGTTTTGGCTTAGTTGATATTTGTATTAATATCGAAAAAGTTGAAATTGGTATTTTAATTAGTGAAATAAAGCCTAACTTATATGCTTGTTCAATAAGAGGTAAAGGGCAAGTTGATGTTAGTGAAATAGCTAAAAAATTCGGTGGTGGTGGACACGCAAATGCTGCAGGTTGTAATGTATTTGGTACAACAAACTCTGCTATAAATAAATTAATAAGGGCTTGTAGAAAATATATATGATTGGATTTTTAAATGTATATAAACCAAGAGATTTAAGCAGTAGTGCAGTGGTTGGTAAAATACGCAAAAAATTTAATATAAAAAAGATTGGACATATGGGGACACTAGACCCAATGGCTGAAGGGATTTTGCCTTTAGCTGTTGGTAAGGCTACCCGTATGTTTGATTATTTTCTAAACAAGAAAAAGACTTATTTAGCGGTTTTTGAATTTGGTTATGAAACAGATACGCTAGATGCTTACGGTAAAGTTGTAAAAGAAAATGGTAATATTCCTAGTATATCATCATTAGAAAATGCAATTAAATCTCATTTTTTAGGAAAAATAAAACAAACACCTCCTGCGTTTTCGGCAAAACACATAAATGGAGTTCGAGCTTATGATTTAGCAAGAAACGGACAATCAGTTGAATTGGGTGCAGTTGATATAGAAATTTATGATTATAAATTAATTAAACAAATTGATGAAACTAAATTCGAATTTGAAATTTGCTGTAGTTCTGGCACATATATTAGAAGTTTGGCAAGAGATTTAGGCGTTGAAACCAATTCACTAGCCACGATGATTAAGCTTGTTAGGGTAGAACAAGGGGTTTTTAATTTAAATTCAAGCATCAAATTAGAAGATTTGCTAGAACTTCAAAAAATAGATGATAAGATTATATTAATTGATGAGGTATTTAAAGCTTATAAACATATCAATTTAAGCAAAAATGAATTTGAAAAATTGAAAAATGGTGTTAAAATAAACTATGAAGAAGTTTTAGAACCAGCATTTTTATATTTTAACAACACTTTAATTGGTGTTGCTGGATATAAAGATAATAAACTATTTGTTAAAACTTATTTAATGGAGGATTAGTGTGATTAAATTTGGACCTTCAGGTAATGATAGTATGTTTTATGCATTAGGGTATAAAGAGTCTGTTCAAGCGCCTACTTGGTTAAGATTGATAGGGCTTAATGCTTATGAATATTCTTTTGGAAAGGGTATTCTATTAAAAGATGAAACTGCTATAAAAATTGGAGAAGAAGCAAAAAAAAATAATATTGAAGTAAGTGTTCACGCTCCATATTTTATAAATTTTGCGTGTGCATCAGAAGAGCAAGCTTTAAAAAATAAGACTTATATCTTTAAAAGCATTGAAAAATTAAGATTATTGGGTGGTAATAGATTGGTTGTTCATCCTGCATCTTGTGGCAAAATGACTAGAGAAGAAGCTGTTGCTTTAACAAAAGAAAGATTAAAAGATTTAGCAATTAGTTTAGTTGATAATGATATGAATGATATTTATATCTGTTTGGAAACTATGGGCAAACAGGCGCAAATTGGCACTTATGAAGAAATAATAGATTTCTGTACATTATATGACCATTTTATTCCAACTTTTGATTTTGGTCATATAAACGCTTTAACTGGTGGCTCTTTAAAAACTGAAAAAGATTATAAAAAGATAATTGATTTATGTTTGAAAAAACTTGGAAAAGAAAAAACAAATATGATTCATATTCATTTTAGTCATATTGAGTATGGTCCAAAAGGAGAAATAAGACATCTAACATTTGAAGATAAAAAATATGGTCCATTCTTTGAACCTCTAGCTAAGGTTTTAAAAGATTATAAACTATCTCCAGTGGTAATTTGTGAATCAAAAGAAACAATGGCGGTTGATGCTGTTAAAATGAAAGAAATATATCTAAATGCGAAATAAATGTAGAAATATATCAATAAAAGTAAAACACTTATTAATTTTTAATAGGTGTTTTTTTGTTTTTATCTTAAAAACCTAGTTTTAAAAATATTTTATAACATAGTACTTAAAATTTGGAGGTTAGATTATTGTTAATAGAACTATTTAAAGGTGAGATACAGGAAGGATTAAGCAAACTCAACTTTAATAAAATAAATGAAATTCGATTAAGATTAAATTCTCCAATTGTAATTAGCATTCAATCATATAATTTTTATCTTAATAAGAATGGATTAACGGATAGAGTTGAGAACGGATTAATTTGTACGAGAGCGACTATTGAAAATGTTTTAAATGAAGCGAGTAATCAATCTTTTCATTCAATAAATGACCAAATCGTTAATGGCTATATATCTGTAAGAGGAGGTATTAGGATTGGTGTTGCTGGTGAAGTTGTTATGATTAATGGAAATATAAAAACCATTAAAAATATAACTTCATTAAATATAAGAATACCGCACGAAGTAAAAAATTGCTCATTAAATTCTTATCCTTACATAACAAGGAATAGCATACCTTATAACACATTGATTTTATCTCCAGCTGGGTGCGGTAAAACCACATTTATTAGAGATTTTGCAAAACAACTTATTTTGCGTAATAAAAATCTAAATATTTTAATAGTAGATGAAAGATATGAAATAACAGGGATTAGTGATGGTATTACAAATCTAGGCTTAAATAATGTTGATATTATTTGTAATTCAAAGAAAAAATATGCCTTTGAAAATGGAATAAGAAGCCTAAAACCAGATGTTATTATAACAGATGAAATTAATCTTTTCTGTGATTTAGATGCTATAGAAAATGCAATATCAAGCGGTGTAAAAGTTATTGCAACTATGCACGCTAGTTCAATTAATGATTTGAAGTTAAAAATTAAGTTTAATGAGGTTTTAGAAAAAGGTTATTTTGAAAGATTTTTGCTTCTAGGTAAAAGTAATGGTATTGGAACAATAGAGAGTATATATGATTCGAATTTAAGAGTGATCGGGTATTAACTTATGAAATTATTTTTTATTATTTTAATAGTTTTATCAACATCATTTATTGGTTTGTTAATTTATCTAAATTATAATTCAAAGCGTAAAACTTATAGTTATTTAGTAGATTTTTGTGATACTTGCTTGTTAGAAATTAAATTTAATAAAAATAATTTTAAAAAGATTATTGAAAAGAATTTAAGTTCGTACAATTTGGAAATGAAAAAAATTCTAAATTGTTATTTAGATAAAAAATGCTACACCTCAAAGATTTTTAAAAAATCTGACACTGTTTTTATTCAAAATTTTATTGATTCATTGGGTAAGAAAGATATTGATGGAGAAATTCAGAATCTAAACAAATTTAAAGAACTTTTTGACCAAAATTTAAAGAAAAGCAAAGAAGATGAACAGAAGAAAGGTGTCTTAAGTTTTAAACTTTTAATAGTGGTGGGTTTATTATTAGGTATTATGTTGGCGTGAGGAAATTTATGGGTATTGATGTAATATTTAAGATTGCGGCTATTGGAATTTTAACAGCTGTTACAAATCAAGTTTTGAAATATGCAGGAAAAGATGAAATAGCCACATTAGTAACACTAAGCGGAGTTGTAATAGTTTTATTTATGGTTGTAAATATGGTTAGTCAACTTTTTGAAACTGTTAAATCTTTGTTCTCGCTTTATTAGGAGAAGATTTTGGAAATAGGCAAATTTATTGGAATTGCCATCTTAATATGTGTGATTGTTGTAATTTTGAAACAAGTTAAACCAGAACTATCATTACTCGCATTAATAATTGGAAGTATTATTTTGCTTTTATATGTTTTAACATCATTTACTTCAGTTATTCAATCTTTTAATCAAATAGTTACAAAAACGGGCGTTAATTCTCAACTTTTTACAATTATTGTAAAGATTGTGGGAGTTGGATATTTGGTAGAATTTACTGCAGATATTTGTAAAGATAGCGGTAATGTTTCTATAGCTGATAAGGTTTTGCTTGGCGGAAAAATTATAATTTTATTATTAGCCATACCAATTATAACAAATTTATTTGATGTTATTTTGGAGTTACTGCAATGAAAAGGTTCCATTATGATTTTAAAAATAAAAAAAATTCAAAGAGATATTTATTTATACTAATTTTTGTTATTATAATTTTTTCTATATTTTCGCTACATAACTCAATTTTTTTTAGTGATACTGAAACATCGCAAAATGTAACCGCCGATTTATCTGATAATATTTTCAATCAGTTAAATGATTTAGATTTTGCAGATGTTGATAAAATCCTTAATGAATTAAAAAATGATGCCAATATATTTGGAACGAGTAATTTTAGAGAAAAAATAGAAGATATTATTAATGGAAATTATTTTGTTGACAGTGGTAGTTTTATTGAATTTGTAATAACAAAAATTATAAATAATATTTTGAAGTATCTTCCTTTAATTTTTACAATTTTAGCAATTTCAATTTTAACGAGATTTGTAAGTACATTAAAAAATAAAGACAATGAGGGTGTTGATAATGTTGTAAACTTTGTAACCTACGGCGTTATCATAACTATGCTTACTTTTATATTTAAAAATGTTATAACCCTAAGCGGTGATACTCTAAATTCTATAAAGAATCAAATAGATATTATTTTGCCGATTATGCTTACGCTTTTAACGGCAGTTGGCGGGATAAGTAGTGTAGGCATATATAAACCCTTGATTATGGTTTTAAGTGGTGGTATTGTAACACTATTCTCTAATTTCATTTATCCCTTATTTATTTTAAGTTTTATTTTAATTATTGTTGGGAATTTAACCGACTCAATAAAATTAAATAAATTTATAGAATTAATATTTAGTGTTTTTAAATGGTCGATAGGCTTTATATTTACAATATTTAGTGCTTTTCTAACTTTTCAAGGCATTACAGCTGGTAAATATGATGGTATAAGTGTAAGTGCTACAAAGTTTGCAATTAAGAGCTATATTCCAATAATTGGTGGTTATTTAAGTGATGGCTTAGATTTTATTGTTTTAAGTTCTGTTTTAATTAAAAATGCAATTGGTGTTGCAGGTTTGGTTATAGTTGTTTTAACTGTGATTACTCCTATTATTGAAATTGTTTTATTAAAGTTTTCTTTACAGTTTCTATCTGCTATTTTGGAAACTATTGGTGATAATAAAACGAGTAATTTTATAAATCAATGTTCAAAAATTTTGTTAATTCCGATTGTTATTTTAATAGCTGTTTCTTTTATGTATTTGTTAGTTATGTCGTTAATTATGGTTACGGCAAATGTTGTATAAGGAAGAGATAATATGGATTGGATTTTAAGTTTAGTAGGGATAGCTTTTCTAGGTGTGATGATAGATATTGTTGCGCCTAGTGGTAATATAAGTAAGTTTATAAAAAGTATATTTGCTATTTTTATTCTTTTTGTATTAGTTTCTCCTTTGCAAAATCTTGTAAAAAATGGAATTGGAAAATTTGAATTTGTTTCAAATAAAGATTTAAATCAAGATGAAGAATTTTTAATTAAATATAATCAAAATCTTGCAATTTACTATGCTGATAGGCTTACTCAAACTCTAGTAAATTCTGGATTTAAGGGGATTGTTGTCACAATTTTACCTTCTTTGACAGATTTAAACTTTAATATATTAGAAATTCAAATAGATAAAAGTAAATTGGTTCTAACAGATGAAATTAAAAATATAAATATTAATGAAAAAATAAAAGAAATCATAGATAACGAATTTGGAAAGAAGATGGAGGTTAAGTTTTATGAATAATAAAGATCAACATTTAAAGATAGATAACCTTATTGCTAGTCCTATAGAAAATAAATCTAGATCACCAGCAGAAAAAATCGAAAAAGAAAGTTTTGTTGAAAAATGTAAAAACCTTCTTGAAAAGTTAAAAATTGATAAGTCTAAAGGTATAAAACTACTAGTATTAATAATATGTTTTAGTATAGTTCTTGTATTTTGCTTAAATTCTTCTTCAACCTTTAAAAGCAAAACTGCTTCAGGAAAAATAAATGATCGTTATCAAACAAGTTTGGAATACTCTGCTAGTCTTGAACGAAAATTAGAGAACTTGATAAGCAAAATAAAAGGAGTTGGACGAGTTACTGCAATGGTTTATTTAAGTGAAAGTCCAAAACTGATATTAGCTGAAAGCACAGATGAGAAAGTTAATACAACAACAAGTGGAACAAGCAGTACTTCATATACAACCACTGTTACTGAGCCAATAATTATAACTAGTGCTGGCAATTCTGGACCTTTAATTCTAACAGAGCAATTGCCAAAAATCCACGGAGTGGTGGTAGTTGCCGAAGGAGCAGATAATGTTGCTATTAAATTAAATATTATTCAAGCGATAAAAACACTTATAGATATTTCAAGTGGCAATATTCAAGTATTTGAAAGTTAGAAAGGAGATTTATTATGAAAAAAGAAGTAACACCAAAAACAAAAAAGAAAAGAAAAATATTTGTATTAGTTGGATTTTGTTTATTGCTTGTCCTTACTGGTACAATAAACATTTTAATAAACAATTATGCTTTAAGTGAAGCTAAGGGTGCAAATTCAGATAATATAGTTGTTGGAAATTTCTTCACTAATTATAGAACTGATAGAGTTAGTACAAGAGCACAAGAACAAACTTATTTAGATGCAATTATAGCAAGTAGTTCAACATCAGCAGAAGCAAGAGCAAACGCTGAAAAACAAAAAGATGCATTAATGAAAGCTCAAACAAGTGAAGCGTTAATGGAAAGAATGATTTTAGCAAAAGGTTTCACAGATGTTGTAACATCATATTCTAATGGTAATGTTTCTGTTATAGTTAAATCAAAAGAATTAACAAAAGCAGAAGTTGCACAAATTGTTGAAGTTGTTCAAAGCCAAACTGGCTTAGATATTGATAATATTAAGATTATTCCAGTTGAATAAGAAAATTAAATGTAAGTCTATTATAGATTTACATTTTTTCTTTTTAATTTTTTCAAAAAACAATAAAAAACTATTGACAATATGTATTTTATTTGCTAGAATAAATCAGACTAATTTGGTAGGGTATATATGAAATTATCAACAAAAGGTAGATATGGGCTGAAAGCTATGTATTATTTAGCCCAAGAAAATAGTTTATTATCTTTAAAACAATTAAGTTTGAAGGCAGAGATACCAGAACCTTATCTTGAAAAGATTCTTGGAATTCTAAGAAAGGAAAAACTAATAGAAACCACAAGAGGTTCGTTAGGTGGATATTCTTTATCTAGACCTGCAGATGAAATTAGTATAGGAGAAATATTGAGAGCTTTGGAAGATAATTTATATTTGGCTGCTTGTAATGGTGGTAAATGTAATTCAAAAGATTGTCCAAGCAAAAATATTTTCAATCGTATTTATAAAGAAATAAATGATGTTTTAGATAAGATATACCTATCAGATATGCTAGAAGGTAATAAAAAAGGAATAAATTAATGAGAAGTGTTTATTTAGATAATTCAGCTACAACAATGGTTAGTGGTGAAGTTTTAAATGCAATGTTACCATATTTTACAAATTATTATGGTAATGCTAATAGTTTACATTCATTTGGTAGAGAAGCAAATAAGGGAGTTGATATTGCAAGAGATGAAATTGCAAAAGCAATCAAGGCTGATAAAACAGAGATATTTTTTACTTCTGGTGGTACAGAAGCAAATAACTGGGCAATAAAAGGTATTGCTTATGCAAATCAAAAGAAAGGTAAACATATTATAACTTCATCAATCGAGCATCATAGCATTATTGATACTTGTAAAGATTTGGAAAGAGAAGGCTTTGAGGTTACTTATTTGCCTGTTGATGAATATGGTTTGATTAATTTGGTTGATTTGATTAAAGCAATAAGAAAAGATACCATTCTTGTTTCAATAATGTCTGTAAATAACGAAGTCGGAACAATTCAAAATATTAAAGCAATAGGTGAAACCTGCCATCATTATGGTGTTTTATTCCATACTGATGCTGTACAAGCAATGAGTACCATTGATTTTGATGTTAAAGATATGTATATTGATTTGCTAACTATGTCATCACATAAAATTAATGGACCAAAGGGAATAGGTGCATTATATGTAAGAAAAGGCGTTGCTATTAAGAAATTTATGCTTGGTGGCGAGCAAGAAATGAATAAGAGAGGTGGAACTTCAAATGTTCCTGCCATTGTTGGTTTTGGAAAAGCAATGGAGATTAATAAAGCAAATATGAATGAATCAAAGAAAAAGATTCACGAAGTAACCGATTACTTTATTAAAAAGATTCAATATGAAATTCCAAATATCAAAATTAATGGTCATCCAACTCAAAAAGCAGAGAATATTGTTAATGTAAGCTTTAGATTCATTGAAGGTGAGAGTATTTTAATGTTATTGGATATGAATGGTATTGCAGTTTCAACTGGTTCTGCTTGTGCTTCAGGTTCACTTGAAAAGAGTCATGTATTAAAAGCTATGGGCTTAGACTATGAAGATATCAATGGCGCAATAAGATTTTCATTTAATCCAACAATAACTAAAGATGATGTTGATTATGTTGTTGAAAAACTATCTGCTGTAGTTAAAAGATTAAGGGATATGAGTCCTTTAAAGGCAAAAAAATCAAGAGGAGTTAAAAATGTATAACGAAAAAGTAGTTGAGATATTTACAAATCCTAAAAATGTTGGCGAACTTAAAGATGCTAATGCAATTGGCCAAGTAGGCAACCCAGCTTGCGGAGATATAATGAAACTTTATTTAAAGATTAATGATAAAGGTATTATTGAAGATGCAAAATTTCAAACTTTTGGTTGTGCTGCTGCAATCGTGTCATCTTCTGTTGCAACAGAAATGATTAAAGGAAAAACAGTTGAAGAAGCTCTTAAATTAGAAAACCAAGAAATATTGGATTATTTAGGTGGTTTACCAGCACATAAAATTCATTGCTCAGTATTGGCAAAAGAAGCAATTGAAGATGCTATAGATAATTACAATAAAAAGAATAAATAAGGTATATTTTTCAACAAATTTCGCAAACTAAGAGTAAAGGAGGCGAGGTTTGTATAATGAAAGATTGTGTTATCATTAGTATGGCAATTGGAGTAATTGTAGGTGCTTTAGTTGTTTCAAATTCAGATAAAGCTAGGCAATTTGTAAATAAAAGCAAAAAAGCCTTAAAAGAACAAGTTGAAAAGATGAAATAACTTGAATATTAATAATGGAACTATTAAGATAGTTTCATTATTTTTTATTTTTAAGTTTATTTATTTTACTATTTTTGTAAATTATGTTATTATTTTATATGGAATCAAAAATGTTTAGAATAATGGCCCTTGATTATGGCACTGTAAGAATTGGTATTGCGCTTAGTGATTTAACACAAATCATTGCTAATGGTTATGAGAATTATCAAAGAACTAGCCTAAAGAATGATTTAAATCATTTAAAGCAGATTATTAATGAGAACAAAGTGGGTAAAATAGTTGTGGGCTTGCCTTTAAATATGGATGGTTCTGAAAGTAGTCAAACATTAAAAACTAAGGAATTTATTGAGATTTTAAGGAATGAAATTCCAAATATTCCAATAGAGGTTTTAGATGAAAGGCTTACTTCAATGGTTGCTGAAAAGTTGTTAATTTCTGCTGATATTTCTAGGGCAAAAAGAAAACAAGTGATTGATAAAATGTCAGCAACAATCATTTTGCAAGACTATTTAGATAGGCAAAATTAAAAAAGGAGATTTTAGAAATGGCAGAAAAAGAAAAAAGTCCAATAGAAATTTTATTAGATCAGGACAATGATCAAAACATCAAACTTTATGATGAAAAGAATAACTGCGTTGAATTTGAGCAAGTAGCAATTATTCCTATTGATGAAAAAATCTATGCAATTCTTCGCCCAGTTTCAGGAATTGAGGGAATCGGAGAAGATGAAGCACTAGTATTTGGTATCGAAGAAGTTGATGATGAAGATTGCTTAATAGTTGTTGATGATGATGCGATTGTTGACCAAGTATTTGATCAATATTATAAACTTCTAAAAGATGAGGGTGTTGAAGTTTAATAAAATGAAATTCTTACAATAAAATTGTGAGAATTTTTTTTGTACAAGCAAAATTCGACAATATTCAACATATAGTATTTGTAATTAATAGGAAGGTGCAAATATTTATGATTATTGAGAATTTTGTTTCATTTATGCAAAAATTATCGTTTTTTACGGCATATATTAATAATAATTCTTCATTTCCCAAACCATTATCTTCTAAAGATGAAGAATTATATGTGCAAAGATATTTAAATGGAGATGAAAAAGCAAAAGAGATTTTGATACATCATAATTTAAGATTGGTTGCTCACATCGTAAAAAAATATAATCAAGCTGATGAAGCTGATGATTTGATTAGTGTTGGAAGTTTAGGCCTCATAAAGGCCATAAATACATATAAACCTGGATTTGGTACGCAGTTTAGTACTTATGCAGCAAGGTGTATAGAAAACGAAATTTTAATGCTTCTAAGGGTTAATAAAAAGCATAAGAATACAGTTGGAATTGATGATGTAATTGTTTCTAATATGGGCGATAATGACTTATCTATAAATGATTTATTGTATGAAGAAGATAATGATGTTGCCTTAGAAACTGAAAATTTAATTCTAGGTCAAGATTTAGATGAAATATTAAGTAAACATTTATCTAAACGAGAATATGAGATTATGTGTATGCGTTATGGGCTAAAAAATCAGCCAATGTTAACTCAAAGAGAAGTGGCAAAAAAGTTGCAAATAAGTCGTAGTTATATTTCAAGATTAGAAAAAAAATCTTTAGAAACCTTAAAAAGAATTATAAAAAAAGAAGATTATTTATTGTAAGTGTTGAAAATAAATATTATTTATGATATAATCGAATCGTTAGATAGACAGATGGTTGCGAGATTTTAATCTTGAGGAAAGTCCGAGCATTACAGAACAGAGTGCCAGATAACATCTGGTGAGGGTGACCTTAAGGATAGTGCAACAGAAATATACCGCCTAAAGCAATTTAGGTAAGGGTGGAAAAGTGAGGTAAGAGCTCACTAACGCATTGGAGACAATGTTGTTGTGTAAACCCCACTCAATGCAAGGTAAAGAAACATTATAACGCTGTTCGCCAGTTTCTATACACCGCTTGAAACTATTGGCAACAATAGTTCTAGATAGATAACCATCTAATACAAAACTCGGCTTATGGCTATTCTAACTT
>CAKVMJ010000014.1 GCA_934772445.1 uncultured Clostridia bacterium
AATTTAAAACTAAAAGATATTAAGTTTGTTTACCAAAAGTATGAAGATTTTTTGCAAAATAATTATACTGATAGTTTTAATAGACTTAGTTTATTTGCATCAAAAATTTCAAGCGAGAGTTATAAAGATACAAACTTTTATTTCGTTGGCTTTGAAGATTTTACAAAACAACAACTTCAAATTATTAGGGCTTTAATCAAATATTCAAATGAAGTTAGTATTGCCACCACTTGGAGCAAATCAAATTCAAAAGTTGAAAATTCAAATATATTTTTAAATAGTATTTTTTATGATATTCAAGATTTAGCAAACTCTTTAAATGTTTCGCCTAATATAATTAAATCTGGTGAAATTCAAAATGATTTAGAAACAAACCTTTATTCACTTTCTCTTGATAAAAGATTTAAAGAAGAAAAAGTTAAATCGGATTATAATCAAGGTTATTCAATCTATAGTTATGCAAACATAAATGATGAAGTTTTAAGAACTGTGGCTGATATAAAATTTAAAATTATCAATGAAGGATTAAAATTTAAAGATTTCTCAATAATTGTTCCATCATTTGCTGAATATAAAAATTTACTAGCAAAAGAGTTTGAAAAATTTGATATGCCTTATTATTTTGATATGGCAGATAGTTTGAATGAAAATTATATTGTTCGCCAAATGCTAAACCTTTTAAAAATTATTAGTTCGGATTTTGATAAATATGATGTGTTGTCATTTTTGAAAAGTGATTTTAGCGGTGAGGACAGTTTAAAGGTTTATGATTACGAAAGATTTATAAATAGATATGGAATTATGGGTAATGGGTTATTAGATAATCGCAATTTAAAATTTCCTTTATCTATCTTAGATACTTTGGATAAATATAGAGAGAAGTGTAAGCAAGAACAGATGGTTCAAGATTTTATAGTAAATATAAAAGATTTATTATCCGAACTTGATTTAGATACTAAGCTGACAGCTTTTCAAGAAAAATGCTTAGAAGATAAAGATATACCATTGTATAGAAAGAATATGAAAGTTATAAGTAAATTAACTAAGGCTTTTGAAGAATTGAACTTAGTGTTTGCTAACGAGTTTGTAACAATTAGAGAGTTTGTTGATTTATTTGAGGCATATTTAGCCGACTCCACTTTGGTGTTGCCACCACTTGCTTTGGATTCAATATTTGTTGGAGATTTTGAAAAAAGTTATATTCCTAATAATTGTTTTGTTTATATTCTTGGAGCAAACGAGGGAGTGATGCCTTCATATAATTTGGATACAGGAATAATAACTGATAAAGATATTTCAAAGTTGTCTAATAAAAACAAATTAAACCCAACTGTTGCAGTTATAAATAAAAGAAAAAGATTTAAAGTTTTTGAAAATCTTTTTATAGGAGAAAATGTAATTGTTTCTTATAAATCTTGCAATGCTTCAGGTGAGGATTGTTATCCTGCTATATGGGTTGACCAGATTGCAAAGATTTTGAATTTGAATATACTAAACGGAACTAAGGTTTGTGATTTCATCTCAAATTCTCAATATTCTATAGATCAAAGAAATTTTGTGTTTAATAACTTTAATCAAAACACCGCAAAAGATAATTTCTTATTTATGGTAAAACAATGGAAGTCTTTTTCAAATAATAAGAATTTTGTTAAATTAACTTCCACATTAAATAGTGCCTTGGCTAAGTTCTCTGGTTATCCACAATTCATATTGAAAAATAGAAGATATGTGAATAAAGTTGAAAACTTAAAAACTGCAAACTTAGTTTACTTTAAAAATTCTAAGGTAAGTATTAGTGAGATTGAAAGATTTTATCATTGCCCATACCAACATTTTGTTGATTATGGATTAAAACTTGAAGAGAATAAACTTAGTGAAATTACGGCAATGGATAATGGTAATATTTTGCACGAGTTTTTAAGGCTTATAATGCCTAAAGTTGTTAAGCATTATAAAGAAGAGGAATTTGAGAAAAATTCTCGCAAGATTGCAACAGAAACATTGGAATATATAATAAAAAACAACTCAAATTATGATTATGTTCAAAAAAATGAAGCGTTGAATTATTTTGTTGAGAGTTTGAAAGATGAAGCCACAAGAATTTTAAAAGCTTTAATCTATCAACAAAAACATAGCAAATTTATAACGGATTCAAAATTGCTTGAATATGCATTTGAAAAAGAAGGCGAGAAAATAGAGTTTTATTCTAAGGGTAGGAAAATAACTATAAAGGGCTTTATTGATAGAGTTGATATTTGCGATAATGAATTTAGAATTATAGACTATAAAACAGGTAAGTCTAGTTCAACTTTTGATGATTTTAGTGATGTGGCAAATGGAAAGAAAATACAGTTGTTTATTTATCTTATGGCTTATGAAAAGATATCCAATAAAAAACCAGTTGGTGTTTTCTATATGCCAATTCTAAATTCATTTTCAAAAGAAAACTTATTGGAATTATATAAACTTCAAGGTGTTATGGAAGAATCGAATGTAACATTGCTAAATTTTGATGACCAATTAAGTGAGCCTAGTTATGTAAGTAATATTGTAAACGCAAAAACAAACAAAGATGGTAATATAGTATTTAATAATAAAATGATAAACGAAAGTGATTTTCATAAGATTTCAGAGTATTCTTTTGATTTATTGAAAAACGCTTGCGATAATATTTTAGATGGTGTTATAAAACCATATCCGCTTGGAAAAGACCTAAATTCATTACAATGTAAGTTTTGTAGTTATAAGGCAATTTGTGGTTTTAGTGAGCTTTATGGGGATAATTATAAAGAGGAATTAAAAGTTAGCGATATGCAAAAGTTTAATGAAATAATTGAAGGAGATGCAGATGACAAATAGAGTTTATTTAGATAAGTTAAATGAAAAGCAAAAAGAATTTGCTCTTTTTGATGAAGATAAAAACATACTTGTTTCTGCAAGTGCCGGCACAGGTAAAACCACTTCAATGATATGTAAGCTAGTTGATTTAATAGTTGAAAAAAATGTTAGCGTTAAAGATTTATTGGTGGTAACATTCACCACCGCCGCAGCAAATGAAATGCGACAAAAACTTTATAGAATGTTAACCTTAGTTATAAACTCGGAAGTTGATGTTGAGAAAAAAGAGTTTTTAAGCAAAGAATTAGATGAATTAACTTTGGCAGATATTGGAACTATAGATTCTATTTGTAAAAAATTAATAACAAAGTATTTTTATGAAATAGGTATAGACCCTAAGTTTTCAATCGTTGAAAAAGAAAAGAAATTTTTACTTAATAGTGCTATTGAAAAAGTTTTTAATAATTATATAGTAAATAATGATAAAAAATTTTATAGATTATTTGAAAGCTACAACTCTAAAAGACAAACAGAAGATTTAAAGAATATCGTTGAGAGAATACATACATTTTTTGGAAGTAAAGTTGATAAAGATGCTTGGATTAAAAATGTTTTGAATTTGGCTTATGATGAAAACTTAGATATAAATTCGTGTGCAAATTTCTTGCTTCAAAGTTATAAAGAAAAAGTTTGTAAGTTTGAAAATTCATTTAATAAATTGAAAGATACCGCTAATCTTATAAATATTGAAAAATCTTTTAATTATTTTGGCAATAGGCTTAATTTCATTGCTGAGATTAAAAATGCAAAAACTTATGTTGATTTTGCTAATTCATTAAAAAATTATGAATTTATAGCAAAACCTCGAAAGAATGATAAAGGGGATATTATTGAATTAGAATTTTGGTCGGATTTGGAAAAATGCCATAAAGGTTTTTCTGATACAATAAAAAGATTAACTAATGAAACATTGTTCTATTCTTCAGATGTATTAAAACTTCATTTAAGATTAATTAGAGAGAATATTGAAAAACTTATGGAGGTTGTGGAGAATGTGGATAAAACATATCTTGGTATGAAACAAGCAAGAAAAAGTTTAGATTTTACCGACCTTGAAAGATATACAATTGAATTATTAAAAAATGATAGAGTAAAACAAGAAATACAGAATAGTTATAAATATATATTTGTTGATGAATATCAAGATGTAAATGGTGTTCAAGAATATATTTTAAAATCGTTATCAAATGGTAAAAACTTGATAATGATTGGCGATGTTAAGCAAAGTATTTATGAATTTAGATTATCTCAACCTCAAAATTTCGTTGAGAAATATAATGATAGTGTTAATAATAGAATATTTGATTTTACTGATAATTACAGAAGTGAAAATAATATTTTACAATTTGTAAACTTTATATTTGATAAATTGATAACAAAGCAAACCTTAGGTTTATCCTATGAAAATGCAAGGCTTGTTTGTGGAGGAAAGCCGACAAAAAATAAGTGCGTTGAATTATCTTTAATTGATGCAAAAGAAGATGCGGAAGATGATAAAAGGGTTATGATAGATAAAACTATCCGTTTTCAAAAAGAAGCAGACTTGGTTGCAAAAAAGATTAGCGAACTTATAAATAGAGTTGATAATGAAACAAAACAAAGAGAATATGAATTTAGGGATATTGGCGTACTTGTAAGGAAAAAAGGCGAGGGTGTAAGGATTTTATATAATACTCTGCAAAGTGCAAATATTCCCGTTTCTGTGGAGTTTAATAACAATTTGTTTGAAACAAAAGAAGTTATAACTCTACTAAGCTTTTTAAGAGTTTTAAATAATATTGAAGATGATATCTCAATCGTAACCTTGCTAAAAAGTTCTGTTTATAATTTTAATGAAAATGAACTTATAGATATAAGGCTTTTAAGTGATGGAAAATACTGGCAAAATGTTTTGAATTATAAGGGTGAGAATGAAGAAAAGGTTAAGTTGTTTTTAAGTGATATTATTTATTATCAAAACTACTTAAAAACTCATAAAATAAGCGAAACATTGGATAAGTTTATAGAAGATAAAGATTTAATCACATTCTTTAAATCTTTACCAGATGGCGTTGAAAAAGAAAGTAATATTTTAGAATTTTTATCTATAACGGCAAATGAAGCTTATGCTTATAACATAAATAAGTTTTTAGATTATGTTAATATTCTTAGTAAACAATCGCAAATATTGAAGGTTAAGGCTAATGATAATTGTGTTAAAATCATTACTATGCATTCTTCAAAAGGGCTTGATTATAAGGCTTGTATTATATTCGACCTTGCTAGTAAGTTTAATCTAAGTAGTATGGAAACAAATTTATTTATTTCGGATAAACTTGGATTTGGTTTGAAGTATCTAGATTTAGAGAAAAGAATAAATTATTCAAGTTTGCCTTTGATTGCTTGTAAACAAAATAATTATAAAACTCAAATTGATGAAGAGATAAGATTATTTTATGTTGCCTTAACAAGAGCAAAAAAATATCTATATATGATAGGTAGTTGTCCATTTGCGGATATTGAAAAATTTAAAAATTTAGAAATATATTCTTGCCGTTCGTTTTTAGATTTATTATTCTATTCATTTAGTGATTTTGATTTAGATAGAATAAGCAAGGATTCAAGCGGTTTTGTTATCAACGAGGGCGAGGTTAGCGAGTTAAAGGTTAATATCGAAAATCCAGAGTTTGAAGATGCAAGCGTTAGGGAAGAAGAGATATTGTTATCTAATATTGATAATAAAATTTCAGATAAACTTGAGAATTATTTTAACTATACATATCCATATAAGTTAGAGAAAAATATTGCCGTAAAAAATAGTGTTACAGGTGTTATGCAAGAAGAAATGCATTATGAAAATGAAGTGGATTTTGTTAAAAATCTAAATCTTTTAAATATTGAAAAACAGCCAAATAAAGCAATGGAACTTGGAAATGCATACCACTATGTGATGGAAAAGGTTTGCTATAAAGAGGATAATATTTCAGAAATTTTAAATGGGCTTGTTTTGTCTGGAAAGATTACAGAAGATATTGCGAAAAAAGTTGATATAGAAAAAATCGAAAAAGCAACAGAATGTATTTCAAAGTTGATTAAAGGAAAAATCTTTAAAGAACAGCAATTTATTTTAAATATTCCATATAATAAAATTGTGGAAAATTCAGATGTTAGCGATAAAGTTTTAATTCAAGGTGTTGTGGATTTATTGGTTGAAGGTGAGAATGGATTTATTTTGATAGATTTCAAGACTAATAAACATTTTACCGAGCAAAATTTTATTGAAACTTATTCCACGCAATTAAATATCTATAAACTCGCAATGGAAAAAGCCTTAAATATAGATTTAAAAAAGAAATTTATTTATTCGTTTGAGTTGGGTAAACTAATAGAAATAGTTTAAAAAACTACTTAAATTTATTAGTAAGGTTTTAGATTATGTGTTATACTAATAATGAAAAAGTGAATGGAATGGAAAAGGAGAAAGTTTTATAATGGGTTTTTTGATGACTTCAACATTTGATGATTTTATTATCTCATCAATAAATCAAATCGCATCAAAATTAGGGTCAAATGCAATTACGCTTCTAGCAATTGCAATGTTGGCTATTTTAGTTATAATTACATCAATAAGAATTGTGCGTTCTTATGAAAATAGATTATTAAAAAGTGTTAAGAAAACAAATGCGTTTTTTACCAAGAATCCTTATGTTAATAATGATAACTTGGTAGAATTAAATAGCAGAATGAAAGAGATGCCTAAAACGGTCAGATTTTGCTGGCAAGAATATATGCTTAATAGAGATAAATTGCCTAGTGAATATATCAACCAACAAACTTGCTTAGATAAAGCAGATAAATCTGGCGGTTTTGGTAATGCAGTTCAGGTTTGTGGAACATTTACAAGTATTATTGCATTGCTAACGGCTGTTTGTTTCTTAGTTTTCTATGTAAGCGGTTCAGCATCGCCAGAATTATTTTTAGTACACGCAATTGCAGTTCCTTTGTTGCTTCTTGCTGTTGGTTACTTTGCTGTGGCAATAATGCAGTTTAGACATTCGCAGGTAACAGGTGAATTACATTATGAATTTAATGAATTTGTAAGATACTTAAATAAAGCTTGTAGCACAATGCCTCCATTCGTGGATTATGAAGTGTTGTTCACTCAAAAAGAAATTAAAGAGGGTATTCCTGTTTTGCAAGACTACTTGGAAAAGAAAGCATTTGAAGAACAAAAACAAGCAGAAGAAAAAGCTCAACAAGATGAAAACTTTGATAAATTTGATTTCAACGAACTTGGAGTTGAAAACGCAATATTGCTTGATAGGGCAATGCTTGAATGTGAAAAATATTTCAACACAAAAAGAGTTTTAACAGAGAAACTAACTTCAAAACAACAAGAAGAATATAACTTTGCTAAAAACTTTGATGAAGTAACAAAAGATTTCGAAAGAAAAGCACAAACACATAGAGAAAATATGTCTAGTTTGAATGAGCAGTTGAATGCTGCTGCCACTCAAATTGATGCAAACTATATCAAAAAACAATATAACGATGAGCAAAAGAAGTTGCAACAATTGGAAAAAGACTATGATTTAGCTCAAACTCGTTTTAAAAAGCAACAAGATGAATATGAGGTTGAAATTAAAGCGATAACAGATGAAATAGAATCTAAAAAATCTAATATTGAAGAAGTTATGAAACTTGAAGGTAAAACCTATGCAAATAAAGTTTATGGAATTATAAACTCAATGATTGCAGCTCAAAACGAACCATTCTTTAGACAAGTTGAAGAAGAAAAACAAAATCTTCAAGCACAAGTAAACACACTTAGCCAAACAATTGCTGGTCAAAAAAATGAAATTGATACAAGAAATGTTCAAATTGGTGAACTTGAAAAAGATTTAAGATTAAGGCTTGCTCAAATTGAAGCAATTGGAAATGTTAAAGATTATTTTGCTAGTAAGGAATTTAGAGATAGGGTTAGAGATTCTAAAAAGATTGAGCCTATGGAAGAAATTCCAGATGCATTCAATGGTAAAGGTGTGGAAGAATTAAAGAAACGCTTGGCTGATGCTGAAAATAAATTAAAAGAAGCAAATGCTAAACAAATTGAAATGCAAAATCAAGAAGCAGAACTTATGAATAAAATAAGAGCTTATGAAACTGGTGAGATTAAAACAAAAACAAATCAACAAATAGTTGAAACAGCTCCAAATGAGAGTTTGCAAGAATTGCAAAACACAATTGAAGCAGAAAATCAAAATTATTTAGATACTCAAAATCAATTAAATAAATCTGTTGATGAAACTTTAAATGCGCTAAATAATGAGGACCTTCATTTTGATAATCAAGAAACAAATGAAGAAACTGTAGAAAAGCCAAAGAGCAAGAAAAAGGGTATCTTCAATATGTTTAAAAAGAAATAATAAATTCGAAAAATACTATAAGAAATTATGGTATTTTTCTTTTTTGTTTTAAATTATTTGTTAAGGCAAATCCGTTGTGTTATAATAACTTTAAGATTATTAGGATAAAAATAAAGATGCAACTTAAATTATTAAATTTTTATAAGTTTTTATCAAACTTTGCAAATAACTTAGTGGGTTCTTTTGTTCCGCTAATTATATATGTTCAAACAGGAAAGCTATATATTGCTTTTCTTTATTTGGTGTGCCAACAAGCAATTAGGCTTGCAACAAGTTACTTCTTGCGTAATCAAATGAGAAATAATCCGCAGATGTTTTTGCTTTTTAGAATTGTAACGCTAACTTTATATAATGTTTTTATTTTGCTAATAGATATTAATTTATGGGTTGGAGTTGTGGGTGTTTGCGTGTTCCTTGCTATAGACACATCTTTTAAATATTCTGCAAATGAATATATCTATAATTATTCATCACTAAATAAAAGTTCAAAGAGTTTGGGTTTAACGAGAGTTTTTGAAGAGTTTGGCTTAATTGCTTCCTTGCTCATTGGCGGTTACTTGCTTGATGTAAACACAGTGGTTGTAATTATAATATCTTTAGGCTTATACTTTATCTCATTAATACCATTACTAATTTATTATTTTAGAAGTAGAAAAGAAAAGTCATTTAATAAAGATGCCACATCAAATGCGTTTGAAACATTATCTAAAGATATTCATTATGGTAAATATGGAAAAAAGATAATTTATAAAATATTGTTAAGTTATTTTGTTGTTTACTTTATATTCTGTTCGTATGATATTTTTAAAACAACATTCACATTAGAATTATTTGCTAATGGTAGTAGTAAATATGCTTTAGCGGGTATTATTGGGGCGGTATTTGAAGCCACTTATGGTGTTGGCAGTTATATTGCTGGTAAACTTATAGATAAATATGATACAACTTGGTTAGCTCGCGTGGCTTGCGTTGTGATGGGGTTGTGTGTATTGAGTTTCACATTTGTTCAAAGCAATATATCATTCTATATGCTATTTGCATTAATTGGATTGGTTTATCCGTTCTTAAGTTTGTTTGTTCTTCAAAGAATGTTGGTAAAATCTAGAATACTTGGTGTTAGTAATTCGGCTATATGTAATAGGGAATGTGCGTGCGATGCTTCATACTTAGTTTATTTTGGTCTTGCATTATTATTTTCATTGTTTCCAAAAGTTGTGTTCTTCCCAGTTTATATCGCAATTGCAGTAAGCTTGTTTATTAGTGCTTGGTTAGTTCCTGAAAACGAAGAGAAAACGAGAAAATTGCTTGTTGATTTTTTGGAAGATAATGAAATACTAAATGAAGAAAAAGTGGTGGAAGAAAAAGAAAAAACCAGTGATAAGTGATAAATAATTTTATGGATTTACTTGACAATGGTTATCTTATAATGCTACAATCTAGTTGTTTTATAAATGCGGTGAATATGTTATAGTAGAATTTCTATCCTACAAGAGAGAATAACTGATTACGCTGGAAGGTTATTTTAGGCTCTAGAAAATTTGAAATTTCGACATAGGAGCAGGCTTGGGGAAATACAAGCTCGTTTTTAAAGATTTGCGTAAAAAATCTAATGAAGGAAAGAGAAATCTTTTGAATTAGGGTGGTACCACGAAATAACCAATTCGTCCCTAAAAAGCCTTGTGCTTTTTGGGGCTTTTTTATTGTGAAAAGGAGAGATTATGAACGAGAATTTATTAAAAATTATAGAAGATTTTAAAAATGAATTAAAAGAGATTGAAACAGAGCAAGAATTAAATAATTTAAGGGTTAAATTTCTTGGCAAGAGCGGTGTTGTAACCGATGTTATGAAATTGATAAAGGATATTCCGCCTCAAGAGAAAAAAGCCTATGGAGAGGGTGTAAATAAGCTAAAAAATGAAATTGAAAGTTCTTTAGAAGATACTAAAAAACAACTCGAAAATAAAGAAATAGAAAAATTAATTGCAAATGCTAAATTAGTGGATTTAACAATTCCTTCAAGAGAGGAAGAAGGAAGTTTGCACCCAATCACAATCATTGCAAAAAGAATTATAGATATTTTTGAGAGTATGGGATTTTATGTTGATGATGGCCACGAAATTGAAACTGAATTTAATAATTTCGAGGCAGTAAATGTTCCTAAAAACCACCCAGCAAGAGATATGCAAGACACATTCTATTTGGATAACGGACAAGTTTTGAAAACTCATACATCTGCAGGACAAAATAGAATTATGAGAAAATTAGGTGCACCATTAAAGGCTATTTTCCCAGGTCGTTGCTTTAGAAATGAAGAGTTAGACCCAAGCCACGAAAACACATTCTTCCAATTAGAGGGTATGCTTATAGATGAAAATGTGTCTATTTCAAATTTAATCTACTTTATGAAAACAATGCTTTCAAAAGTTTTTGGTAAAGAAGTTGATGTTAGATTAAGACCGGGCTTCTTCCCATTCACAGAACCAAGCTTTGAATTGGATTGCAAATGCCCATATTGTGATGGAGAAGGTTGCTCAGTTTGTAAACACGGCGGTTGGATTGAGCTATGTCCTTGCGGTATGATTCATAAAAATGTGCTTGAAATGGGCGGAATAGATAGTGAGAAATACCAAGGATTTGCGTTTGGTCTTGGATTAAGCAGACTTGTTATGATGACTTATGAGATAAGCGATATTAGAACTTTAAATGGTTGTAAATTAAAAGAATTAAAACAAACTAAGGTTAAGTAAGGAGACAAATATGTATATATCATTAAATTGGATTAAAGATTATGTTGATTTAACTAATGTGGATTTAAAAGCGTTGGTTAATAAATTTACTCTTTCTTGTGCCGAGGTTGAAGGCTATGAAGAAAAAGGTAAAGATATAAAAAATGTTGTTGTTGGTAAAATTTTAAGTGTTGAAAATCACCCTTCAAGTAAAAAACTACACTTATTAAAAGTTGATGTTGGTAAAAGCGTTTTAGATATTGTTTGCGGTGCACCAAATGTTAGAGTTGGATTAATTGTGCCAGTGGCAATGATTGGCGGACAAGTTGGCGAAATGCAAATAAATAAGGCAGTGGTTGGCGGTTATGAAAGCTATGGTATGTGCTGTTCTGCAAAAGAATTAGGCATAAGCGATGATAATAGCGGACTTATGGAACTAAGCGAAAATTATGAGCTTGGTAGAGATATTAAAGATTATTTAGATATTGATGACTTTATTTTTGAGGTTGATAATAAAAGTTTAACAAATAGACCAGATATGTGGGGACATTATGGCATTGCTAGAGAAATATCTGCATTAGTTAAAAGAGATTTAAAACCGCTTACATTATGGAATGGTAAGAGTGATAAACCAAAGGTTGAAGTTTCTGTAAACGCTAAAGAATGTTATAGATATACCACCACCACAATGGCAGAAATTGAGAGAAAAGTTTCTCCTATTAATATGCAAATAAGATTATATTATTGTGGTATGAGAGCGGTTAATTTTCTTGCTGATATAACAAACTATGTTATGTTAGAATTAGGTCAACCTATGCACGCTTTTGATAATGCTCTTGTAAAACAAATTGAGGTTGAAAACACATCTGATGTTACAAAGTTTATAACACTAGATGAAGTTGAGAGAGAACTTCCTAAAAACACAGTTGTAATCAAATCTAAAGGTGAACCTGTGGCAATCGCAGGCGTTATGGGGGGATTAAAGAGTGCAATTAATGATGAAACAAATTCAGTTTTAATCGAGAGTGCTTGTTTTGATTCATATTCAATCAGAAAAACAGCTCTAAATATAGGTCTTAGAACAGAAAGTAGTGCAAGATACGAAAAATCTTTAGACCCAGAACTTACAATGATTGCATTGAAAAGATTTGTTGAATTAGTTTCTGAATACGATGAAAATGCTTATGTTAGTGCTGGTGTTACAGATATTTATAATTATCATTTTGCACCAATTAGCATTGAAATAACAAAAGCATATATAGATAGATTTATTGGTATTGAAATTCCTGAAAATCAAATAATAGATATTCTATCAAGGCTTGAATTTGAGGTTTTGGTAAACGGCAAGGGTGTTTACACGGTTAATGTACCATCATTTAGAGCCACAAAGGATATTCAAGGCAAAGCCGATTTGGTTGAGGAAATTTCAAGAATTTATGGTTATGATAATATTATTCCTAAAACAACAAGCCAAGTTATTAAGCCTATAGATAAAAATAGAGATGTTGTTTTGGAATACGAAACAAAGTTTGCTTTAGCAGAAAGATATAATCTAAGCGAAGTTCATAGTTATATTTGGTATGATAGTGAAGTTAATAAAATGCTTGGAATTAAGCCAAGTAGCGTGGTTAAAGTTATAAACTCTATCCAAAAGGACAATAACGAAATTAGGTCAACTATGGTTCCAACAATGCTTAAAGTGGTAGCGGAAAACAAAAACGATTATAATAGTTTTGGTGCATTTGAAATTGGTAGAGTTGTAAAAAATATGCAACCAGATGGCTTGGTTGATGAAACAAAGAGCCTAGGTATTGTTTTAGCAAGTAAATTTGAAAAAGAAGAATTGTTGCTAAAACTAAAAGATATGGTTCAATACTTAATGGAGTGTGTGGTTAAATCCGATTTAAGAATTGAAAAGGGTATGTGTAAGATTGATTATATAAATCCAAGTAATTATTATGAGCTTTATAGCGGTAAAGAAAAGATTGGATTTATTGGATTTGCTCACCCATTAGTTGAGAGAAAACTTGATGCTAAAATTTCTGTTGCACTTTGTGAAATAGATTTCACAGCGTTGGTTGGATTAAAAACTATTGATTATAAACTTGAAAAAGTTTCAAAATATCCAAAGAGTGAATTTGATTTCAACTTTGTTATTCCTAAAAATGTTTTGTACTCAGAAATTGAGAAAATTGCAAAGAGTATAAATACAAATCTTCTATATAAAGTTAGCTTGCTAGATATTTATGAGCCAGAGAATAGCGATATGAAGAGTTATACATTGCATTATCAAGTTTGGTTGAATGATAGAACAATGACAGGTGAGGAACTAGAAACCTTCCATAAAGAAGTTGTTAATAATTTCAAAGAAAATGGATATATGCTTAAAGATTAAAATAAAAAATGATAATGGATTATTTCATTATCATTTTTTTGTGCTATGCAAAATAAAAAAGCTCGCTTATTAAAGCGAACTTCTTTATTAAATGTTTAATATTCTGAAAATTCTTTTGCTAACAATCATAAAGATTAAGTCAAGAACCCAAACGATAGTGAAACCAAAAATTAATCTGATTAAACCAGCAACAATTTTGCCCTCTTGAAATCTTGTAATTGCGCCACAAAGCCAAGCGGTAACTGGGATAATTGCAAGGATAATACTTACAATGTAACCTAAACCGAAATAATCACTTGATTTACCTGCCATAATTTTAAACACTCCCTTTTAAAAATTTATGTACTTTTGAACACAATATTATATTAAACCAATTTAAGAAAAATGTCAATTATTTGTATATAATTTTCTGTATTTTCAAATTTCGTTTAATCTATATAATTAATATATGCGTTTTCCATTTAAAAAAACTCAAGTATTGAAAAGTTTTCGGAAAATTACAAAACTAAAATGAAAAATGAAATTGCAGTAGATCAAATTATAGATATTAATAATGCGGTTGTGGATTTGCAAAGGTTATCTCATAATTTTGGCAAGGAAAATGCTATTGATGCATATTTAAATAATGGCAGTGTTCCAGAAGAAGTAATTGATGAATTTACAAATACTAAATAAAAAGAGAAATTGTTAGTTTTAACTTTTTAACAAAATAAGCAAGGAAATTAACCTTGCTTATTTTACTTTTATATAAAATATAATGTTCGGATAATAATACTAGTTTAGAAGTATAAATTGTAGTTGAAATAACATATCACATATTTTACCATTTGTAACTATTCTTATAAGAAATAAATAATAAATGATATATTTTTTATTACATTAATCTTAAAGTCCGGAAATGGCTGCTGTGATCTTTGCCGTAATTTTTGAAAATTTTTTTTCAAGTGTTGATAACAGATTGTAAATATCATTATACCTATGTAAAATGATGTAATCATTATTGTGTAAACTATATTCAATTCCATAATTACTAAACAATTTATATAGTTGATTAAGTGTATTCAGATAATCAATTATATCTGATTTTAAATATATATTTTCATTTAAGTAGTCAAAATTCATTGTAATTTTACAAATGTTATTTTTTAATTGTAATAATAAAACAAAATTATATATAATATTTAATGATTTTGATTGAAAATGAGATTTGATATCTTTTATATGTTTACAGTCTAAAAAATGGTAACTATTATGATTCTTAATATCTTGGATAATTTGTAATTTAAAATATTCTAATTTTGATCTATTATTAAGTAGTTGTTTATTATAATACAATATTTTTTTATTACTATAGATCTCATTATTTAGAAAATAAAAATTAAACATCCATTCTTCAATTTGCTTAGGATAAAAATATTTTATAGTGTTATTAAGAAGAACTGAAAAATTTTTATTATTGAGATATTGTAAGTATATTCTTCTTTTTGAATCTGCTTTTACACAATATTTAAATTTATAATTTTGGCTTCTCAGTATTATAAAAAAATCTTCTTTGTCCAATTCTAAGTTTATTGTTTTTGTATTAAAAGGGTTATTAAATGTTACAAAAACTGGATGGACCTTTTTTCTACTCATATTAAAAATGTTGCAAACAATAAAATATAATAATTCTTCATACTTTTTATATTTTTTGCCAGTACCTTTTTTGTATGCAATATTAAGATCAAAGTCGCTCTGATTGTTTAAGAGACCTCTTGAATAACTTCCAGTAAAAAATATAACTGCATTATTATTGAAAAAATGATAATTAGAAATTAGACTTTTCATTATTTTGACTACAATATCTCTTTTATTGTATATATTTTTATTTGTCAACTTGCTAATTTCTTTTTTATATTTTGATATCAATTTTTTTGCAAACTCTAGTTCAATGTCTGAATATTTGAAAACTAATCTATTTTTCATAATTATACTCAATATTTTTCAGAATTTCTAACAAATTGTTATAGGTTGGTAATTCTAAAGATTTTATTTTTTCTGTGTTCCAGGGGAAAGTATAAGAAGTATATTTTTTTAGTAACTCATAATCATTATCATCATCTCCGATTGCAAAAATATTGGTTGCTTTTATATTTCTAATATTTATTAAATCTTCTAAAGCTTTTTCTTTATCTGTTGTAGTATTTACAATTCTAATTTTAGGATACTTGAAAAATACTGTAGAGAAATCAAATAAATTTATTAAACTTTTCACAGTTTTTGTGAATATTTTACTATTATTTATAGTTATGCTTATTCCCGTTATAGCATTTGATATTTTTTTTGGTGTATAAATTTTTATGATAGAATTTTTATCAAACTTTATAGTTAAAAATTTTTTTATGTCAGTTTGTACAAGCGGAATATATTTTAACAGGTTGTCAAAAGTATCGTAATATTCGCTACCATTATTACATATTAAAAAAGAGTATGGAAAAGTATTTAATTTTTTGAAACTATTAAAACTTCTTCCAGTGTTAATTATTATATAATTATTTTTATTTATAATACTTAATAATTTTGATTTAATTTTTAACTCATAGTTTTTAAAATTATCAGGAAGTATAAAACTTGATTTATCTTCTGAAAGAAGTAGTGTATTGTCAAAGTCTAGGACAATTATGTTATTTTTATAGCACATATTAGTTATTCCATTTGATTATGTTTATAATTATTTATTTTTTCTATTATCTTGCAATAGTCGGTCAAAACATTTCTTGGTTTTAAAAGATCTGAACTTCCATCAATTGTTTCGTATGACTTTAGAGATTCATCTAAATATTCTTTGTGTTTTTTTAAATAAGTAAACTTGTTCTCATCCCATAAAGAATCAGGATTATTCCATGAAATCGTATTTAGTAGTGTTGCTTTGAATAAATTATTATCACATATATCTGCTAATATAGGGTAAGAACTATTCTCATTTTTTGAAATGATATAAGGGTGTTCAATAAAAGTAAGATTTTTGTGACCATAAACTGAATTAATATAATTTGTAATTTGTGTATGTACTACATGTCTATTACACGTTACTATGGTTATATCATTATTTTCAAAAAGTTGAGGTGTTAGGTATAGTAAGAAATCTATATCTATATTATAGTTTACATTGTCCAAAGTAATGGAAACGCCGGTATTTCTTGATTTTGAAATAAGTAATTCTAAATCGGTACTATTCATATTTTTTTTAATATGGTTTTGCAAGTTTTGAGGATATATTGGAATACTATAACTTTGTATGTTTTGACAGTTCAGTATTAAACCATTTTCTTTGCTTTCAATCAATTTTGATTTACAACAAGAACATTGATATTCACCATTAACTTCTTCAATTAATTTTTTGTTTTTTATGTTTTGCAATCTGTCTTTACGAATTTCAACTCTTTTACATTCACACGAACAGTTTACATACTCAATAGGCTTTAAAATGTGAAGTTTGTATAAATCTTTAATAATCCTTTTATATTCTTCAATATTTTCTATGTCGCAATCTATTTTATCAAATGATATTCCTTTTTTTTGTAGACCATTAACAAAATTATTTTTATTAATTGAGTAATCTTTAAAAGAATGAAGAAGGTTGAGCATTAACGTACTTTTGCTGTTTGTTAATTTTGCAATAGTTTCTAGGAGAAGAGGTGTTAGATATAGACCAGTTTTTATGTCCGTTTGAGGTTTAATTGGTAAATTTGTTATAATTTTTTCCATAAAATACTCCTATTATTTTGATATGTTTTTCTGGTATAGTATAATAAGTGTAGTAAGAGGCGATTAGTATGTATAGTTTTTTGTTTAGTAAAATTAATGAAGTTAGTGATTTGAATTTAAAAATCTGTAGAGGGTATTTGGAAGATGAGAAAATTGTAGTTTTTCCTTGGATTTTTGCAAGTGAATTAGATTTAGATGATGTGAATATTGATTTCTTTTCAGTTGGTGGAAAACATTACGAGAAATACATTTCTCAATTAAGTTTATTAGGCTTCAGTAGAGAAAATGTAATAATTGTTAATCCATATAAAGTTACAAAAAAAGAAGTAAAAGATGTTTTAGATAAGAATAATTATATATTTATACCAGGTGGAAATCCAGAAATGTTTATGACATTAGCAATTAGGCTTGGAGTTTTGGAATTTTTTACTAACTATAAAGGCAATGTAATAGGTGAAAGTGCTGGTAGTGATTTACAATTTGAGTTATATCAAATTCCTAAAGAGAATAATTTTTATAACTGTTCTTCATACTATAATGGTTTTGGTTTGATAAAGGGAAAATATATTATTGATGTTCATTCTCAAAAAAATGAATATTATCGAAAAGAATTAACTAGATTGGCTTGTATGAAAAATCTAAAGATTTTCACGATAGATAACAATTCTTGCATTATTGTTAATAGGAAAAACAATGAAATAATCAAAATTGGTAATATTGATGAGGTTAATTAATTTTGTAAATATAATAATATGAAATTTTAATATTGTCAATAGTTATTGATAAATTGAGTTGGAATAAAAAAAGCCCAAAGGGCTTTATGATTTGGCTGGGGTAGTAGGATTTGAACCCACGAATGAAAGAGTCAGAATCTTTTGCCTTACCGCTTGGCTATACCCCAATATAGATAATTGTCCTTAGAATTATACTTATAAAATTAAAAAAAAGCAAGAAATTCGGTAGAAAATTTAAAAAACATTTTAATTATAAGGAGTATTTCTTTTGAAAATTATTAAAAAAGTGTTAATATTAATTCATACATTGAAATTTTCGGGATTTTTTTGTTTTTTTATTTAGAAGGAGAAATCAAATGGATTTATTTGCAAAATGTGGCACTCTAGAATTATTAAATAATGCTAGAAAAACTGGTTTATATCCATATTTTCACGCATTAGAGAGTGGTCAAGATACAGAAGTTGTGATGGATGGTCATAGAACTATTATGATTGGTTCAAACAATTATTTGGGTTTAACATCTCACCCAGATGTAATCAAAGCAGGTGTTGAAGCGTTAGAAAAATATGGTTCTGGTTGTTCTGGAAGTAGATTTTTAAATGGTACTTTAGACCAACATGTTTTATTAGAACAAGAACTTGCAGATTTCTTACATAAAGAAGCGGTTGTAACATTTTCAACAGGTTTCCAATCAAACTTAGGTATTATTTCATCAATTGCTGGTAGAAACGATGTTATTGTTGGGGATAAGGAAAACCACGCTAGTATTTATGATGCTTGCAGGCTTAGTTATGCAAAGCTTTTAAGATATAACCATAGTGATATGGAAGATTTGGAAAGACAACTTCAAAGTATTCCAGAAGATAAAGGTATTTTAATCGTTACTGATGGCGTATTTAGTATGGGTGGAGATATTTGTAATCTTCCAGAAATTGTAAGACTAGCTAAAAAATATGGCGCTAGAGTAATGGTTGATGATGCACACGGTCTTGGGGTTTTAGGTGAACACGGTAGAGGTACTGCAGAACACTTTGGCTTGGAAGATGATGTTGATATCTATATGGGTACTTTCTCAAAATCTTTAGCAAGCTTAGGCGGTTATATGGCAGCAAAGAAAGAGGTTGTTGATTATGTTAAGCATACTTCACGCCCATTCATTTTTAGTGCTTCCATCACTCCAGCTAGTGTGGCTTGTGCTAGAGCATCTTTGAAAATTTTAAGAGAAAACCCTAAGAGAGTTCAAGATTTAAGAGAAATTTCTCAATATATGAGAAAGAAACTAAAAGAAGCAGGTGTTAAAATCATTGAGAAAGATGATATAACTCCAATTATCCCTATCTATACTTACGAACCAGAGAGAACATTCTTAGCTTGCAAATTATTGCTTGAAAGGGGGGTTTATGTAAACCCAACAGTTTCTCCAGCAGTTCCAGAGCATCAATGCTTGCTTCGTACTTCTTATACTGCCACTCATACCAAAGCACAAATGGATGAATGTGTTGCAAAAATTAAAGAAGTTTTGGATATGCTTCCTCCAATTGAAGAAACTAAACCAGAAGAATAAAAATAAAAAAAGCACCAAATAGAAATTTTATTTCTTTGGTGTTTTTTTGTATTCAATAATAATAAATAATTTAATCATATAAGATTATAGTTTATCAAGTTAATATTAAATTTTAATTTCTAGAATAAATATTAAAATAAATAGCTTTTCAAAAACTAGTTTTTCTAAATAATTATATATCAATTAATAATTATTCTAAATAAATATTTTAATTAGAATTGTTTGAAATAGATATTTTAAAAATTTTATAGAAAATGCTATATTATAAATTCTATATAAACAAAACAAAAAGAGATGCGGAGGGCATCTCTTTTTGTTTACCTAAATAATGTGTATATAGGTAGAATGAAAAATGGAAAAACATTTTAATTACTTAAAATGCAACATTATTATATAGGTAAATTAAGCAATTGTCAATACCCTTTTTGAAAAAATTTTGGAAATTTTTGAAAATTTTCATCAGATTGTTAGGAATTTTGTACTAACTTACAAATAAAATTGCAATAAATCTTGTATTATGTTAAAATCTTAAAAATTAAAATTTGGAGAAAAGATTGGAAAATAAGAAAAATTTAGGTATTTATATTTATAAAATATTAAAAGAAGAAAGTGATGAAAATCATAAACTTCAATTTAACGATATAATTCAAATCTTAAAAGATAAATATGGAATGGTGGCAGGTAGAAATGCTATTGGCAGAAATATAGATTCTTTAATTGGTGCAGGATTTTATGTTGAAAAAACATCAAAAGGTGTTTATCTAGGCGAGAGAGATTTTGAGGATAGTGAGGTAGAATATTTAATAGATTCTATATATTCCTCTAAATCGTTGCCTTGTGGGCTAGCCAACGACCTTGTTAAAAAACTATGTAAAAATTTTAGTAATTTCAAAAAAGATAGATTTGATTATCTCTTTTCTTCCAATGGTATGCAAGAATTAAATAGAAGCCTAAATAAGCAAGTTTTTTATAATATTGATTTGTTGAGCGAGGCGATAAGTAAGGGCGTTCAGGTTGAGTTTACATATAATCAATTAGGAGCGGATAAAAAGCTTAAGCCTAGAAAAGAACATTCATATATTGTTAATCCATATTTTATGATTAATAATAATGGCAAATATTATTTGGTTGGAAACTATAATAAATATTATAATCTTAGCCATTATAGAATTGATTATATAACGGATATAAAATTGCTTGAGAATAGGATAAAACCAGCCAATAGTTTGTTTGGTTATGAAAATGGTATTGATAAATTTAAGTATGCAAATGAGCATATTTATATGTTTGGCGGAAATAGCATTGATGCACAGATAAAGGTGGATAATCTCGAAACGCTAAGTGCTGTTTTTGATTGGTTTGGATTGGATTTGGAATGTGAAAATATAGATAATAAATATCTAGTAAAAATCCATACTAATGAAAAAGCACTCTTTTATTGGATTATTCAATATGGGGAAAATGTGGAATTAATTTCGCCTAAAACATTGCGAGATAAACTATCTAAATTTTCAAAAATGCTTTTTGAAAAATATAATAATTAGTTTGGTTTTTATTGAAAAAATAATAGAATAATAACAAGGGTTTATGCTAAAAATAAATTATAAATAATCACTAAAATAATTGTAAATTTTATAATTTATTGTTATTTTATTTTGTAATTTGTAAATTATGTGATAAGATATAGTAAATTAAAATGGAATTTCGGAGGAATATATGAGTAAATATTTAGCAAATATACTTTCATTGATTGGCTCAGGCTCAGGTGCTGCAGATACATCAGTATTTAATACCTATACAGAAAAGTTGATGAGTTTGGTTACAGGCTTGTTAACTCCAATTTTTGCGGTTTTAGCAACTGTAGGTATTGTTTGGATTATCGTTCTATCTGTAAATTATATGAAAGCTGAAAGTACTGATAAGAAAGAAGAAGCTAAGAAAAGAATTATTAATGTTGTTATTGGTACAGTAATTATGATTGTAATGGTAATCTTATTGCTATTAGTTGCAAATAATATTGATGCAATTGTTGGTTTCATTACAAGCAATGCAAACTAATATTAATTAAAATCAAAATAAAATCTAGATATAGTGCTAGATTTTATTTTTTTTCTTTGAATATTACAAAAAATATGATATATTATCTTTGAATATGGATGCGGAGGGAGAATATGTATCAATTTTTAGCCAAAATTTTAAATATTCTAAATTATAGTCATTTTTTAGGGGAAGGAGAGGCTTCAGATTCGGAAGCTTGGTGGGTTAGAAGTGCTGATGCAATTGAAGGATTAAAAATTGCAATGACTGCTTTGCTTGGAATGGTGGCGGCAGCAGGCGTTGTTTATGTTATAATATTAGTTGTTAATTATATAAAGGCAGATGATAAGGGAAAACAATCGGAATGTATGAAAAGGCTTGTGAATGCTATTATCGGATTTGTTATAACAATTATTGCACTTGTATTATTCTTATTATTACTTAACAATATCGAGCCAATTGCTAATTGGGTAAATGGTATTCTTGGAGATGGAACAGGATTTGGAGGTTAAAAAATTGCTTGAGATTTTCTCAAGCAGTTTTTTATCATTTTTTCTTGTTTTTATAAATATCATATATAAATTTTTAGAGCATTTTGATTATACAAAACCTATTTTAAATTATACATATTTCATCTTAAATTATACAGAATTATTATAAAATTATACAATTTTTTTAAAAAATTTTTTTAAAATAATGCTATGCATATTTAAAAATATGGCTTTATAAAGTCGGATTTTAATAAAAAGCCTAAAAATTTGGCAAAAAACTATTTGATTAAAAAGGTTAAATAAAATTTTGCTTTTTTGATTATTTAAGTTATACTTTATCTTGTAAAGGTTAAAATCTTAATATAATAAATAAAGGATAGATTTTAGTTAGGTTCTGCCAAGTATGGAAAATAAAAGATACACAAAAGAAGAGTTAATCTTTATGTCGGTTCACGAGCTAAGAGCTGTGGCAAGAGATGTTGGAGTTAGGTCACCATCAAATAAAAAGAAAAATGATTTAATTGATATCATTCTTGCAATTGCCGATAGAAGAAAATCTCCAGAATTTAATATGAATAAAGTTGGAAGACCTCCAATAGATTCTCACCAAAATTCACATATTCCTTATTCGGAAACTTCAAGTGGTTTTGATGGTTTTTTTACGCTTAATTCAAATATTATTGAATATGGTGTTCCAACATTCGATGAGAAGCGTGGTAGAAACATAAAGTGCATATTGGATTTTATTGAAGGCGGAATTGGAGTGGTTAGAAGAAACTATTTCAATAGCGAAAAGATATATTTGCCTAAAAATATAATAGCTTCAGACAAACTCAAAGAAGGCGATATTATATTTGGAAAAGAAGAACTAAGTCCAGATAAACAAACTTGGGTGGTAATATGCGTTAAAGGTTCTGAAGGTTACGAAATCGGAAACGCTAGACCAAATTTTGATGAACTTAATAAAATTGCATTTAATAAGTTTGGAAATAATAATATTATTGGCAAATATAATGTAGGCGATAGTTATTATATTACTTGTTCGAGTAAGCGTAGAGTTAGAGAAATTGCCGAAGATATATTGAAATGTTCGACTGGCTTAAATTTTGCCATTAATTATAATACAACTAATGAATCAACTAAAGATTTTGCAAATATTTTAGATATAAATTTTGCGTTAGATGAAGAGAGTAAACTTAGGTCTGTTAAGCTTATGTTGAAGCATATAAAAAGGCAAGTTGAAATGGGAGAAGATGTTACTCTTGTATTTTCTGGGTTCTCTGAATATTTTAGGTCTTTGGATATTGCGAATAAAAAACAAATCACAAATAATATTTTGCTAGAAAGTGTACAAGAAATTAGAAAGATTGCTGGTATGTCGGGTAATTTCGAAAAAGGAAGCCTAACAATATTCTTTGTTGATAGCTTAACTGTTCCTGAAAATTATAAAGAGATAATTAAATATGATGTTATTTCAAACCTAAATAATAGTTATGAAATTTAGATGAGTATTTAGTGAAAATTTTAATAAAAGTATAAAAAAAGATAATCTAAAAAGATTATCTTTTTTGTTTTACTACTTAAATCTAGTTCTTCTTCTAATAATTATGAATATTGCTGTTAATGCAACTACCACCACAGCAACCACAATTATAACAATTTTTGCATTATTATTTAATGGTTCTTTTTTAATTACTTTGTATGATGCCACAAGTTTGTCATCAGCAGTGTAGATTTGAACCCAATATTCCATTGCTTTTGTTAAAACAATTGTGGAAGTTTCATCAATGCTATTTTCATTAATCTCAGCAAATACATAACCATTGATAATTATCTTACTTTCGCCAATTGCATCATATATAGATTTTGCATTATAGGAAAGTGTGATAGGGTCTGTGGTTGATGTACCGAACTCAATAGAAGATGTTATTGTTGGAGTGGTTGAACTCAACCAAACATTAAAGGTGAAAGTTCTATATTGTTTTAAGGATTCAATATATCCTTGAAGAGTTATTCTATAGAAACCAGTACCAGTTGCTTCATCTTCGGCAGATAGCCATAAAGATGTGTATGATGTGATTGGAAGAATAACATAATCTATATCTGCTTCCATTTCAATTTTCTTCTCAACGGATATAACTTTGAAATTATTTCCGCTTGAAATATCAAATGTGTGAAGAGTTGTTTTAGGGTTGATTATTTTGAAATTAAATTCTGATGAGATTGTTTCTTTTTGAAGGTTAGAACTCAATTGAACATCAGCTGTAATTTTTATAAAGTAGTAGCCAGATTCAGAGAATCTATAAGTATTTAATGCTGTAACTTCAGGAGTGATTTGCACTGAATTTTTATAAACTTCAATATTGAATGTATCATATAATGTAACGCCTTCAAGTTTAGTTAAAACTTCTAAGAAAACTTCTTCATTAAATATTTGACCATTCAATGGTTCATCATTATTGATATTGAATACAATTTGATTTATTAAATAAATATTCAAATAATCAACGCCGTTAAATCTTGTAATATTTCCAGCTAAATCTCTAACCACAAATTTATGAATACCGCCAGCACTAATTGATAGGTATTTATCTAAATATTCTTTTGTTTTTTCAACATCTGAATAAATACCATTTAATGATTGAAGGTCCTCCATCTTAACTGAATCAACTAATATTCCATTGAAATAATGTTCGATAAAGATTGAGTTTCCTTTTCTTTCATTATAAGTTGCTTCATTTGTGAATAACACATAAAGCAAATCTTTTGTTGATTTAACTATGTTGTTTTGGAAAGATATATCCTCGCCAATAATAGTTCCATCAATATTATTAGAATAAATTAATTTAAGTCCTGCAAAGTTTGCAGATGTTTTTGTGATGAAATTAATTCTTACATATCTAAATGTTATTTTGTTGCCATCGTTTGAATTTTTGTAAATTCTAAATAAGTATGTTTTTAATGTTTCATCTTTTTCAACAAACTCATAAACAATTCCATTGTTTGTGTTTGTTACAATATCTATATGGTCTCTTGCTTTGATAGGGGAGTTTGTACTATCGTAATTGTTAAAGTTATCTAAAGCATAATAGTTATAAACTGTTTCGCCATCGTAAATATCGGTATATGATGATTCAAATAATTGAGTGGAATATCCATTTCCTGTTACGGAATAAACAGAATATAGAATTGTGTTGCCTTCCGCTCTAGAAAATCTAATTTCTTCTGAAGTGTAATCCAAATCGTTTGTAAGCGAGATGAAGTAATCCCCCGGAAGATTAATCTTATAATTATTATTAGTTATAATAGAATTATAATTTGTTTTGTTATAATGCCTTCTTAAATTTAATTTAGCATTGAAATTGATTGTTTTTTCATCTAAGTATCTTTCGTTCCAAACAATTGCTAAATCTTCAATGAATATTTGACCATTATTCTTTGCAATAATTCCACCATTTAAATTTTTTAATTGAATTTCTGGAAGTTTTGTATAAATAATGAATGAATATGTTGCATTTTCAACATTGCCTTTGTTTTCTTCAAACCAAGCATTGAATGTTGTTAAATCCATATTAGTTAAATCCACATTTAGATTTGCAACAGATAATAAGATAACTGTAAATTTAGTCCAATAGCCTGCATCTTGATTAAATCTTAAGTAGTTTACAGAAGTTTGGCTAGTGCTTGAAGTTTCATTTGTGATTCTATAATAAGCATTTATATTTTCAAAATCTGTATATAAAACTCTATTATTATCGTTATCTTCCACTATCACAACTGGGTTATATCTTGAAGGGTCGAAGGTAACAGTGGTTGTTTTAGCGGTGTAGGTTTCACCATTTAAGGCTTGAGTTTTACCTGAATATGAAACGCTATGATTAACTGAATTTGCATTCCAAGTTTCATAATATGTTGAAACTCTTCCAAAGTTATCTGTTAAGATTATTCTGAAAGTACCATTGGTTAGGGTAAACGACCTTCCACCAAGGCTAATCCATTCGCCATCTGGAATTTGAACTTGGCTTGGACTGAAATCTCTTGTTAGAGTTTTCCAAGAAGTTTCGTATTTAGCAATTTCAATACTTGTGATTTTAGTACTTCTATATTCGGTGTCGGCTGGAATTGAAATTACATAACCATTTTTAACATATTTAAGCATCTCACCTGGGTAGTAATACTCAATATTTAAGTTTTCACTTGTTCTTGATGTTATCTTTATAGATAAGTTGAAATCTGCCACACCCACATTATCGCTTGTTATCATATCGCAAATTTTTGTGATATATTCAAAGAACTTGTGCGGGTAGTTGTTTAATTCAATTTCGCTTAAATCTCCATCAAGACTATCTGAAAGTTGTAATGGATAACCATTTGCATTGTAAATAATTCTTGCATTGATTGGATCTAGATATAAGGTGATAGGAGTGGTGGCTTTAAAATCTTGCCTATAAGTGTTGTATTGATATTCGCTAGCAGAGTAGGTAACATATATTTCTGCTTTTAAGAATTTATCAACTTTATCACTGCTTGTATTTAATGTTAGATTTAAGTTTGTACCATAAACATTAACACTATTTGCAACGCTATTCAAAACGCCATTCAAATCTTCATCGTTTAGTTTTGAATTTTTTGCTTTTTCGTATGAATAATTTAGAGATAAATCATCTGCAACATATATAGCATAAACTCTATAGTTGCCTGCTTCATCTTCTTCAACTATTTCGAAGTATTTACCCACACCATCTCTTATAAATTGTGAACTTTCAGCAAATTCAAATCTGCTAGAATCGAATACTTCATATAAGCTTAGTTCGTTTACTCTATTTTTATCTTCAGCTCTTGGGAAATCATCTGGAGTTAGAGTGAATTTATAACTCCTTGGGTTTGAAATTTCTCTATAGTAAATTCTTCTTGAATCAAAGCGAACATTTCTATCGCCTGAAGTTAATAATTTTGTTACATCAAAGTTTTTAGTTACACCAAAGAAATAATTTTGAATATATGTTTTGTAGATTGGTTCATTATTTGGTGTTAGATAATCATTTCCGTTTAAATCTAGGAATGTTAATCTTTTATCGTTTTGATAAGTATAGTAGTTTTCAATATAGTAGTTGTAAACTTGTTCTAGGGCATATTGTTTATCAAGAGGCGTTTTATTAGCTAAAGCCTCATAATAATATCTTTCAATATAGCTTGAATATCCGCTATCTTTTAAATTATCTAAGTAACCAGTAGGTAAGGATACTGTATGGTTTACATTAGGGATAAATTTATCGTTTTCCATTAGATAAATAAGGTTATAAAGCGGTTTTGTGTTATCCACGGTAATTTGATAGTAGCCAATAAAATTGGACTTTGTGCCATCGTTATTTAAGTAATCGCTAGCAATACCTTTATATTGAATAGAAATTTCATAAGTGGCATTAATAGAAGGATCGGATAACGCGCTATCTTTTTTATAATTCTTGTTTGCATTATCAAATATTACCACAGCCCATTTATCGGCTTTTGAATTTTCGCCTTTTAATCCAGCGTTTGATAAGAACGCTTGTTTTAATCTATCGTTTGTATAGCCCATATCCGAACTAAACGATTGAATTTGATTTCCTTGTCCATCGGTTTTTAATTCAACTTTAAATATAACTTGAGGATTGCCATTTGGTAATGTTCTTGTTATAGTTACGGCATTTGGTTCAATTTCTGCATCTGTTTTATCAACAGCTTTTTCAAATACGAAAATTAATGTGTCGTTATTAGATGAGGTTAAAACTGAAACAGTTTTGTTATCTATCACTTGTTCTGTTGCACCATCATTTAAGTTTTCAAGATTTGTGGTGGTTAAAGAATCTGTAATATCATTAAATAACGCATAACTATAATCATAATCGCTATCGGCTGAAGATTGATAATCTGCAGAAGGGCTTTTACCAAAGTAGTAGCCTTTTGGAATTGAATAATCAATACCAAATTGAAGATTTAAATCGTTTGCAAACATATTCCATTTGCTCATATCCGAACCTTCTGTAACACCTGAACTATCAGCAACGAAAGATGTGTAGTTGTAGGTTAGGTTACTATTTAATCCAGCATTACTTCTATTTAGAATAATACCTTCTTTTAAAACCGACCTATCAGCAAAACTTGCAGGGTGGTTTAACTCAATATCATTAGACCTATTATTTAATGAATCTAATAAATATAGTTTGTTTAAGTTTTTATCAGGGGAGATAAGGTTTGTTTTACCTTCTTTAAATCCGATTAACTTAGTTGTTGTACCGAATGTTAAATTTAAACGCATTAAGAATCTTTGATTATAATAAGTTTTTGCATTGAAATCGGTTTTTGCAAGAGTTGATTCGCTAATACCATAAACATAACGATTAATTAAATAAGTTAATCTATTTTTAGCATTGGTTAAACCTAATTCTAAGTTGCCTCCACCTGCATCATATCTATCAACGATGTTTGTGGCATTTTCATAATCGGTATTTAAAATATAATTTTCATAACTAACTGCTTGATTGTATTTATCCATTGAAAGATTGAATTGTACAAGCTCTCTATTAGTTAGGAATAAGTTTGAAACTTTCATACTGCTATAAGCAATATTTTTAGTTGATGCTTTTTCTAAACGATTATTAATAGTTTGTTCGTTGAAAAATGAATTTTCATAATCTTCATCGTTCATTCCAGCACCAAGAATGAAATTTAAGTTTGAGATATTTGTAAGTTCGATAATGCCATTTGTATCAACATAATAAACATAATATCTATAAACTGTATCATTTTTCAAAGCATCGCCAAGATTTTCTCTTGAATCTTTAACTAAACCATTTGCATTAATATAATCTGTGTAAATTCTTCTGAAAACATATAATCCATTTTTAGTACATTCATAATTTGTTGAACCCTTGCTTGCAGGATTTATCATATTACTATAATATCTCTTCTCGCTTGAATCATAATATGCACTATTTGATTTTGAATCTGTTTGAGAATTATTAACTATAATTTGCCAGCCACGCTCAGAGTTTAACGCGAATGGATAGATAGAATTAGGTTCGTTTACTTCTTCATCATCTGCATTATAGTTGTTTAATTTTTTATCAGATATGATTATATCTTTTGTTGAGTTATCTAATTTGTTTGTGAATTTGAATGTATATTCATTTGTATTTTCATTATATGTAACTTTAGTTAGAACATAATTTGAATAAAACTCTGTATCGAAATCATAGAACTTATAATCTATTCTGCTCTTTGGTATTTTATCATCAACTAACCAGCTGAAATATAATTGAGAAGCTGAATATGATGAATAAGGAGTTAGATTATAAAGAGTCATATTAGGTGAGTAGTTTAGTTTTTCATCTGTTAATTCAAAACTACCAAAACTCATAGCCAAAGTTAAATCTAAGTTCATCCAAAGTGTGTTACCACATTCATTTCCAAGCAAATCGGTGATAACATAAATATATTTCTTTTCGCCATAGAAACCATAGATATGGTCGGTATCTTGTTCAATCTCTCTAACTGTTACGCCAAACCTTGAAGCAAGAGCTTTCTTGGTAGGGGATAGGTAGGTTGAATTTTTAGTTAGGATACCATTTGCATCTGTGGAATAATCAAAAGAATAAATGCCGGTGTCATCAGAATTTGTGTTATAGTATTGGAAATTTACATTTCTAATAGGAAGAAGGAAATAATATGAAATTAAAGGCTTAGAGTTCTTTCCTAAAACTAATTCTTTAGTTAGGGCTATATCTGCATAATAACGAAGTTTGCCATCAATAGTTTTTTGATAAATCTTATCATAACCTATTGAACCATCGGCATTGATAAATTCTTTATCAACTTCAATAATTCTATCGCCATCAGCAGTTCTAACGCTCCAAACTCTTGAAAGCTTTAATCCGGAATATTTGTTTGAGCCATTGTTTTGAGATTTATAAACATCTTTAAGCATACTCTCAAGGCTTGTGGCTTCATAGTTTATTCCATTTCCAAATATATATTTATCAAATAAATCTGTATTATCTATATCATCTGTGTTTGTTATATTTATAGCTTTGTAATTACCCCAAGAGATATTTGCAAAATCTGTGATAATTCCATATTTTTCAATATAACTATCTTCTCCTTCAACATCTAAGAAGAAATTTGGATTAGATATATCAAACGCAACGAAATATTGTGATGTGTTGCCAGCAGAATCTTTTAAATTAAAAATATAAAGCATTGAACTAGTTGGCTTGAAAATGTTTTTATTATAAACGCTATCTCCAAGTTTGTTAAATGAATAATCATATTCATAATTAACATTTTGAATTACATTATAAGGGTTTATTCTTTGAGTTCCGCTAACTCCTTCTAATTGTTCACTTAAGAATAATCTTAAAGTTTCTGTGTTGTTTTTGAAAGGTATTGCAGTGTAGGTGGTGGTGATAGAAGAACCGCTAGGTCTTTTATCATAAACAAATGTAAATGGCTTTGTGATAAGATTTTCCATATTATTATCAAACGCTTTTGAAATTGCGTTTGAATCAAGGTTCACAGGTAAAATCTTCAAACCAGTTAAATCTGTGTAGTCAAAAACAAATTTTTGAGTTAGGGAAGCACCATTATTAAAACCATATTCTAAATGGAAATTATAAGTTCCGCTACCCCATAGAGCAATATTTGTTGTTGAAACTGTTTCGGGATTTATATAGTGAGTTACAGTTGCATTTTTTGAAACATAAACTTGATTTACATCTTTTTTGTAAACATATCTAACATTTTCAGTATTTTCTAATTCTTCAACGAGCTTTGAATTTAAGAAATCTAATGGATACATATCTTTATATTTCAAAGTGTCACCAAAGTAGATATCGAATACTGGAACGATATATAATCCAGAATTAGCATATTTTTGCATATATAATGGTTTACCGCTCTCATCAATAATTTGCTTAAATACGCGAATATTGAAACTGTTTGTGTATGTATAACCAACGGCATATTGTGTGGTTGTGGCAGTTTTTAATGCCTCATAACCGCTAGTTTCACGGCTACCATTTTCGCCAATATTAATTCCAGCAAAGTTTGTTTTGCTAAAATAAGGGATAATATCATATTGGAAATATGAACTTTGACTCCAAGTTATTCTAACGACATCGTTTGTGTAAGGATAATCATCTTTGCCAACAACTAATTTTTCCCAAGCATTGTGAGAGGTGGTAGGGGTGTCTATAACAGTTACTAATCTTTCATAAGTGGTTTTAGGATTTGATTTGTCAATTACAAATGCGAAAACTTGATAGAATTTAGTGTTTTCAAGATTATTGAAAATTGTATCATAAGTATCGTATTTATATTCAGCAATTATTTCATAATAACCGCTCTCACTAGGTTGGTCATCTTTTGTAAAATACCTTATTTCTTTTGGGTTATTATCTGTGATATATGGTTTGCCATCTTCATCGTAAGCAAAATCATAAACATAATATCTTGAAATTGGAACTAAGCCATTGAATGAATATAAGCCAAAGAAATCAAAAGTGATAGGAGTCATATTTGTTACTGGAACATTTCCAATAGACCTATAAGCATTTGTGGTGGCATCTTCTTTTAATGTGATAGTTTTAGAAGTTGAGGCCAATTTTCCGTTTGAAAGGATAGCTAAAAGGTTTTCTCTTTCATTTTCAATTCTTGTGTTTACATTTTCAGTTAAATCACTATAAATACCTTCTAAAACATTTTTAAATTCAGTTTTACCATTTTTGTTAAAATATGATTTAATACCGAAGTTGTGAAGAGTATAGCCATACTTTCTATATTTTGCATTTCTAGTTTCTTCAACACCATTGATTGTTATATTATATTTATAATAATTTTTTAAATCGTAAACTGTGTTTTTCTCGTTTGTATCAATAACAAATGAAATATTATCAAGCCCAGCATTTTCTAATGTGGCGTTTAAATCTCCGCCATCATAGTTAATATGTTTTTGTGATAGGGTATATCTATTTTCTAAGGTAAACACACCTAATTCACTATAAACGATTTCATAGTTAAAATTAAATCCATCAAAGTTGCTTAGATTTTCATAAACAGGGGAGGAGATAATATCTTTATAACTTAGCTTATTGCCTTCTTCATCGGTTGAGATTATATTGCTATCGTTTAGAATTAAAGACTCATTCAAAACATTGAAGTTATCTTCAGTAATGCCATAAGGGTTTTGAACTGAAAGAGTTGTTTTACCGCTTAGAGTTTTGATAATTAATTTTCTTTTTAACTCGTTTGTTAGATTGAAATCAAAACCGCCAAAATCTCTTTCTTCTGCTTCTTGAAGAATTTCATCATTATCTAGTTTTGCGTATTTGTAATTAGTTGAGATTTTAACATTATCTTCTTCCTTAGATAGAGTTTGAGAATATTCAATTTTTTCTTTCTTAGTTAAATCGCTAGTGTTTATATAAAGCATAATATCGCTCTCACTAACTTTATCTATATCTGTGGTTTTGTAATATTTAATAATATATGTTTTAACTATGTTTTCTAAACCAGTATTTTCATCTGTAGTTTTTGTAATCTTCTCAAAGATTAATGTTGTTAATTTATATTCAAAATTACCCCAACCATCAGAAAGATAGTTAATCGCATCAAAACCGCTTGTTCTTGATTTATAAATATAAGAATAAGCGTAAACATTTTGATAAGCGAGTTCTTCGCTATCAGGGGAGATAGTTTCTTTTAATTCGTTGTTAATTAATTCAGCATTTATATCATTTATATTGAAAGTACGCTTTTCTGCAATAATCAATGTTTCTTTATTTTTAGTTCCATTGATATATTCTGAAACTAACCCTTTTTCTCTTGCATTGAAGTTTGTTGATTCAGGGTTGCGTTCTTCACGATATAATGATTTAAAATCGTATTTATAATTTGTTTCCACAAGGTTGATTGTTTGATTAACAGATAAATTATATTTGGAAGCATCGTAAGTGTAGGTAGGGAACTCTTGTGTTTGGAAATTATAGAAATATGTTTTATAGGAGTTTTCATCTAAGCCTTTATCAAAGTATTGGCTTGGGTTGTTTTTAAGCAATTCGTTAAAATCTGGATAAGAAGTTATATTGCTTGTTCTATTTAGATAAATTTCATATTTGAAGTTAAATTCAGTGGCTTTGCCATCTGCGGAAGTGTATTGACCAGTAAAGATAAAGGTATATAAACCTTCAGGGTGTTTTACAAGCAAAGTTTTAGAATCTTCAACATTTTCATTTTCTTTATATCTCACATTTTCAAGATCAATATATTGATACCAAAAATAATTAAAAGATCCGCTTTCTAATTTTTGAAGAATTGGTTTTTCTGCCAAAACTCTAAGTCCGCTATAATATTGGTTTTGTAGGGTGATAGAAACTTCATCAAGTCTGGTGATTTGATTGAATAAATTTGATTTATTTGATTCTGTGTAAACATCGCCAATACTCAAATATAAAGATTGGATATTTTCATTAGTTGTGAAACCGTTAACCAAATTTTGTTTAGCTTTATAGTTATCAAGAGTTAAAAACTTCTTTTGGGTGGCGGAAAGATTAGATGCTAAAACTTCATCATATAGGGGAATATAATATTTGCAATCTGTTTCATCATCTGTAATCTTAATTTGAGTTGAATCGCCATCGGTAATAGTTTTTGCAATTTTATAGTTATCTTTTGTGATAGCATAATCCTTTGGTGCTTCAATATATAAATTCTCAACGCTCTTTACAAAATAGTTTGGTAAATAAGAGCTTGCATTATCTGAAGTTTTAGATTTAACTTCATCGTTATATTTTTGAAGAATAGGACCGTTATCGCTATTAACCAATTTGAATATTGAATATGTATAAGGTTGTAAACGATTGTTTATATAAAGATTAGCATTAGTAATCTCAAAGAACTGACCACCAATTGAAGCATAGTAAACATTTGCAGGATCTTTAATTCCTTCAGCAAATGTGGCTAGGTCATCAATTCTATTAGCCTTACTGCTATCATAAACATTATTTTCGGTATCGTTGCCAAAAATTAACTCATAATAGGTTTTATCTTCTAATATGAATAATTTATCCTCGGCATCAATATCATAATTTCTATTGATTTGTAAATAATCATTGAAGGTTAGATAATTAAAACCATAATTATCTTTTTCTTCATTGGTTATATATGCAGGAACAATATTTCCATCTTTATCAATGGAAACTTGAGTTTGCCTGATAGGAGTGGTGGCAACGAAAAAATTAAATTCATCACTAAGTGCTGAAACTTGATTTTGTTTGAAAATATTCAAAATGCCAAAACCTAAAAGCAAAACAGAAATTAATAGAGCAAAACTGCTCAAAACTGCATTAAACTTCTTTTTTGAACCCATTTTAATTTATCTCCCATTTTTCATTTTAAAGCAAAAAATTGTTTATATTTTTTAGCCAAAATAATTTTAACATATTTTGGATTTTAGACAAAACAAAATAATGCAAAATATGAGTAAATTATATATAAATATACTTTGTATTTCACATATAAAAAATACATCATAAATAAATTATGATTTGCAAAAAATATTTTATATTTATAAATTTATTTGACTTAAACGAATAAATTTTGTATTATATCGGTAAGTAGTATGTGTTAGGAGTGTGTATGAAGAATAGAGCTAAGTTTGTTACAACATTAATACTTTTGTTAATTATCCTTTTAGCAATGTGTTTGGGTATTTATGCTATGGTTACATCTAAAGGGGATATTGATGGTTCAATCACATACTATGCAAACTATGTTTCGGCTGATATTTATGGCCGAATTGATGGATATGATAAAACTGGTGGTACTGTTAAAGAATTTAACGATGAAATTAGCCCATCTGCTCCATCTGGGGTTTCAAAAGTTTGGAATATTGGTACGGTTAATTTCTCAGAAAAGCAAGAAGATTGGTCTTATGCTGTGAAAGCTGATGAATATGGAAATGTTGTGGAAGATGATGAACTTTTAGTCCCAACAATCACTATTCGCTTGGCAATATCAAATAGGGCTGAATATCAAGAAGATGAAGATAGAAGATTAAGGCTTTTTATAGGCAATATTGTACCTCCTGAGGAATCTAAAAATTTGATTTACACATATAGAAAAGGTTATGGTATTTTATATGGTGAAAACCAAGAATTTTCTTGGACAACTCCATTCAAAACTTTAGAAAGATTAGAGCATTTTAATGTTGATGCAAAGGAAAGTTTGAATTGTTTAGATGCAAGCTTAAATAGTAAGTTTAATAACCAATTCTTAGAATGTAAAAAAGGCATTGTTGAGGGTAAGGAAAACGAAAATTTGTTATATTCAGTTTACTTGCTAGAGTTTAAAATCAGAGTTAAAGACCCAAGTGCGAATGTAGAGAATTTTAATGTGAAATTATCTTTAAATTTAAGCAATTCAGAGATTAAATAATTAGGGTTAAATACTATAAAAGGAGAGAAATGAAGCGAAGATATAAAATAATCACAACATCAATAGCATTGGTTATAGTTTTGAGTGCAATGCTAGTTGGTATTTATGCTGCCACTTCGGCTTCAGCAGCAGTTTCTGCAAACATTGCTTGGATAAGTACACCGGGTATTACTTTCACGCTTGATGCACAAGTTGTAAACAATGAAGCGGGTAATGGAATTGGTGCTTCTTCCACTCCTAAATCTATCACAACGCAAGTTGTTAATGGTAAAACACCTAATGATACGGCGGGTTCGCTTGCTGGCTCATTAGATTGTGATTTTTATGATGGTAGTGCTGATGGTGTTAATAATCCAAGTGCGATTGTTTATACTTACACTTTAACAAATACGGCTTCATCTGGCGGTAGAAGCATAATGTGTAATATATCTGCTCCAGCAGTGGCAGAGGAAAGCGGTACAACTTCCACCACGCATAAACCAAAGGTTGAGCATAGCGGTACATTAAATGGTGTGGATTTAACAAGCGCACAACTTACAGCAATTGTAAGTTCTAGCGGATTGCTTATTCCAGCAGGGCAGGTTTTGGTATTTAAGGTAACATTAAGCCTAAAATCTGGTGATGGTACTTATCCTAGTGCGGATTTGAGCATTACATCATCATTCGATGCAGGTGTTACATTTACATTAACTTAAAAAATCAAAAGCATATTTAAAAAGTATGCTTTTTTTCTTGATATTTGAAAATTTTGAAAAAAATTGAATAAAAACAAATAGATTTTTACTTTAGTTATTATTTTATTTGACTTTTGAATTATCAATTTATATAATTTAAGTAGATTTGGTAGAACCAAATAATGTTTTTGATTTTAATTTCTTAAAACCTTTATTAATGCCGATTTTAAATGGCTTTAAGTTAGTTAAATTAAAATTAGATGAAAAAAGGAGATTAAAATGCGTAAAAGTACAAAAATTATTGCCACAGTTGTTGCAATGGCATTGGTTTTAACTGCAATGGTTGTTGGTATTTATGCGGCAACTTCTGGTTCGGCAGCAATTTCTGCTTCTGTAAACTGGAGTGCAACTGCTGGTATTGAATTTACATTAGATGGTAGCGTTGCTAATGGTAAAGCTGCAGATGCAAAGAGTATTACTCAAGTTGTTGTTACTTCTGCAACTTCAAATGCAGATATTACAAATAAAAATGCAGGGGATTTAGGTATAAATTTCTATGATGGAACAGATGATGGTGTTAATAACCCAGGTAATGTTACTTACACATATACAGTTAAAAACACATCTAGTTCAGTTGCATTAAAAGTTACTTTAACAAAAATGCCTGCCACAGGTAATAATGTTACAGTAACTGTTGCTGGTACAAATGGTTCAGCTTCTGCAACTATCACTGAAGGTACTGCTATCACAGTACAAACAAATCAAACTTTAACTATCACTTTCACATTGCAAGTTACAGATGCAAACTCAAGTGTTGCAAATTTTGATGCAGGTGTTAGTTTCAATTTTGCAAAATAGTAAAAATTAAAGTGGGTTTCGGCAACTCACTTTTTATTTTTTTGTATAATTTTAAAAGCTAAAAATTTGTTCATCTTCGGCATAATATGTTTATACATAATATAATAGACTATATAGTGAAAATAAGATAAAAATAAAAAAAGTTAAAGTTTTTTTAAAAAACTTAGTAATTTATTTGACCATTTTGAAAAAAATGGGTAAACTATTTATAAGATAAGCGGTGTGTTATATTGCTTATTGATAAAAAGGTAACAATTGCAGTTGCCGATAACTGCGTTTGTGACTAAAAATGTTTTAATTTTATAAAGGAGAAAATAATGAGCAAAACTACAAAAATTTTAACTACTGTTGTTGCAATCGCATTGGTTATTACTGCAATGGTGGTTGGTATCT
>CAKVMJ010000015.1 GCA_934772445.1 uncultured Clostridia bacterium
TTCAAATTTTTTTACTCAAAATCTGTGATTTTCAAAAAAATTTATAAAAAGCACAAAAAATTTAATCTATATATTTTTAAATTCAATCTATTTCACGCTAACCTTCAGCTTATATTTTTAATTAAATATTATATTACAAATCTTTATTTTTAATACAACCGCTTAATGAATTTTCCTTTAGGAAAATTCAGAAAAGTTTAAGAAAAAAACGGCAAGTTTTTTGGAGAAAAAATGCAAAAATGATACCAAAAATCAATTACGAACAGGACAACTTAATCGCGCTCGAACTCAATTTAAAAGAGGCTCGAGTATTAACTTATCTGGAGGAATTTATAAACTCTGGTAGAATGGCTCAAGAAAAGAGTTTTTCAAATGGAAAATATAGATTCTATTTAATTAAATATTCTAAAATTTTAAAAGACAATCCAATTCTAGGAATAAAAACCAACAGAACTCTAATAGATATGTTCTCAAAATTCGAGAAAAAAGGATTATTAATCAAGCATAAAACTTTAAAATCGAACGACCTCTTCATTGCTCTAAACTTAAGTCCATTATATAATCAGAGTACAGAAGAGCCTTCGAATTTTAATCCAGGGAAAGACTCAACACTTCAGAAATATATTAAAACGGATACAGCTCCTTTCAGTGAAATTGGCTTTAATCATAAATTTTTCGTTTACAAAAACACCAAAATTAAAGGCTCTGTCTTTGAAAAGATTAACTTAAGTTATTTTAACTTAGAATTTAAAAAACGGTTAAAATTGTTGGTATCTGATTTAGTATATTCTTATCTGAAGAACCTATATCTCGATACCTACAAAGATAAGTACCTAAAGTTTTCATTTTCTCTTTTAAAATCTGTAGATTTAAAATTATTGGAGGATAACAAATTCTACATTGAGCAAGCGATTTGTGATTCGTATTTAAAAATTTTCACAGAACAAATAGAGGCAGATTAATAAAATTAAGGGGGAATTTTATTGAAATATTTAAAAAAGTATAACCTTGAATACAAATTAAAAATTCAAGAACTGCGCGAAGAACTCGCGATTTCTCAGGAAGAACTCGCAGAAAAAATTGGAGTAAGCTCCCGTTCAATTCGCAACTACGAGAACTACGACCGTGAGCCCAACACGATTTCAAAAGCGTTGATTAATAAATTTTATAAGCAAACTTTTAATAAAGCTTAATCTCCAATTCTAAAAATAATTTAATAAAAAAGATGTTTTGAAACTGAAAAAATTTTCAATACTTCTTTTTTTATAGACTTAAGCGGTGCGAAAATTTCACCACTTCCCCACAAAATCGGTGCGAAAAGTTCACCACTTTTTCTCAATTTATATGGTGCGAAAAGTTCACCGGGGTGGTGCGAAAAGTTCATTCATATAATATATATCTTTATACTCATAAAATTTATATTAAATATATAAATTATACACGCACGCGTACGCGTAATATATATATTATATATTATTATATATACTATACAAAAATTAATCCACAATATTGGAAAAGTTATCCACAGAGATAATATTAAGATGGAAATATACAGGAAACAACAAGTTGTCCAAGAGTTGTCCGTTCTTTATTCTTTGGCTTTATAAAGCCATTTTTTAACTATTAAATTTTGGTTCGAATCCCCTTGGGACTACCAAAACACTATATATTGTGCTCTATCTTCATTCTTCACACAATATATAGTATGTTATCTTACCCAAATTGGGTAAGATTTTTTTTTTTACTAAAAAAAGTTGTACGGGAGTTGTACGGAAGTTGTACGGATTTTCATTAAATTTTATTCAATTTTTCAACTTCTTTAATCTTAAAAATTGAAAAAGTAAAAAATTATATAACCTTACAGCTAAAAACATATTATTTTTATTTATTTAGCTAAAAATATCATAAAAAATATACAAATTAAAATTTAACATAAAAAAGAAGAAACTTATAATTTCTTCTTTTTATTTATTATTCTTTCAAATATTTTAAATTAATATTTATTTCACGCATTTTAGAATATAATATCCCTTATCTCGCTCCAAAACTTCGCAATTACCATATAAATTAGTTAAATGAGATTTAAGGCTATCTGCACCTAAATTTTTCTTTATAACAAGCATCAATATTCCGCCAGATTTCAAAAAGTTAATAGAGTTATCTGCAAAATCTAGCAAAACCTTCTTCCCTGCTTTAATTGGTGGATTACTCACTATATAATCATATTCACCATTAATATTCTCAAACATATTGCTTTCTTTTATTTCAACTATATTCGAAATATTATTATATTTAGCATTAATTTTAGATAATTCAATACCAGTTTTATTAATATCTGCCAAATGAAAGTTACAATCTTTTAAGTTTGAGGCTAATAACAACGCAATAGTGCCATAACCGCAACACATATCCAAAATCTCACCATTAGCATTAGGATATGTTTTTAAGAAAGTTTTACATAGCACTAAGCTTCCATAATCTAGCTCGTTTTTACTAAAAACATCATCACAAGATGTTATTTTATATGTTTTATCTAAAAATTTTGCAGTAAAGTTAAAATAATCGGATTTGCTATGTGTTTTATTTATAAAATAATGTTCCAAAACATCTCCTTTAATAGCTTTGCTCATCATAAGTTGGTAAATTCAAATACAACTCAATTGTTGGCAACTTTTCAAATCCAGATTCTTTATCTAAATGACCGCTATTTTTCAATAGAACATGTTCTGCTTTAATGCTATCTGCAAAGTTTTTCAAAGCACCCAACCTAATATATGAGTCGTTGTCCGAATATAAGCAAACTCTTGATTTACATAAATCCACAAAGGCAGAAGTATCTGATATGAAGAAAGTTGAATTAACTTTATCATAATCCTTCTTTCCCATTAAGAAATTATTAAATCCTGCAACAGAGATTAACTTATCTATTTTTATATTATTCTTAATGCAATATTTAACTAAGAAAATGCAAGAAGAACTATGACAAATAAAAGTTGTGTTTTCGCCTATCAAACCTTGCTTATAATAACCATTTAAAATCATCTCCCAGTTATTATACGATTGATTTTCAATAGTTGGCAAATAAGGACAATAACATTCATAGCCCTTATATTCAATCTTACTATGCAACCATTCAAACCAATTGCTATATGGCGTACTATCAGTACCGTGTAAAACGAAAAAATTACGCATAACTCCTCCTTTTATATTCTTTTAACTTTAAATTCATTTGGTGAATCAATAATTTCGTAACCGCTTTCTAAAAGTTCTTTTCTAAGAGCATCAGCAGTTGCCCAATCTTTATTCTTTTTTGCTTCCCAACGCTTATTTGCCTTTTCCATAATATCTTCAGGAATTTCTGAAGAACCTTCACATTCTTTTATAAACTCATCTGTGTTGGTTTTAAACAAACCAAATAAAGAATAAGTATCTTTCACAGCATTATAATCTTCTATAACGCTTAAATCTTTATTTGCAACCTTTTCTTGCATAGACTTGAATATTCCAAATAGATAAGAAATGGCTAAGGCTGTGTTGAAATCATCATCCATTGCCTCATTAAAATCTAAATCTATTTGAGGGTTTTTCTTATCTGATTGAATATTTAATTCTTCAACGCTTTTTAAAACTTTATAGAAATTCAATAAATGTTTTTTAGCATCTGTAAAGAAATTATCTAAAATATTAATATCATTTTTATAATTAGTTTGCAATAAAGCAAATCTAATAATTTCGTTATTATATTTTTCAAGTATTTCTCTTAAATAAATAGAATTACCTAAAGATTTGCTCATCTTTTGACCATTAACTTTAATAAGTCCGTTATGTATCCAATACTTAGCAAATTGTTTGCCAGTTAGAGCTTCGGTTTGAGCAATTTCATTTTCGTGATGAGGGAAAATTAAATCTCTACCACCACCGTGAATATCTATTTGTTCGCCAAGATGATAATAATTCATTGCGGAACACTCAATATGCCAACCCGGTCTGCCATTTCCCCAAGGCGATTCCCAGAAAATCTCATTAGGTTTTGCACTTTTCCATAAAGCAAAATCTAGCGGATTTCTTTTATTATCTTCAACATCTTTTCTAACACCAGAGAATTGATCTTCCAAATCCCTTTTAGATAACTTGCCATATTCTGCAAACTTCTCAACACTATAATAAACATCGCCCTCACTTGTTGGATAGGCATAACCTTTCTCTATTAACTTTTTAATAAACTCGATGATATTGTCTATATTATCTGTTGCCTTTAAAAGCAAGGTTGGATTATCCACCTTTAAATCTGCCATAGATTTATCAATGATTGCCATTTGCATTTTTGCAAACTCTCTTGCATCAATATGCGCCTCATTTGCTTTTGCAATAATTTTATCATCAACATCGGTATAGTTTCTAGCATAGGTTACATCATAACCTTTTTTCTCTAAATACTTACGGATAATATCGAATATCATTGCTTGCTCTGCGTGACCAATATGAGCCTCACCAGACACAGTAATACCGCAAGAATACATAAGCACCTTGCCATCAACTAATGGTTTAAATTCTTCTTTTCTTTTTGTTAATGTGTTTGTAACTTTCAACATAGCTTTATTCCTTATATTCAATTATATAATTTATTTAATGTATTTGCAAGAATTTTTTGGCATAAACTACCATATTAGAGCCATAAATTTACTAAATTTTATGTATTTTTATACATTTTTTATGTTAAAAAAGAATTATAAAAAAATATAAAAAATTTTTTAGAAATACTTCAATTAATATAAAAATTAGTATATAATAACAATATGAAAATAAATTAATAAATGATAAGGAGAAAACAATGGGAATTAGAAAAACAAAAATAATTACAACTATTGGACCTGCCACTTCTTCATATAAAGCTTTGAAAGAGTTGGTTTTGAATGGTGCGAATGTTTTAAGAATAAATTGTAGTCACGGTAGTTTAGAAGAAAACCAAACTAAAATTGAATTGATTAAAAAATTAAGAAAAGAATTAGGCATTGCCCTACCTATAATGCTAGATACTCGCGGACCAGAGATTAGAGTTGGCAAATTTAGCGAGGGTGCTGTAACACTAAAGAAAGGTTCAACTTTTTCATTCTATGCAGAAGAAAAACTTGGAGATATAAACGGAGTTTCTATCCAACAAAAAGAAGTTTTCAAAAACTTAAAAGTTGGCTCTAAGATCTTGGCTTGCAATGGCCTTATAACCTTCAAAGTTATACGCAAGGAAGATAATTCCGTACTATGCAAAGTTAAGAATAATGGCGTTTTAAGCGACCATAAGAGCCTTTTCATTCCAAATGTTGAATATAACACAGAATATCTAAACGAAAAAGATAAAAAAGATATTCTATGGGGTATTAAAAACGGCATTGAGTTTGTGGCTGCAAGTTTTGTAAACCATAAAGAAGATATTGAAGGATTAAGAGAATTTATTACTAAAAACAATGGCGATATGGAAATTATTGCTAAAATTGAAAGTAAAATTGGTATCAAAAATTTGGATAGCATTATTGAGAGTGCTGATGGAATAATGGTGGCAAGAGGAGATTTAGGAGTTGAAATTCCTCACGAAAAGTTACCAGAACTTCAAAAGTTAATCATTAAAAAATCTAACAAAGCTGGAAAAGTGGTTATCACCGCCACAGAAATGCTAGAGAGTATGATCACCTCCCCCAGACCAACTAGAGCGGAAACAAGCGATGTGGCAAACGCAATTTATGATGGAACATCTGCTATAATGCTTTCTGGAGAAACCGCAATGGGTAAGTATCCAAACTTAGCAGTTCAAGCAATGAATAAAATTGCATTAGAAACTGAAAAATCTATTCATTATAAAAAGAGATATTTGAATAACACATTCACTAGCGGAAGCCTAACCGATGTGCTTTCAAATGCAGTTGTTCACACATCATTTATGTTGAAAGATTTAAAAGCAATTATTGTTTACACAGATAGTGGCCATACAGCAAAGATGATTTCAAGATTTAAGCCAGATTGCCCTATAATTGCCCTAACACCAAATGAAGCAACATTTAATAGATTAGCTTTAGCTTGGGGCGTTACACCTTTGCTTTGCAAACCTTGTTTGAGTGCTGATGATTTAATCAAAACTATCAACACAAAATTAGTTGCAAATAAATTAGCAAAACCAAATGATATGGTATTAATTGGTACTGGTACAAGAAAACCAACAAGCACAGATATGATTAAAATTCATTATATTGGTTAATAAAAAATGAGATGATTAAATTTCATCTCATTTTTTATTAAATCTCATCTTCTTCTTTATAAGGAATAATATCACATTCCAAACATTCAGAAATTAAGCTTGCTTGATTAATATAATCTTTAGCACAATTACAAGAACCACAACCGCAACCTGCGTTACTATTTCCGCAACCGCAATTATTTGTGTTATCACACTCGCAACTGTTTCCACAACTACAGTTATTTTCATCTTTGCAACTATTTCCACAACCACAATTGTTTTCATTATCACAATTACAAGCATTTCCGCAACTGCAATTTATATTATTGCATTCACATAATGTATTTTTGCTATTTGCTAAATGTTCATTATAAATATTATCCACTTGAGTTAATGATGAAGAACTTGCACAAATACAATGGCTTAAGCAAGAACCGCATTTAGAGCACCAGCTTGTACCTGCATTCGCAGCACAATTACTGCAATACCTATCAGTTGTGTTAGATAATCTAGCCTTGCAACCATTACATTTACAATGGTTTTTAGTTACGCAATGCCCCGCACAAGAATTACAAGTTGGACAAATTGAGTGTGAATAACCATTTTTAGAACAAGCAGAACAATATAATCCAGAACTATATCCACCTGTATTTGAACAGCTAGCACAGGCACAAGGATAAGTTGTATGTCCAGAACAACAATATGAGCAATTTGTTTTTCCATACGATGAACATACGCTACATATTGTTTTTCCACTACAAGATGAACAGCACGAACCGCTTGTAGTTACAGTGTTATTACAGTTACTATGAGAACAACTATATGTGTGACCACCGCAGTGATAAGTACATTTTCCGCAAGTGCTACAATTTGAACCATAACAAGTTGAACAATATGAACCGCTTGATGATACAGAATTATCACAACTTCCACACTTGCAAGTGTAGTGTCCACTGCAATGGAAAGCACAACTTGAACAAGTGCTACAAATTGTGTATCCACTACAAGTTGAGCAATATGAGCCACTTGTAATTTGATTAGAACAATTATTACAAGCACAAGAATAATATACTATTTGTTGCCAAGCTGCATAATATGTTGCATTTCCAGTTACTGTGATAGATGTAACACCAGTTGTTGAACCTTTAGTTTTATTCCAACCATTAAATGTATAGCCAGATTTTGTTGCAGTTGGAAGAGAAATTGTTGAACCATAATAACCTCTCACTGTAGCATACGAACAAGATCCGCCATCAGCATCTAAAGTGATTGTATATTCCACGGCTGTCCAGTGGGCAGTTAATGTTATACTCGAATTTAGTGTTGCAGAAGTTTGAAGAAGCGTACCTGTTGAGCTATATATTTGCAATTTACTACTTGTGTACCAACCAGCGAAAGTATAATGAGTTTTTGTTACAGCTACTGAAACAGTTGAAGGATAACCTGAACCCTTATCAACAAAACAACTTGGGACTGAGCCTGTTCCACCAGCCAAATTAAATGAAATCGTTACAGTTTCAACCCATTGAGCTGTGAGAGTATTACCTCCGCTTTCAATTCCAATTGGATCTCCCGGATTGATTACATTTGAATTTTTATCTAACCAATATAAGAATCTATAGCCTGTGCGTGAGAACATATTATCTTTTGCATATTGAATAGTTGCAACATAATAATCAAAGGTTTGATCTGCAAGACCACTAGTACCTGAAGAATATGTAATTGTTGCAACTTCTCTTGCTTTCCAATACGCATAATATGTGGTTTCAGAATTTAGGGTTACAATATAACTTGATTTATTAGAAATTAAATTTCCATTTGAAACTGAATCATACCAGCCCACAAATTCATAAGCTTGTTCAAGTACTGCATTAAATGTTATCTTTGTTCCCGTGATATTGCAATAATCTTGGCTTACAGAATAAACACAGCCAGCATCTGGAGATAATGAATATTTTTCAGCTTTAACTGTATAATTTATTAGTTTCCAAATTGCATATAGACTTGTTGGTTCAGAATAATTTTGAGCAGAATTTGGTTGTAATTGGGTTGTAGCATTATCAGTTAAACCCCAACCTAGGAAATCATATTCCTCTCTAGCCCAATCACTTGGTAATTCTATTAATGTTACATTATATGGCTCTTGATAATCAACTATAGATGTGGTATCAAATTCTCCGCCATTTTTATAATAAGTAATTGCAATTTGATCAAGTTTCCAAACAGCATATAAGTTAAATAGTCCATCAATCAAAGTTATTCGAGCATCAGTACTATATTCTGGAGTGGTTGCACTACTTGATGTGCTCCATCCAAGCAATGTGTATTTATCTCTTGTAAAGGTTGTCAATTCACAATAAATTGTTTCGCCATATCGGATTATTTTTTGTATTTGTTCTCCACTTCCATCGTTTTTATGGAATGTGATAGTTTTTTCCATACCAACCCAATAAGCATATAATGTTCCATCGCTAGCAATATTCCATTCCTTACAGCCCTTACCGCTTTTATCTATAAATTGGTCACCAGTTCCGTTTTTACCAGTATAGTAACCTCCAAATGTGTAGTTTAGTCTAGGCAAAACACCAACACTTGCAAGCATTGACATATATTGAACAGTTGTTTTATCAATAGTACCACTACCATCATCGTAATCTAAGTTTACATTATATTCATTAGGTATCCAGCTAGCAAGTAATTCAATATTAACAGCATCTATATCAAAACTTCTAGCACTAGTCATATCTGCATTATAATATTTAGTTGTTTTATAATAGAAACCATCTAAGGTATAGCCTACCCTTGTTGGTACAACGCCTACAGTTGGCATTGGTTCATTATATGTTGCAGAAACTGTAACTGTATTGGTTTGCAAAGTTTCAAAAGTTCCGCCATTTGCATTTAGAATAATACTGCGACTAGATGCAGTCCAAATGCAATATAGATCCAACGATAGCTCCGCAGAGCCACCAGTTGGACATTCTATTACAACGCACAAAACTCCATTTTCATTAGAATCTACCTTATAAATCAAACTACCTGATCCATCTTGCATATTATTTAATGATTCTAAATCATAATGATCTCTTGTAAAAATATCGCTTACATTAACAGTTATAACATCGCCATAACTTACTTTGGTTGGGTAATCTTTTTTTATTGTATCATCTTTATCATAATTTCTATGGAATACAATATTGTAATAATTTTTTTCCCACACACAATATCTTTTTAAAACCATTCCATCTACAGTGGTTATATTTTGAAAATTACCATCAAGCTTACAATGTACTTCATCTCCACCATCTGTAGAAAAACCTATAAGAGTATATCCTTCTTTAGGATTAAACGACATAAGTCCTGGATATTTATAAACTGTTCCATAATTACATTTTTGCTGATAAGAATAAGATGTACTATTTAAATCCATATAATATTGAATAGTATAACTAATAGGAGTGTATTCAGCAATCGCTGTTAAATTTTCTAAAACATTTAAAACTGTTTCGGAAGTTATTTCTTCGCCTGTTTCTTTATTTACAAAGTGTTTAAATTTATAACCTAATTTGGTTGGAGTTTCTAACTCTCCGAATTTTTCGCCATATTTTATTTTTATTGTTTTTGTGGATGCTAATGTGCTATCAAATGTACCGCCATCTGAATCTAGAGTTAACAAATAACTGGAATCTTTCCAAATTAGATAGAATGTAATATTTTCGTGGTTATTAACAGTTAGATTACTAAATTCCGCACCAAAATCTACAATATCGCCATCTTTGGTTAAAGATAATCCTACAAGAATATATCCTTCTTTGGTTATGCCATTAAAATATTCTTTTTCTTTTAATGTGTAAACCTCATCATAATTATATCTAATTTTATCTGAAACTTGATTTGAAATACCATTTATATAATCTGTGTAATAGGTGTTAACCTCTTCTGTAATTGTGCCACTACCGCCATTTGCATCATAGGTTATATGATAATGAATAGGTACATAATTTGCATAAGCAACGCTATTTGATTTTAGGCTATAAATTGTGTACATATTAATATATTCATCATTCATTTTATAACCAGTAAATCTATAACCTGATATAGGCTTTGGACTTGGCATTTCTTCGCCGATTGGATAAGATGTGTAAACAACATAATCATAAGTTTTTACCCCACCTTCAAATGTTCCATCACCCGCATCTAGTTTTAGGATATATGTGTCAATCAAAGTCCAAACTGCATATAAATCTAAATCTTTATCTGATCTAATATTAGCACCATCTTTATAAACAACTTCGCCATCTTGAGTTAAAGCCCAACCATCAAATTTATAATCTTCTCTTGTAAACTCATTTGGTCTTAACTTTGTATCTTTTTCTTCAAATACCATCTGACCTTTCATTGTACCAACGCCACCAATTCCAGAATGGAATGTTATTTGATGAGGTGTTACAAATTCTATATTTTCAGTAGAAAGTCTTGGTAATTTTAAAGAATATGCTAAACCATCAATTTTTATATAACTAGGAGAAGCTAACCAACGCCATATACTAGCACCAAATAGCCAACCTGTATAACTAGCATTATCTTGCATGTCTTCTAGCGATATATTTGAACCAAATCCATTATAACCATAAATTATGTTTTCATCACCATCTGCTTGAATTACTGTAACTATAGGTTTATCAGAAACTGGAGCAGAATTAGGGGCAAAAGAATTAGAATAAGCACCAAATAATGGCAATTCAACATCACTTGTAAATTTTGTTACAACATTAAATGTATTTCTAATTGAATTGCTTTCAATATGATATGAAAGACCAATCAAAGAGCCAACTATCTCATTTGTATTGTTTGATTTTATACAAGTTCCAATATTATAGCACTCTTTAATGCTTACATAATCCGAAGCATTAAAACCAATCAATCCACCAATATAAAATTTACCGCTTGTATCTAAATCAGCACGAATAATCCCAGAATTATAACAAGAATTAATGCTTACACTACCAATACCTACCAATCCACCAGCACAACTCCCATTATAATGAACTTCTTCTGTATAATCAATTACTACAACTTCGCCCCAGTTATATGATGAATAAATTGTGCCTGAAATTCTTCCAACAAGCCCACCAACAATTTCGCCAGATACAAAACTATTATTATCTGAACCCATAATTTTTACATTATAGGCGTATCCAGCTATTCCACCAGCATATTTCCCTTGAATTACAGAACCTTCAGCAGTATAGCAAAAATTAAAGTTATCATTATTAGAACGACCAGCTATTCCACCAGCATATTCCCATCTTGAATATTCGTTTGAATAAACAACACAATTACTATATGTAGTTTGTTGTGAATAAGCTACCATTCCACCGAAATAATATAATTCTAAATCACTATTACTATGATTATTGCCGATGCTTGTACCAATCGAATATGAACAATTTTTTATATTTGATTGTGAAGTATTTGAATAAACTGCTATTCCTCCACGATTTATTTTTGTACCTGAAGAAGAAGATAGAGTTTCATAATCTGCTGGAATATCCAAATTTGCAGTTATTTTGCTTGAATAATCTATAACTTTTACATTGTTTATCGTTGCACCATTTAAAGTAACAGCCAAACTTGCTGAAACATAAGCAGCTGTACCACTACCATATTTCAAATCTTGCTTATTTATAGGGTTTTCAAAATTAAGATTTGATATAGTACCTGAAACGGTATCAAAAAGAACACCTGCATTCAATTGGATTTTTTTATTGTTACCATCATAAGTACCAGTAAAATTACATAAATCTGACGCATTATATACAGCTAATTCCAAATCTGCAGTTTGCTTGAAATAATAATTACTAGTGGAGGCAAACTGACCATTCTTAACATAATAATAAAATGTACCCTCCGCTGGATTTGTTTTATCTCCCACTGCTGTTATTAAATATGGCGATGCAGATGTACCGCTACCATACTGGCTTTCATCAGCCGAGAAAAATTTACTAAAAGAAAAATATGCAATAGTAACTAAACTTGCAATAACTAAAAATGCAAATAATATATTTTTAAATCTTTGAACCTTACTCATTTTTCTCCTTCCATTCCTTATTCTACCCAAAATTCTTTATAATTACTTATATAATAACAAAAATAGCACATTTTTAAAAACAAAATGCGCCACTTTTAATAACTTATAGTTATTAATTTTTAAAATTATACTTGAGGATCTAATTGCGTAAATGATAATGTACCACCAGTACAAACAAATGTTGCTTGATTTGAATATCCAGCCACGATATTTGGGTGATAGATATATTCATCGTTTGCATATAGGATTAAGTTATTCAAACTTCCATCAACTTGACCAGTTAGCCTTAATCTGAAAATATCTGTGGCATTAGCCATAATTCCTATTGAAGCCTCGCCATTTGGAATATAAACTTCGTGTTTTATATCTCCGCTTTGTGCCACTTGCCAAATTTTAGTTCGAACAATTCCTTTTCCGCCAACAGAAATTGAACTAGAATTAACTTTGTTTTCAAAGTTCACAACGCCTGTGTCTGTGGCAATAGTGGAATAAAGATTTGTACTAAAATCGCTTAAACATTTAGCCGTGATATTTCCGCTTGTGGAAACAAACTGACCAACTTTATAATATTCTTCAACGAATATCCTACCAGTTCCACCAACAATAAAGATATTAGACATTGCTTTTTCAATTGTTATATTTCCGCCAGCATCTTTTATGATTGTTTCGCCAGTGATAATCTTAAATTCTATATCTCCTCTAGTTTGCGTTATACCAACATTTGCAATGATATTTTTTGCCTTAACTTTACAATCTTCGCTAACCAAGATAAATTCTTTACCATTTAGGTTAACATCTTCGGCAGTAAAACTTCCAGCAGAGCAAATTAAATTGAAATCATCACTTGCAGTTATATTATCTGCCTTAAAACTACATTTTTTTCCACGAATATTAAAACTACCATTTAAGTTATGAAGATTTATATTTCCATTTCCAAGAGTTGCATTAGCAGTACTTCCAATTGTAACACTATCATAACTTAAAAAATCCACGCTTCCAGATTCTGTTTTTATATTCAAACTTTTAATTGTTAAACCGCCTTCGCCTTCTACTTTAATATTACCAGTTGTGGTAACAAAATTAAGATGATTTAATGTTAAACCGCTAATATAAAAACTTCCTTTTTCGCTTATCAAACTTAAATCATAAATAACGCTAGGATTTACTCTTAAATTAAGTTCTCCGCTTTTTGCCACTGCTCCCCTTGGCTCACGCATAGATAAATTCAATGTGTTATCACTAATATCTTCTATCAATCTTGCTTTAGACATATTAGCAAAACCAAAGTTTGAGCCCTTATAACTATATCCGATTAATCCTTCAAGTTCTTCATCTGCAATAATATTGATTTTATAATCTGAACATCTAATATTAATCTTATAATTTGATTGCTCGTTATATTCAATTATCTTTTCTTCTTGAGAATTAGAACCAGCAACCACCTTATATCCAAATACATAAAAATTTGGAATTAAAGCTGTAAGGATTGCTAAAAGAATTATTATTCCAAGCAAGGATAATAATATGATTCCAACAATTTTTAGAAAATGTTTGAAGCCTTCCATTTTTCTCACCTCTTCAATTTAATTATATACATAATTTACAATATTTCAAACTAAATATTAATTAAAAGTAAAAAATTGGATTTTTAAAACCCAATTTTTATTTTTTTATATATAATTATGCAAACTATTAATTAATCCTGATTAAAGCCAAATTTTAATTTTGCATAGCACTTTTAATTTAAGCTTTCTTACTATAGATGCAACCGCAATAATTTTGCCTATAAAGATTATATTTTTTGCTATTTTCTATACTTCTTAAATAGCCATTATTCTTTTTGAAATTGGCTTTTAAATATTCAATACCAATTTCTTTACCAACTCTTTCACCTATCTCATTTAAAACATCTGCATTTTTATATGGGCTAACAGAGAGAGTGGTGGTAAACAAATCAAAGCCTTTTTCTTTAGCAAGTTTGGCAGTTTCTCTTAATCTCAACTCAAAACAATTATAGCATCTTTTTCCGCCTTCTTTTTCTTGCTCTAAGCCTTTAATTATCTTTTCATAATTCTCATTATCATAATCGGCAATTATCAAATCCTTATTCATTATACCCAAATATCTTTTCAATTCTTCTGCTCTAAAATTATATTCGCTAACTGGCGAGATATTGGGGTTATAATAAAAGCAAGTTGTATCATAATCTTCGAGTTGCCATAAAACTCCGCTTGTACAAGGTGCACAACAACAATGCAATAATAACTTTTTCATATCCCCACCTAGAATAATGTTAGAATCATTCCTATGAATGTACCAGCCAAATATAATATACCAAGGATTAAGAAATTTTCTTTTATGTTTCTATTTTGTTTAAATAGAACTGTTAAAGCAAGGCCTGCATTAACGCATAATCCAGCCACACAAGAACCAAAACTTGCCACGCCTTCTATAAATAACTCTGTGATTAACACGCTTGAAGCACAGTTAGGTATTAAACCAACTAAACCGAAAATTAGAGGTTGGAATATCGAATCTGTTAGCATAAAGTTTTTCAAAATATCAATACCAACCCAAGTTAGCAATAATCCAACAGTTAGGTTTATAATAAATACAAATAAGCAAATCTTTAAAATGTGGATTAATGGATGAAGGATAAATTTTGTGAATGTTGATGGGTCTTTTTCTATATTATGACCGCAACAACCTATATGCTTTTCTGGGGTTTCTTTTATTTCAATTACAAATGGAGTTGTGATAAGATTTTCTTTATTTACGCTTTTTACATCTTCTATCATAACTTCTTGTCTAATAACATCTGTATGTAATTCTTGTTTTTCATTTTTCCAAGCATTTCTAACTTTTGCTAGTTGCTTTTTCTTATAAACGCCAACAAAGAAATCAACCAAATATCCTATAATAATTGAATAACCAACTTTTATTAACAATAATGGAAGAATAAAATGAATTGAAGATGGTGTACTAATCAAAATAGGAATAGCCTCATCACTCGTTGCTAAATAAACAGCTAATAATGTACCCATAGAAGCGTGTTTTTCGGAATATAAATCTGTGACAACAACACTAAATCCGCATTGAGGTATAACACCAATTACCGAACCAATTATTGGCGAAAATTTATTTTTTAATAACTTATATTTACCAAGTTTTGAAGCACTTTTATTTTCAATAACTTCTATTAAAACATAAACCAAAAATAATATTGGCACAATCATAGCTGTATCTTTTAAAGATTCCAACAAAACTTCTAAAAATTTGTCCATTTTTTCCTCCTTTTACTTCTCTAAATAATTTATTAATGAATATTTTTTTAAATCGAAACCCTTTGAGATGATATTTATCATATCTTCCCTACCAATCAAAACCACATCTAAGTTTTCAGCAGTTATCACGGCATTTTTTGAAAAATTTGAATTACAAAATACCACTGCAACATCTGTATTATAATAAGATTTAGCGGTGTAGGCTTCTTGAACCGCTTTATTGCCAACTGTATGCCCGAAATACATCTTTGTTTGAACGGCATAGCTTCTTCCCGCTTTATAAGCAATTATATCAGCCCCATAGTCACCACTTTTTTGCGTTACCCTAGTTTTATAACCATAGGCTTTGAAAACCTCACCCACAAAGCGTTCAAATTCAAATCCATTTAGCGAATCTATCTTATTAATATCCGTGTTTCTTAAATCTCTAATTCTTCTTTTATTGTTTATCCCACCCAATATCCATCTTAATATTTGTATGATAATTTTAAATGGTAATAAAACAATATTTAACAAAATTTTTAAAACAATCATATCCCATTTTCCAATTCATTCTCATTATCATATCACAAGTTTATTTTTTTATCAATAAAAATAAGGAACTGTTTTAAATTCAATTCCTTATGTTTTATTTTTCTACATTTCAAGATCATCTTCTAAATCGTCTTTATCATTATCTTTGCCAGTAATTATATTAAACGCTTTTTCGGTTATATCTCTATTTAGGTTTACAATATCAACATAAGCTTCAAATTTTTCTTGATTTGATGCATCTTGTTTACCCCTTATATTACCTGCATAATCAATATTGTAAAATTCAGGTACGGCATCAATAAAGTTATAACCCATTTGAGTTTTTGCATCAAAATATCTAATATTTAAATGTTCTAAAACGCCACTAACAGAACATCTTCCATCATTCGTTTTCGCATTGATGCAACTTCTATAACAAGAATCATAAGGAACTTGCATTGGAAGATTTGTTAATAAATCATTTCTTGTAACGGTGGTTTCTGTTCTAACCTCATCTAAACCTAATGCATAACAAATTTGAACACCATTCAATGCAGCATCATAAGTTGGCATATTTTCTTCCATATCAAATTTGTTTTTAGTAAAACTATAATTATGATATAACATATCTTCAACGATATTATATCCTTGCTCAAAGTTTTTAACAAACTTCATAGGGTCTTCTTTAAAATAATGAGTTTGATTAAAAGATAATGGATTACCATCAAAATATTGAGAATATTTTTCAAGGAAGAATGCAAGTGATTGACCATCTTTAACAGATTCATCATATTCTGCTTCCAATTTTTCTTTTATCTCGGCTGGGATATATTTACCAGTGTTTGCAATACTCCAAACCACATTTTCATCAGTTAAATCATCTGGAGAAATTCCTGCCCTAGTGGAGTTATCTAAAGCAAATGTCATTCTTTCAATCTTTACTTCGCCTGTTTTTTCGTTATAACTACCCATACAACTAAAGGGTGCAACATCTTGAACATAATCACCTTCTAATGGATAGATTGCATATCTAAGCCCATCGCCTCTTTTTTCAAAACGCATACCCGCTAAGCGGATTTCTTCATCATATTTTATTAAAACATAATTAACCTTATCTTTTTCGTTAAAACCAACAGCACCATAAAGCATTTTATCTTCTAACAACTTAGAGAAAAATTCATTATAATCTTTTAAATTTTCTAACATAATTAAAACCACCTTAAATTTAACTACACAAATATTCTAACATAAAATATATTTATTTTCAATACTTGTTTAAAAAATAATTAAGAGGCAATAGTTATAAAATAAAGGAGAGAAAAATGAAATTAATAGAAAGCGAAACTTATAAAAATTTAGCAAGAGCTTATGCTGGAGAATGTCAGGCACATATTAGATATAAATTTATTGAATATGGAGCAAGAAATGAAGGATATAAAACAATGGCAGAAATGATTGATTCGCTAGTTTACAACGAATTTAACCACGCAAGAATGTTTTATACCAAAATTCAAGATGCTTCACCAGATGTTATCAAAAATATAGATATTGATGCTGGTTACCCTTTTAAAGAAAAATGGAACTTACTTGAAAATTTAAAACTTGCAGCAGAAGATGAGAATTTAGAAGCCACAAAAATTTATCCTGAATTTATGAGAGTGGCTGAAGAAGAGGGCTTTAAGGATATTGCAGAACTTTTTAGAAATATCATTCAAGTGGAAACTTGCCATAGCAAACTTCTAACTCAATTATATAATCAATTAAAAAATAAAACGCTTTATAAAAAACCAACTAAAGTTAAATGGAAATGTGCGGATTGCGGATATGAAGCTGAAGGCAAAGAGGCTTGGGATATTTGCCCTTTATGCCAAGCAAAACAAGGAAGCGTTATGCTAAAGATTGAGGATTAAAGCCATATTTATCAAATCATTATAAAATGAAAAAACATACTAAAATTAGTATGTTTTTTGCATTTTAAATATGTTTCCAAACTGGAGATAATATCATATTTGAATCAGCCGTTATGATTGTTTCGCCTTTATAATCTTGTGAACTTACAGCTGTATCATACAAGTTGATTGCAGTGTCACCTTTAACCCAAGCAGCTGTTCTGAAATTATAAGATTTTACATATTTACAACTACAAGTTGCATCAATCTTTGTTACATCAATCGTAGCACCTTTTTCAATTTTTAGTTTGTTATTTGAAATTGAATAAGTGTTTGATGTGGCATTTGAAACATTTGTTGGTTGTTGTTTCCAACTTGAAACTGTCCACCAAGCTGGCTGAGTCCAAGCATAAGGATTGAATGTTACAACAACATAATCTTTAACTTCCCAAACTGCTATATATTTAACATTTTTTGCAGGTGTGATAATTGAACCATTTAGAATATTATCCTCACCTTCAATTTTCCAACCTTTAAATACATATTCTGTTGTATAAGAAATATTATCTATTTTGAAATTTGAATATGATGGAAGAATGATAGTAGTATTTTCATAAACATTTGAAATGTTATTATATCTGCCACCATTTTTAACTGTATAATCCGAATCTAATTCAACACTATACATATTTTTTGCATACCAAGTGGTATTTGCTTTAACAACAAAATTTGTAACTAAATTTGCTTCGCTAAAATCTGAAGAAGTGTAATATTTTGTATTTTCATTGAAATGAACACTTGTTGGGAATATAAATGTTTTACCCGCTTCAACTTTACCACTATAAACTAAGTTTCCAGCGCTATAGATATTAAGTGAATAAGTTTGAGTTATAATCTCTTCCCATTTTGCATAAAGAATTACATTTTCATTTGGCATAATAGAACTCGTAAATTCTTTTGTTAAATTAATATCTGAATACCAACCTTTAAACACTTTCAATTTACTTGTATTTTCATCTAAAGTAGTTTCGATATTTGCTGGCATTGGTAAGCTTAAAATTCCGCCTTCCAACGCTTTAATGCTATCTATTTGAATACTCTCATTTGTTACAAATGTTATTGTTACATACTTTTTATCACTTATAATATCCCATTCTGCATACAAATCTGTATCGTATCTTGGATATGCTTTAGATGTATATTCTTTTCCATCTGCATAATACCAGCCAACGAAATTATAAATAATTTGTCTTGAACCATCATCAACAATTCTTTGTTCCATTGTTGGGAAACTAAGTGCTGTTCCGATTGAACCGGTTGATGTTTGGATTAAATTATTTCCATCATAGAATTTAACAGTACGCTCACCTTGGTTTGCGATTTGCCAAGCACCTGTACCTATTTTTTCATATTCACCATCTAATTGGAAGAATGAGTTATTCAAATCAACAATCGCATTAGAAATATCTACATCCTTACCAATATCTATTAATTCCAACTTTGTATCATTATCTGTTTTTAAGATAATTAAATTATCTAATAAAGATAAATTGAAATTTAATAAACCAATATAATCTTTATTATTTGTGGTTGCGTTATTAATTGTGGTTAAATCAATATGAAGTGAGCCGATTTGGTCATTGTATGCAAGTTTGCCAATATTAACATCGCAAGAATGAACATCATTGTTTTTCTCATAATTTAAGATAACATCGGAATAATCAAGTTTGCCTTGTTTTTCAGCTTCTGCTTTATTATTTTGACTTGTTTCAATTGCTTCATTTATCTTAGTTTGAATTGTATCAGTAAATCCAAACAGCCATTGTACATAATTACTCAAATTATCTATTAAATAACTTGGAGTTATGCGTGTTAGTCTGCTTAATTCTTTATAAGCACCCCATTTTTCATCGCAAGTTTTTAATATAATTTCGCCATCTTTATAATAGATTGAAATCTTACGCTCTCTTATATTAATAGCACCAAACCCTGTACCACCAACACCATTTGTGTTTTTATTATTAACACCACCAATTAATGGATAATTGCTTATTTCAATTGCAATAATTGGATTTTTATCTGCATCTAATTCAACTTTGAAATCAACACCTAATTTAGCGGCATCTATTGATAAACTACCTAATCGTAAGTTCATTATAACGCCACCTGAGATATAATAATCATTCAAATTTGATGTGTTTACAAATGCTTTTAATAAAGAACTTGCTTCAGATAAATCTATAAATTCTTTTGTTTGATCAATATCATTAATACCATTAAATTTATTAAATACCAATTTTAAATTGAAGTATTCATCAAATCCTGTACAAATATTTTCTAAGATAATTGCATCTAACTTATTATTTGATGTGTGGAATGAAACTATCATATCACTTTCAGCATTTTCATTAATTGCCGTGCCATCAAGAGTTAGAGTATAAACTCCATCTTTTAGTGAAATGTCTTTAACAAGTTCTAGCATATTCAATGGATTTTCTAAATCAATTGCTGGAATAGCTGTTTTTAAATTATCCATATTTAATCCCAAATCACCAGAAACCGAATCTAGCAATGGAATAGAGCTTGTATCAATTCCAAACATTTCTAAAATGATTGATAGAATTTCTTTAATACTATTTCTTTGCAATTTAATTCTAAAGCCATTATAGTTTACAAACAAATAATCGTTTTTGTAATTTAAATCTAGCGGAGTTTTTAATTCGTTTCCAAGCCTTACATTTGCATTACCGCTAAATCCATTCTTGAAATCTAATTGAATTAAACCTTCTGCTTTATAAGTTTGATTTACACCATTAAATACATCTGCACTACCCTGAATTTCAAAACCATCTTCCTTTACAGTTTTTACAAGTATTTCAAATATATCTGTGCAAACTGTATAGTGATAATATTCTGAAGGATTGATTAAATCTAATTCAAATCTATTAAACTCTTTGCAATCAATCTTTAATTCAATGTTATTTGATTTAAAATCCACATAATCCACAACATTTGAATATCTTAAATCAAATTTATAATCTTTAAATTCGCAAGATGCTGTGGTATTTGAAATTAAGATATTTTTAATCATTCCTAAATGATAATCATCTAAGTTGATTGTTTTTGTTAATTCCAAGTTTGCATTTAAGTTTTCATTTAACCAAGTGATGAAATCATTTAATTCATTAAACTTACCATAAATTTTCAAGCCATCAAGATTGATATATAATGTGTTGTTTTCAGCATATAAATCAATATTTATACCTTTGAATGTTGTTTTGAAATAACCAAGAATTTCCTTGCCCTCAAGTTTTACGGCATAATCAACAGATAATTCTTGAGCTTCTCCCATAACTTCAAAGATTAACTTTAAGTTTCCGCTAATCGCTTTATTTTCAAGTGTGTTATAAGTGGCTTTAACTAAACCCATAAAATCTACCACATTATAATAGTTTTCATCAACAACCACTTCTTTATCTTCAACGATTGTTACTATTGCTTTAATATCTTTATAAGTTGCATTAATAGAATTTACTTTATTATCTTTAATATTAATAATTCCATTAACATCTTCATAAGAAATATTAATTTCATTTTCATTTAACGAGAATATCAATTTAGAAATAATTGCTAAAATTTCTTCCTCACCAATTGAATCTTTGCTTGGTAATTTATTTAATAATTCATCTATATTAATATCTGGAATTTCAACATTAAATGTTTCTTTTACAAATGCTAATATGCTATCTATTTCATCTATCTTAAACTTTAATTTTAAGCCATCAATATTTAAATAGATTATTTTATTTATTAATTTAACTTCAATTGTTCTATCATATAAAACTGTGTTTAATTCAGCTTTTATTTCGCCATTTTCATAACCTATAAAGCCTAAAATATTGTAGTTTTTATAGGTTAAATCAATATTTGCATAGTACTTGCTAGATTTTACATACTCAATTGTGTTATCAACTAATTTAGCAATATCCACAATTTCCATAAAATCATTTTTATTTAATTCAGTTTTCTCGATTGCGTTAACTTTATTTAGTTTTAAATTAACAATATAATTATCAAAACTAATTTCCGCCATCAAGCCATCATTGATTTCAAGCAAGAAATTCAATCCTAAAGCTTTAATATTTATCACATTCTCATCAAACGCAAATCTATCAAAACCGCTTTCCAATAATTGATTAGCAACACCTAATAGAATATTTTTATTCTCATCTAAATTAATATCTAATTGTATGTACTTGCTTATTAAATCAACCAATTCATTTATATCTGAAATATTTGAATGAAGGTTCAGATTTAAAACGCATATATAAATATCTTTATCATCTAAGATAACTTTTGCAGTTTGAGATTTATAACTTGCAATTAATTCTAGATAAATAGCATTTTCAACAGAGATTTTATAATCAATTGCAATATTTCTATTATCAATAGTTATATATGCCCTACCCTCAAAATTGTTTGCAGAGAATAAATCTTTAAACTTAAACGCTTGGTCGAATACATCATTAATTTCATTAAACTTTTTATTTGGAACTTCAATTACATTTGTTTCGTAATCAACATCAACATTCAATGCTAATTCATTAAAGTTTACATTAATTTTATTAATCTTTCCATCATCTAATTTTATATCAATGCTCAAACTATTTGTAATTTGAATAAATATTTCAGAAGCACCAGCAGATAATTTATCTATGATGCCAAGTTTAAATTCTTTAAAACTTTCTTCTAATTTTTTGAAATTATTTTCATCAAATGAAACACCAGTTAAAGATTGAATATAATTTAAAACTTCTGGTAGTTCATCAATACCCAATGTTAAATTTACATTTAGAATACTTAAATAAACTTTATTATTTACAAACCAACCTTCAACATTAACGCCTTTTATGTTAGTTTGGAAATAAGCTTTAATTCCATTATCATTTTGGATATTAACATTAATCACAAATTGTTCATTTTTATAATTTACAACAAATCGACTATTAATGTATTTTGCCTTTAGAGCATACTTAAATGATTTAGCTACTCCAACCATATCGCTAACAGATGTGTCATATTCTTTCTCTTCATCTTTCGAGATAGAACAAACCACAAAGTTATTATCTTTCAAAATAGTTTTTGCATAGTTTTCGCCATTAATAACAGTTATATTAGATAAGAAATTATCCTCTATTTCAAATCTGAAATCTGTGGCACTATTAGGCAAGTATTTGATAAGTTTATTTGCATTAAACACGCTAAATGAAACCACATTATTATTTATAACAATATTTCCAACTTTTAAATATTCGAAAATATCGCTAATTTTTATATTTAATATCTCTTTAATTTCGCTTGTAATTTTCTCGCCACTAGGTTTTGAAATTTCTTCATTTTCGTTTTCATCACCCAAAACTTCAACAATTTCATTTAAAAGCGAATCCAATTCACTTATTCTGGCTTTAAATTTAAGGTTTTCAATTGACATATAAATATAATCATCAAAAACATAAATTGTTAGCCTTGAACCTAAGATTGTGGTTGTGGCTTCAGCTTTAAAGCCATTAGATAAATCAACTTTAACATTTGCTTTATAGATATTACCTCTATCGCAAATCTCAAAATCAAAGTTATACTTTTGTCCAGTTAATCTATCATAGAAACTTTGCAATGTACTTGGATTAACAACAACTTCCATATGGTCGCTATCATCATATTCAATCTTTTCATCGTTTGCATATAGTTTAATTGTTGCAGTGGCTTTATCATAAGTTACATCTGCAACCACTTCGCCATATTCAGAAACACTAAATCTAGCATCCACTCCGCCAAAACCTGAAGAGATTATCTTGCCAGCAGTTGCTAAAATTTTATCAACTGAGAAACTACTAATATCTGCCAAACCAATATTTATTTTTTCATCAACGAACGTTGACATCACCCAATTGATTATTTCAACAAAGTTTTCAATTTTGAATTTATATTTTAAATCATTAATTTGTAAGTAAACTTCATTACCTTTAACAATTCCATTAATATCAACGCCTAGTATTTTAGTTTGGAATTGCAAACCAAAATCTTCTTCAAATCTTGCGTTTACCAAAACATCAACTTTAACACCTTCAATATCTAATGAAACTTCTGTGGTTAAACCTTTAGAAGCAATTATCTTATTAATTGGTTCAACAAAATTTGTAATATCTGGTACTTCAATAAATTTAACAGGTGCATTAATAGAAACTTTTTTAGTTGTATCAACAGTAATATCTGCTTTCAAGCCAACTTCATCTATTAATGTTTGGGGCAAACTAATATTTTTTAGTTTGTAATCTTTATCTGTTTTTATATTTATCTTAACATCATCATTTAGAGCAAACACAATATCGTTATAATTTTCACATTCAGTAACTTCTAATTTATCGCCTAACTTAGAAATCATTCCCATATCAAACGAACTTGAAATATCATTCAAATTCAAATCAATATTCAATGCTTTTAAAACAATACCTATTGATTGCATTATTGTTTTATTTTTTATCTTAAAACTAACATTATTAATTGTTAGATATAAATCGCCATCATAAACAACCCCAAATTCATATCTTTGGCCATTAAACTTAACTTGGCCATTAACTTCTGCTTGAACATCTTTAAATCCATCGGCAATTTTCAAATTTATAGCAGTGTCAATATCAATTAATCCTGCTTCTAAAGTTTCAATTGCGATTGAACCATTAAGTTGCATATCCGATGTACTCATAAGTCCAGAGATTAATTGAGCCATAGGAGTTGGAGGTGTGTCATCATCTGTGGAAGCATCAAGCGCAGGAGGTTTTATTACAACCGTTGGAGTAACCATTACCACACCAACGGTTAAAATCAAGGTAACCATTAAGTAAAGAGCAAAGTATCTAAAGAAACTTTTAACTTTCCCGGGTTTTCTTACTTTTTCAATTCTATCTTCTTCTAACATCATTGAATCCATTTAACCTACTCCCCTTTTAATCCTTTGGAAATTCTACATTTGAATATGTATAATTTTCAGTAATATCACCCTTTGTTGGAACATACATCGAACCAAGTGCTGGGATTGCTACTTGATAGCTTTCTTGATAGCGAATTTGTTGGAACTGCCAATTATTATCAATTTCAAATGTTATTTTAATACTTTCAAATTTAGGGATTTTTGTTGCACCTGATGTTACATTTATCTTTTTGCCATATTTCATTGTGGAATAGTTTGTTTCAAGTTCAACGAAATAAACTAAATTTCCGTTTGCTTTTGTTTCAACCTTTCCAGAATCTTTAACTGTTTTAGATGAAACTATATAATAAATGAAATCTGATGGCGAAATACCATATTTATCTTTAAAGTCATCATAAGACAAAGTTTCTTTTTTATCCTTAGACCATTTTGCCGAACCATCATCTTTTATATTCGAACCAGAGAATATATCAATTGATGCATTCTCTATATTATAAAGTTGTCGTTCAGCAACAGAAACAACACCACTACTTATCTCTTCAATAAAATAGTCGTTCCCCTTTCTATATTTCTTTGCAAACATTCCTTGAGTTACGCCCATTGCTGTAATTTTACCTAAACCATTCTTTGCGACATTCTCAGCTTTACCCAAATAATATTCCGCAAGCACAAAATTCTCCACAACACTCATCTGTTCTGGAGTTTTTCCCTCTGCTTTTAACATAACAGCATTAACATCATCTCTTATGTTTTCCTCAGTTTCAACAACTGCCGCAAACTCTGTTTTGAAATTTGCAATAATATATGTACTTAAAAAATATGTTGAAATCATAGCAAGAACTAACACTGCTACGAGTTTATAATTAATTCTCTTAAAAAAAGTTTTTACTTTATTCAATTTTATACCCACCATTTATAACCATAACACATCAAAATTATAGTTACATAGTAACTATACCATATTTTTTAGATATAGTCAAGGATTAATCTTTAATATATGCTATTAAGATAATAACCTAAAAAATGACAAAGTTAGACAAGTTTTATAATTTGTAAATAAAAAAAATTGGAAATTATATTCCAACTTTTTAACTACATATTAAGCCTTAAATCCGAACCTTCAATATTTAATTTTAATGCATTTATATTACTGCAAAGCCTTGAAAAAATCCTATCATCATAAACATCTCTTATTTGTTCTAAATTCAAATTAGTGGTTATAAATGTTTTCTTATTTTTACTTGTTCTTTCATCTAAGATTAGATAATAATATTCTGTGGTAACATTATTTATATGATTTTCTGTTCCTAAATCATCAATACAAAGAACATCAGCTTCCAAATATGGCTTTATAATGTTCTTTTTATCTTCTATTTTTGCACAATGATATTCAAGCATTTTTTGGTTTAGGTCAAAAGAAGATGTGTAGATTGCATATAGATTATTTCTTAACGCCTTTTCAAAAACACACTTTAACATATATGTTTTACCAACACCAACTCCGCCAAAGATAGATATTAATTTATATTTACTATCCGTATCCACAATTTTTTTCAAAACATTATATGCGCTCATCTGCATTTTCTTTTCTTTTTCATTTTTTATAATATCAAAAGAAACATTTGCAAATGTTGGTAAATCTTCCTTTTTAAAGCCATTGTTTGCTAGTTGTAAATTATAAATTCTCTCTTTCAAACAATCGCAAGCCTCACCATTTAAAAAGCCCATATCTTGGCATTTACTGCAAGCATAGTTTGGTAAAATATCTTCTTTAGTTATCTTTAATTTCTTTAATTTATTTCTTAATTTTTCGCTTAAAAGCATATATTTCTCTTTTGATTTATTGCCAGAATTATTAATATTTTCTTTTGCAATTTCATAAACAAGCAATCTTCTTTCATCATATAATTTTTTCAAATCTGGATACATTTGAAGATACTTATTGAATTTAAATTCTGCTTCATTTTTAACCAAAATTCTATGAGAATTTATATAAGATTTTGCATCTTCATTTATTTCATACCAAGTAAGCATTTCTATACCTCCACCTCAAAAACATTATCAAATAATCCAGATAATTCTTTGCTTGTATATTCTCTTTTTTCAGGCTTTTTATTTGCTGTTTTCTTAGTTTTTTTATCCACCTTAAAACCAAAATCTGTTTCACAATTTTTGGCTTCTTCAAGCGTTTTTATACCTTTATTAAAATATGTGGATAATAATTTATTTAAATATTGCAATGGCATATATTTATCCATACTTTGCTCCACCGCAAAATCCAAAATCTCTTTTGAAATTTCCCAAGAAGAACGCCAAGTTTTATATAAATTCCTATCCGAATTTATAACGGCTCTATCAATTCCCAATTTTTCTAAAATTGCCTTTATTTCTGCATCGTTTTCCACAATTTTGCTTAAATATGAATTTAAACTACTTGCAGTTAGCAAACCCATTTTAAATAATTGGTTCATTTTTTCATTCATACTTTCTAGCGTTTTTATACCAGTTTTAAAGCAATAATTTGCACAATTAGTTATTGTTTCAAATTCAAAACCAAGTGCAACCCAATTAGAAATATATGTATCAACCACAATTTCAAGGTTATCATATCTAACACCCAAATTTTTACAAACAATCTTTGCTAAATTAAAGTATTCCTCTTGATTATCAAAATAATCTTTAACCTCAGAAACAGAATTTAATTTTAATTCATAACATTTATCAAGCAATGAATTAAGCCTATTTATACCGCCACTTTTACCCTTCACTTTCTTTGCTAAAAATAATATAACATCAAGCTCAATTTCAAGCTCTTTAGTCCATTTCAAATATAAATCATATTCCTCATTGCTAGCACTTCTCTTCAGGCCCAAAGCCTTCATAATTTCCATTACATTACCAGAACTTTTCTCTTGCTCAAGCAATCTATTTTCCACATCTTCGCTCGTTTTTACGCCTTCATAAGCCCAATTTTTAGCAACAGTTAGAATATAAGAATAACCAATATTATTACCTTTCAATTCAACGCAATATTTAACAATCATAAGCAATGCATCTTGTTCTATATGCATACTCTCGATTAAAATATAATATTGCTGATATTCAGTTGGAGTTATCATTCTTCCATTGATTAATTCTTGCACTTTAATATTAAAATCTTTATATTTATCAACATTGAATTTTTTCAAACTCAAAGAACCCGATTTAACTGGCATAAACCTAATATCTAAAGGCTCTTTTGATAGAATTTGAACTAATCCCAATTCTTGCCAATAAAGAAAAGAACTAAAAATATCCTCACTGGAAAGATTTAATGCTCTTGAAAAACCATCTAAGTTATTATCTAGGCTATCTGGATTAAAGCATTTCAACATTCCATAAAGATAAACCTTAACGCAATTTTCTGGTGCGTTTGGCATAAATTCTGCTATGAAAGAATTATCAAGCGTTATTGAATTATTTGAAATAAACTCACTAGAAAATTTACAAAGTGCCATATTTTTCAAACTCCTTAAAAATGTAATTATATTATACTAGATGCGAAATGCTAATGCAAAGCAAAATGGAAAAAAGTTGCCTTGGTTATACACAACTTTTGTGGATAAGTTATACTCATTTTTAATTAATTGCAGAATTTTCATATAAAAAATGCCCTATTAAAGGCACTTTTTTAATAAAATTATCAATTTTATATTTATCCACAGAATTTTTAGGCTATTTTTTAAACAACTTCTTTTTTACAATATCATAAATATTTCCCGCACCTAAAATTAACACAACATCGTAATTTTTTGCTTCTTTCTTTATATTTAAAATAAGTTCATTTTCTTCTAAATAAACTTTTTTAACTTTATTTTTGCATTTTCTAAATAAAACGCTTTCTGTGGCGGTTAAATCAAGTTTTTCTCTTGCTGGGTATGTTTTATAAAACATTACGCATTTAGCCCCTAAAAACGCCTTAGAGAAGTCCTTTAAAAGAGTTTTTGTTCTAGAATAAGTATGCGGTTGAAAAACGCACAAAATCTTCTTTTTCTTAAATCCAGCCAAAGAATTTTCTATTTCGCTTGGATGATGTGCGTAATCCGCAATAACTGGAACTTTATACAGATTTCCTATATTTTCATAACGCCTTTTAACGCCTTTAAATTCATAAACGCCTTGCATAATTGCAGATATTTCAACATTATTAAGATAGCAAACCGCAATTGCACATAAAACATTCTTTAGGTTATGGAAACCGATTAATTTAGTGGTAAATCTGCCTATAAAATCATCTTCAAATTTAACATCAAAAGTATATCCAAAATCTAAAGCTTGTATATTATAGGCATAGAAATCGTTTTTAGAATTAAAACCACAAGTATATTGATTAATTTCTTTTTTTAATTTTAAATCTAAATTATCAAATGTTACAACAAATCTATTTGAATTATTGGCAAAATTATTGAATGCAATTTTGATTTCATTTAAAGATTTATAATAATCTAAATGGTCTGCCTCTATATTCGTAATTAAAAATGTTTCGCCTTTAATATATTTAAAACTCTCCCTATACTCACACGCCTCTGTGATAAAATAATTATTATCACCTATTAAAACATTACCAAAACTTCCCTCACCGCCCAAATGAATTGTTGGATTTAACTTTGCTTTTATAAATATCTCACCAATTAAAGCTGTGGTGGTGGTTTTTCCGTGAGTCCCAGCAATTGCGATAACATTTTTATATAGTTTGCAGATTTCCCCTAAAAATTCCGACCTTTCCATCATTTTTAAGTTTAATTCTTTTGCCCTAACAAACTCCGGATTATCTTCCTTTATAGCACCAGTGAAAACAACTAAATCTATATCTTTGGTTATATTTTCATACTTTTGCGGTATATGAATTTCAACGCCCATTTTTTTTAAAGATTTAACTTCATCGTTATTTTCTAAATTTGAACCTAGCACATTTTTTTCTAAATTTAATAGTATTTTTGCGATTGCACTCATACTAATACCACCTATTCCTATCAAATAAATGGTTTTTATTTCATTAAAATCTAAATTTGCCATATAAATTTATATGAAAATTATATAAAAAAAGTTGTTGAATTATTTTTGTTTTGTTATAATACGAGTGATACTAAAAAAGGAGAGCAATAAATTGAATATCACAGATGTACGCATTAGAGTAATGCAAAAAGAGGACAGCAAGTTAAAAGCAGTTGCATCTATCACAATCGATGATTGTTTTGTGGTTCACGAAATAAAGGTATTTGAAGGTAGAGATGGTGAATTGTTTGTTAGAATGCCTAGTCGCCAAACTAATGAAGGTGAGCATAAAGATATAGCACACCCATTAAACACTCCAACTAGAGAAGAAATCAACAGATTAGTTTTGGCTAAATACGAAGAAGAGAAAAACAAAGCAAACTAATTTCTAACTTTATAGCTGTAAATAATAAAATATCCACCAAGTGATTAGTGGATATTTATTTACCCCTTAAAACATTGTAATATTTAAAAAAATAAACCTATTAGAATTTCTAATAGGTTTTATTTTCTATTTTTTAGTCCAAACTGCATATAATGTTATGCTTGAACTAACGCTAATTCTTGCACCATTGCTATAGATTGCAACTGTACCATTTGGTTTAGTTGTCCAACCAGCGAATGTATAACCTGAACGAGTGAATGTGTTAGTTCTTAATGTTACATAAGCACCTTGTGCAACGGTTTGAGAACTCATCGAACCTGAGCCACCATTTGCACTATATGAAATAGTTACATTAGTTGATGTTGATTGTTTTTGCCATACTGCATATAGAGATAACGAATCTGAACTACCGCGAGTAAACTTTAATGTTGCTTGGTCTGAGAATGTGGCACTAGTTGCACTAGAACTTCTTGCCCAACCAACGAATGTATAGCCAGAACGAGTAAAGATATTAGCTTTTAATGTTACTTCAACATCATAGCTTACTGTTTGAGAACCCATACTTCCGCTTCCGCCATTTGCATTAAATGAAATAGTTAATGAAGCAGTTGAAGAAGTTGATTTTTCTGTCCAAACCGCATATAAACTTAAATTTGAAGTAATGCTAACTTGAGCACAATCTCTATAGATTGCAACTGTTCCTGAAGGACTTGTTGTCCAACCTGCAAAGCTATAACCTGAACGAATGAAAGCATTTGCTTTTAATGTTACATAAACGCCTTTAGTAACGGTTTGAGAACTCATTGAACCTGAGCCACCATTTGCGTTATATGAAATAGTTACATTGCTTGAAGTTGATTGCTTTGACCATACTGCATATAGATTTAAAGTATCTGAACTACCTTTAGTAAATTTCAATGTTGCTTGATCTGAGAATAATGCTGTGGTTGCAGTTGATGATCTAGCCCAACCTACAAATGTATGACCAGAACGAGTAAATTTATTTGAAGATAATGTTACTTCAACATTATAATTTACTGTTTGGGAACTCATACTTCCGCTTCCACCATTTGCATTATATGAAATGGTTAGCATAGCAACTGAAGATGAAGATTGTTTTGTCCATACCGCATACAAAGTTAATGATGCAGCATTAATTTGAACTTTTGCACGATCTGGGAAATCTGCAGATGATGCAGAGCTTGAAGTTGCCCAACCTGCGAATGTATAACCAGAACGAGTAAACTTATTTGCATTTAATGTTATAGTTGAACCTCTTTCAACAGTTCTACCACTCATACTTCCGCTTCCACCATTTGCGTTATATGTGATAGTTGAATATTGAGCTGTTGAACCAGATTCTATTTTTTGCCAAACGGCATATAGAGTTAAAGTATCTGAATTACCTTGAGTAAATTTAATTGATGCACCATCTCTAAATAAAACTGTATTTGAAGTTGATGTTCTTGCCCAACCTAAGAATCTATAACCAGAACGAGTGAATGTATTAGTTCTTAAAGTTACAACAACGCCATACTTAACTGATTGCATAGGCATTGAGCCTGAGCCATTATTTGCATTATAATAAATAGATAATGTATCTGAAACTGGTGGATTATCTGGAGTTGTTGAAACTTTTTGCCATACTGCATATAGAGTTAGATAATCTGAAGTTCCTTTTGTAAATTTAATAGTTGCACAATCACCAAACAAAGCTGAAGTTGCAGATGATGTTCTTGCCCAACCAATAAATTTATAACCAGAACGAGTAAATCTATTAGCATTTAATGATGTAGCCACTTCGTAAGTAACAGTTTGCTTAGACATTGTGCCACTTCCACCATTTGCATTAAATGTGATTGTTAGATAATTAACTGATGGATTAACTGGACCTGTTGAAGTTTTAGTCCAAACAGCATAAAGCGTTAAGTAATCTGAAGTTCCACGAACAAAGTTTATTCTTGCACCATCTTTGAATATAATTTCATTTGAACTGCTCTTTGTTGACCAACCTGCAAATGTATAACCACTTCTTGTAAATCTGTTAGAACGCAATGTGATAGTTGTGTTGTAATCAACTATTTGATTTGACATACTACCAATACCACCGTTTGAGTTAAACGAAATAGTTAATCTATAAGTGATAGGAGGATCAACTGGGTCTGGATTAGTTGTTTCTTTTTGCCATACTGCATATAGAGTTAAATAATCTGAAGTTCCCTTAACAAATTTTACAACTTGACCATCTGTGAATAATATTCCTGTTTTTCCGTTTGTCCAACCAACGAATTTATATCCGCTTCTTGTGAAAGTGTTTCTATTCAATGTAACTTGAGTGTTGTATTGAATAATTTGGCTAGACATACTACCATAACCACCATTTGCATTGAATGTGATTGTTAGGTAATTTACTTCTGGATTTGGATCTGTGGATTGATTTTTCTTCCAAATTGCATACAATGTTAAATAGCTTGATTGAGTGTTTGTAAATGTAACTGTATGATAATTTGTATAAACTATTGAACCATTAGGATTTGTTGACCAACCTTGGAATGTATAACCATATCTTGAGAATGCATTTCCTTTTAATTGTGTTGGAACATTATATTCGATAGTTTGAACACCCATACTTCCGCTTCCGCCATTTGCGTTAAATGAAACGGTAACATATTTCTTTTCTGGGTTTGTGTTAATTAATTTCCATTTTGCATATAGGATATGAGTACTATTTGAAACCAATATTGTGGTTGATGTAACTTCTCTTGTAAGTGTGCTATCTGCAAACCAACCTTCAAATACATAACCTGCTTTTGTTGGGATTGGTAATGCACCATAAGTACCGCCCTTTTGTCTAACGATAACTGTTTGATTTAATGAACCGCCATTTGCATTTAGGTAAATTGTAACAGTTTGAATAACTGGGTCATCTGTTGAAGAATTTGGAATCCATTTTGCATATAGATAATGTTGACTAGCAGTTGTTGAAACAATAGAGTTTCTATCTATATATGTTATGAAATTATTTTCCAAATACCAACCACCAAATATATAACCTAGTTTTGTTGGAGTTGGAAGAGAACCATATTCTTTACCATATTCAACAACCTTGCTCTTTGATGGACCTGTGGTTGTTGCACCATTAAATTCGAAGATAACTTTTGAAGTTCTAACAACTTCACTTAACCATAATTTTAATGATTTATCACTATCACAAGCAATTGGAGAATCAAACCAATAATACTCACCTTGATTTCCGTTATCCCAACCATTAATGATTGAATAACTCTCACTATTTGCTGTGGCTTCAATTTTATAAATTAAGTTATTATTTCTATAGATTAAAATAATATTTGCATTTTGTTTATAAATCTTTGTATCTGAGAATATTGCTAAATCGCAATTTGATGTTGTGGTTAAAACAACTTCATTATCACTATTATAAACAGTGATTGTAGCTAAACCGCTAATCTCATTTTCTTCACCAACTAACCATTGGCTCAAACTTAAATTATAAACATCAACTTTAACTTCTTTCACATCGCTGAAATCATCATACTCTGTGTAATCAGTTTCATCAACATCATTAATTTTTTCAAATCTTAAAATTGGATAACCATTATTTAATGTTGAATCAATATTCCAAATCTTTTCGAAATTCCATCTAACTACAACTGTTTCTTCAGTAATGAATTTGCCATCTTTATTAACAATTCTTTCAACTCTTTCGTGAGAATAATAATTCTCAGCAACTTTCATTTTATTTGAATTGTAAGGATAAACGAAATAAATCTTTTCTTCCCTATCAATAACAGCACTAATTGTGTTATCAAAGATTTGGTCACTACCAATACCATCATATTGTTTTAGAATATCAGCTTCTTCAACATTTAGATTATCAATATCATAATAGCAACCAACAATTCTATTTAGATAAACAGATTTGCCATCTTCTGTGATAACAATATCATAGTTTACACCAATAATGCCACCAATGATTTCATTATTAACATTGCTTAATTTAGCAACATAAACTTTAACTGCGCTATAGCAATCTTTAATTCTTGCTGAAGCTAAATTTGTTAAATAATTTTCACTAGTTGTTTCAAATGTTTGGAATGTGTTGTAACCAACCACACCACCAAATATAACGCCATCAGCTAATGTTACATCGCCAACACTATAAGAATAGATAACTGTTCCGGCTTGGTTCATACCAACCACACCACCGATTGTTCCGCTAATGCCATTTTCTGAACCGAAACTTAAATTAACCGCACATCTATCAACTCTTGATAAATATCTATTATAAACGCCATCTTTTGTTTCATCAACTGAACCGTTAACACCAACGATACCGCCAATGTAATCTGCTCTAACACCATCAAAGTTTACTGTTCTAACTTCAATTCTTTCAATATATCCTAAGTTTATTCCTGCAACTGTACCTAAAGTACCATAATCGCCAACCGCTTTGAAGTTATCAAATTTTAAATTGTAAACTCTACCAGTGTTTGTGATTGAACTAAATAAACCGCAGTTATTGAAGTCTGCACTAACGCCTTCATTATTAACCATAAAGTTCGTTCTTGAAATTGTTAGGTTTTGAATTGAATAACCATTACCATCAAGCCAGCCACCGAAATCGCCAAGTGGTTTCCAGTATCCGCCATAAACAGATGAAACATCAATATCTGAAACTAGTTTATAGCAAGCATTTAATGTGTATTTAGAATACTTACCTGTGCTATCGCCAATTCCTGCTAATTGCTCTGGTTTAGCTAGATAGAAAGGAGTATCCTTTTCACCATTACCAACAAACACATCAAGATACATAACAGAATAATGTTTGTTGCTTGTTTTAATAACTATTCTAGCAACACCACCTTCGTTTGCATAGAAAGTTCTAGTTTCTTCATCTTTTAAAACTAAAACAGTTTTATCTTTTTCATTTTCAATCTCAATATCTATCTTAGTTTTATCACTTTTATTTTCCTGCTTTATATCAATCGTAAATGTTTCACCAACATCGGTATAAATAGTATTATCAGCTAATGTGATAATATCTTCTCCTGAAGCAGAAACGGAAATAACCTCCAATCCGCCTACCAATTTAATAATAGTGAAACTTAGCACAATTGCTGTGATAATAACTAAGCACCAAGCTAACACTTTTCTCATAATACCCACCTCTAATATTATAAATTTTTTAATTTTCTTTGCACATATTTTTAGTTACATAATTATAGCAAAATTTGTCAAATATGTCAATAGCATACAATCATAATTTTAAATGATAAAACCGCAAATCTGTTTTTTAAAATTAAGAGTTTTATATAGTTTGTGCAATATATTATATTTAAAGCAAAAACCGCCTAAAAATTTAAGCGGTTTTAATTTTTATATTTATCGTCATCGTCATCGTCATCATCATCTTCAGAATCATCAATATCATCTTCATCTTCTTCATCGATTTCATCTAAATCTGCATCATCAAGGAAAGCTTCATCTAAATCCTGCATATCTTCCTCTGTTGGAACATATTCATCATCTTCATCTTCTTCTTTCATATCTTCATCTTCTTCCAAATCTTTTGCAAATGTGTTATCTAATTCTTCATCAATATCATTTTCAATTGGAAGCAAATCTAATTCATCATCTTCATCTTGTTTTTGAACGAATGTACGCCAATCCACATCATC
>CAKVMJ010000016.1 GCA_934772445.1 uncultured Clostridia bacterium
AAGTTCCTGGATATAAATTCTCTATAGTTACATATTCAGTTTTGTTATTATCAACATATTCTTGAATACTTTTTGAGGCATCAAATTCTTCGCCATCTTTTATTTTATACAAACCATCAATCATAGAATTATCAACAACTTGTGATCCATTCAAAAGCGTGATATTATATCCTGCTTCTTGCGTTCCATAATACAAACTATTTGCTTGAAGTTTTGAACTAAAAATATTTGATGTGACTCTTAAATTATAATCCTTTGTAGATTCGGCTCTATCTATATTCACATAAGTAGTTGGAGTTTGATGACCTTTATAAGAAGCGGTTAATTCCCAAACACCAGCATCTAAAGTATTATTTTTAGCCTTTGTTTTAAATTCTTCTAATGTTTTTAAAGAAGAACTCTCATCACCTATTCCTTGATAATAAATTGTAATTTCAGCATCTTTTATTTCACTTTCGCTACCATCACTATATTTAGCCACAATTTTAATAGAATCTAAACCTTTCGTTTGCCCATAAACCTCATCAATCACGAGTTGTGAACCAGGAGATATTGCTCCAACCGACTGATCAAAAACAATGTTTATTGCATTTATTGCTTTTTCACCGCATGCAGTTAAACTAAAAATCCCAAACATTAGAAAGCAAAAAGAGATTATTATGCTTGTTATTGTTTTTCTTTTATTCATTTTCCCTCCGATATATTATTATATTTAGAATATTTCCATTATATCATACATAATTTTTTACTCCAACTAAATTAGCATAATTACTTACGCTCTCAATATTTTTTATATGAAACAAACTAAAAAAAATATTAACATTTCAAAATTTATTTAATAAATCAACGGATTTATTTGATTAAATTATTTTAATTCTATATAGCAAAATTATCTTTTTTTACGAATTTTTTATTTTAATAAAAATAGGTTAATTAAGCGTTTTTTATTCTTTAAATACATCAATCCTATATTGACTAAAACACGATTTTGTGTTATACTATATAATAGTGAAAATGAGGTGAAAATATGGATAACCCAAAATATATTAGTGAAGAAATTTTGCAATTTGCAAGAGATAGCGAAGAATTAGAAGGTTTTACCTATGATTTAAATAACATATCCACAGATTCAGACAACCTTATGAAAGATATTAGCAAAGATGTTGTTGTGGAGTTTTTAAAATGTCCTGATACCAAAATTATGGTTGTTAAAAATATCGCTGGAGATTATGAAGTTTTAGCTCATAATTTAGTGGCAAATGAAACCGTTAGAATTAAAGATATGGGTAATCATTTTATGGCTCTTGTGAGAGTTGGCGAAGAAGTTAACGATTATAAAAAAAGAAAAGAAACCGATCCAAACACTCCGCTTATTAGAAATAATTTCCCAGAAAATTTCCCAAAAGATTTTGCTGAAAGATTTTCAAATGAATATTCATCAGATTTTATAAAAGAAGTTAATGAACAACTTCTGCTTCATAGATATGGCGAAATTGGTATTGGCGATTACAGAACAATAGATTTCACTGGCCGACCAGTTGATGTTATGATAGCAGATAATATTGATGGAAGACTTGTAAATAAAAATATCAAGCTTGAGAGAAGTGCGAATGGTAATGTTGTTTTGAAAATGAAAGAACTTATAGACTGGGTAAACGATGAAGGATTCAAGGATAACGATCCAGAAAAGATTTTAGAAAATGTTGCAAAGTTCCATTCAAGATTTATAGAAATTCACCCATTTAGAGATGGAAATGGAAGAACTGCCCGACTTTTGACAAACTACTTACTAATGGCAAAAGATATGCCATTAATCAATATTCCAGCAAAAGATAGAAAAGATTATATTGATGCTTTGAATTATTCAATACTTCCGGAAGATGTAAAACTTGATGGCGATTATACAGTTTTCTGCGAGAAGATGAGGCATACTTATGGAGATAAAAATGATGAAAACAAGTTCTTCCCTTTAAGAGATTTCTTTGCCGACCATTTGCTTCCAAATTCAAACGAGCTTGTGGAAGAAATAATAGATTACAAAGGCGGAACAGATTCCAGAAAGATGAGTGCGGAACAAGTTGAAGGTTTTGCAAAATAAAGTTAAAAAATTAGAGTTTGGAATAACTCTAATTTTTTATTTTTTTATTATTTTATTTTATTTAAAACTACCAAAGTTTCAACATTGCAAGTGTTTGCAAACATATCAAAGGCTTTTATTTTTTTTATTTGATATTTAGATTTTAACAAATTTATATCTCTTGAAAGCGTGGTTAAACCACAAGCAATATATACAATTTTTTCTATGTTATTTTTCAATATCAAATCTATTAATTTATTATCAACACCAGCTTTTGGAGGATCTAAAATAATGGTATAATTTTTATCACTACTTTGTAAAATTTTAGGTAAAACTTTTCCACAATCTCCACATATATTTGTTAGATTTTTTATATTGTTTTTTGCTTTTAATTTATCTGCATCTTCCGATGCCGATTTATTAATTTCAATACCTATCACACTACTACAATTTTTAGCAACTATACCGCTTAAAAGTCCTGCTCCAGAATATGCATTTATAACATTTTCGTTATCAATTTCTAATAGAACATCTTTATATAATTTTTCTGCAACTTTATCATTAACTTGCATAAATGAATATGGATTAATTGAATATCTTAAACCAAATTTTTCATCTTCAATATTCTTATCTCCACCTATGAATTTAAAATCATTTGAATAAATATCTGATGTTTTAAATTTGTTTATATTAAGCCATAATCCAAATTTTGCATAACTCTTTTGAATAGTAGTTAATAATCCTAATAATTCTTTTGAAATATCCATTGAAGAAACAACGCAAATTATTGGAATATTATTTAGTGTTCTAATTGTTAGATATTTAATTTGCCCTTCTTTTTTTATAAAATCGTAAGCCGAAAAATTTGAATTTTCAAAATAATTTTTGCAAATTTTAAATGCCTTATTTATCTCATCATTAGCAATCAAACAAGAATCTATTTCAATCACATTATGTGTATTTTCTTCAAACATTCCAAACGAAATTTTACCATCTTTTTGCAATGCTTCGAATACCATTTTATTTCTATAATTAAATCTATCGCTCTTTTCAATTTCTTCAATTTGTATATCTAATTTTGCAATTTTTTTAAATGTATCTTTAATTAAATTTTTCTTAAATTCTAAAGTTTTTTCATAAGGTAAATTTAAAAAATTACAACCCCCACATTTTGAAAAATACGAACACTCACTCTCTATTCTTTCATTAGATTTTTTTATTATATTTTCAAGCTTACAAAATATGAGATTATTCTTTTCTCGAATAATTCTTGCTTCCACAGTTTCATCTTTTAATGCTTTAGGTACGAAAAAAACTTTGCCTTCTTGCTTTGCAATTCCTTCCCCATTTATTCCTAAATCACCAATATCTAATATAATATTTTTTCCCATACTTTTATATTAACATTTTTTAATACAAATTCAAATATAATAATTAAAAAATTATTAAGTTTTTATTTTTAATAATCTTGCAAATGATATATAATAAAATTATCAAAAAGGAGAAACATTATGAATATAGCAGTTGTAACTGGTGCATCTTCTGGTATGGGCAGAGAGTTTGTTAGAATTTTAGATGATTATGGTTTTGATGAAATTTGGGGACTTGCTCTTGAAGAAGATAAATTAGAAGAAGTTAAAAAAGAAACAAAAACAAAATTTAGATACTTTGCTGTTGATTTAACAAATTTTGAGAGTATTGAAAGTTATAATGAAGCATTAAAGAAAAATAAACCAAATATTTTATGGTTAGTAAATTGTAGCGGATTTTGCAAGTTTGGAAGATTTGATGAAATTCCAATTAAAAGTTCAAGCGCTATGATAGATTTAAACTGTAAAGCGTTAGTTCAAATGACTGAGTTATCTTTACCTTATATGACAAAAGGTGGAAGAATAATTGAAATTGCATCAATGGCTGGGCTTCAACCAACACCATATATGAGTGTTTATGGTGCATCAAAAGCCTTTGTTTTGAGTTATTCAAGAGCATTGAATAGAGAACTTAAAGTTAAAAAGATTAGCGTAACTTGCGTATGCCCTTTATGGACAAACACAAATTTCCAAAAAGTTGCTAGAGAAAACACAGCTAGTGCGGTAACATATTTCTCAACATCTTACGATCCTAAAAAAGTTATTGCAAAAGCCGTTAAAGATGCAAAGAAAAGAAAAGAGATTTCTATCTATGGCACAAAAGCAAATTTTCAAAAATTCTTAGTTAAGATTTTACCTCATAGATGGGTTTTAAATATTTGGTGCAGGCAACAAAAAGCTAAACAAAAATATAAAGATTAATTTTTAAAATTCCCCAAGTTTTTTTTGGGGATTTTTTTATAGATATATTAATATAATAATTGTAAATTTTTAATAATAATATAATAAATTGTTTACATTCTTGATTTTTTTTTGATATAATCAAGTTATTAAAAATATAAGGAGATAAAATGGGATTATTTAGAAGAATTAGCAAACAATTACTTGCTGTTGTGGAATGGAAAGATTCCTCAAAAGATACAATCGTTTATAGATATCCTCTAACTGAAAGAGATGAACTTATGAATAGTTCAACTTTGGTTGTTAGAGAATCTCAATGTGCAGTATTTGTGCATAAGGGAGAAATTGCAGATGTTTTTGGCCCAGGTACTTATAAACTTTCAACTGAAAACATTCCTTTCTTAACAAAACTTTTATCTTTGCCAACTGGATTTAATTCAAGAATTAAGGCTGAGATTTATTTTGTTAACACAAAGCAATTCACAGGTCAAAAATGGGGTACTCAAAACCCAATTATGATGAGAGATGCAGATTATGGTACTGTAAGACTTAGAGGCTTTGGTATCTACTCATTCAAAGTTGAAGATGCTAAAACATTTATGAAAGAAATGTTTGGTACAAATGAAATTTATAAAGTATATGATGTTGCATCACAGTTAAAACCATTACTTATTCAAGGTTTAACAGATGCTATTGCTGAAAGTAAAATTTCTGCAATAGATTTAGCTGCAAATTATAGAGAATTTTCTAAAGAGATTACTGAAGAAGTTAATAAAGAATTTAATCCTTTTGGTTTAAAACTTTGCTCTATGACTATTGAAAATATCTCTCTTCCAGAAGAAGTTGAAAAAGCTCTTGATGAAAGAACTAAATTGGGTGTTCTTGATGGTAAGATTGGTAGCTACACTAGAATTAAAGCTGCAGATGCTATCGGCGATGCTGCAAAAAATCCAAACGGAAATAATTTAGCAGGATTAGGCGTTGGTCTTGGTGCTGGTGCTGGTCTTAGCCAAGTATTTGCAAACAACCTAAATTTCAATGATGAAGAGAAAAGAGAAAAGAAAGCAGATAATAAAGTAACTTGTGTTAAATGCGGTGCGGAAATGAGCAAAAGAGCTAAGTTCTGCCCTGAATGTGGTGCTAGCCAAGGTGTTATTTGCCCTAAATGTAAAGAAACAAACTCAGCAAACGCTAAATTCTGCGTTAATTGTGGAGAAAAATTAACAAAAGTTAAAGCTTGCCCTAAATGCGGTAAAGAAGTTAAGTCAGGAGCTAAATTCTGCCCTGATTGCGGAACTAAACTATAACTATGGAAAAAAAATTAAAATATAAACAAAGAAAATGTGAATCTTGCGGTTCTAATTTAATATACTCACCTTCTCTTGATGCTCTTTATTGTAAAAATTGTGGTAATCACTACGATATTGAAAATAGCAAAGAGTTTGAGAAACACGATTTTGATGATAAATTAACAACTAAAAAAGAAGTTAAGGAATGGTCGGAATTAAATAAGGTTATGCAATGTAAGAACTGCGGAGCTCAAATAATATTGGATAAACTTGAATTTGCAAAAGAATGTCAATATTGTGGAAGTCCCGTGGTTTCTGAAATTGATGAATTACCGGGAATTAAACCTGATGCTGTAATACCTTTCAAGTTTGATGGTGTGGAAGCAGTAAAGAAATTCAAGGTTGGCGTTAGAAAAAAATGGTTCTTACCAAACGATTTTAAAAAGAATTTACCAAAAAGCGAAATGGTTGGTACTTATATCCCCTGCTTTGGGTTTGATACAAATACCAATAGTTCTTATTCAGGAATATTTGCTTACACTGTAAGTTATAGAGATTCTGATGGACATCGCCAAACAAGAGAAGAAACTAAGTTTGTTAGCGGTACGCACCAACAAAACTTTCTTAATCTTTTAATAGAATCTAGCGCTCATATAAACGATATGGATTTAACAGATATAAAACCATATAATATGAATGAAGCTAGAAAATTTAACCAAGATTATTTAAAAGGCTACACAGTTGAACACTACCAAGATGATGTGAATGTTTGTTTCGATTTGGCAAAAGCAAAAATAACATCTCAAATTAAAAGCAGACTTCCTTCAAAACACGGCTGTACGAGAATAGTTTCAATTAACTTACATACAAATTACGATGCAAAGAAATATTGTTATTATCTATTGCCAACATACAACTTTATGTATAAATATAAAGATAAGTCGTATAACACTCTTATGAATGGCCAAACAGGAAAAGTTGGAAGCAATGTACCTCGTTCTAAAGTTAAGATAACTTTGTTTGTTTTAATGTTAGTTTTAATCTTTTTAGGAATAATAGCGTTAGCATATTTCTTTGGAGATACCCCTGAAACTGAAGTTTCAGATTTTACTAATTTTTAAAGGAGAATTTTATGGAAAATAAACCAGTGTATAAAGAATTACAAATCGGCAAAAAGCATTTAACTGCATTTAGCTTAATTTTTATGGTTTTATCATTAATAGCAATTGTTGGCTCTATAGTTTTATTCGTTTGCTCATCTATAAACTTAGCAAATGAAGAAAAAACTAAGTTTGTTATTTGCTTAGTGTTTGCTATTATTTTAGGCATATTAGGTCTTGCCGGATTTATATTCTCTATTGTTTCATTCTTTATATCAAGAGCAATGATTAATACCGATGGTAGCGTTAAAGATGGAAATAGAGCAATGGGAAAAGGAAATGTTAACCTATGCCCTAAATGCGGAAGAGTTTTAAAAGATGGCGAAAACTTCTGTAGTGCTTGCGGAGAAGCAGTTGATACAGAAAACAAATGCCCTAAATGTGGAAAAGAAAACACTAAAGAAGCTGAATTTTGCAGTAAATGCGGAACTAAACTAAAATAAATAAAATAGGTGCAATTTATGCACCTATTTACGCTGATATGGCTCAGTTGGTAGAGCAATTGATTCGTAATCAATAGGTCGCCGGTTCAAATCCGGCTATCAGCTCCAAAACCCCTAAATTTCTAGGGATTTTTTATTTTTATCCCCATAAATAACTTAATCTAAAATTAATCAACAAAAAAATAACCACCTAGTGATAGGTGGCTATTTATTTTAGATTGTTTTTTTATATTAAATTCAATATTCTATCTTCCTAGAATATCATCTTCCATATTAGCAAGTGATTTGGCATTTTCTTCTTCTATTTTTTCAATTTTATCTGATAATAACATAGCTTTTGCATTTTTTTCCAAATCATTAAAATACATATAAGGACCTTCAGCCTCAGCCTGAACTTTCAATCTGAAATTTTCAATTTTTTCTTCAGTTTCTTGCTCAATCCTATGCTTATTATTTATTGCATATTCCAAAAGAGGTTCTGCGTATTCTTGTCCATAAGTTTGAGATAAGTATCCAATCCAATCGCCTGTGAAATCTTTATCTATATAAGTTTCCGAGCCACTGCCCATAACATCTATTTTATCTCTAAATGTAATAAACTTAAAATTATTAACAAAAACTTCCAAATTACATTCATCTCCCCGCCTATTGATAAAAGACATATTTGGGCGATGAAAAATATTTTTTGTAAAATCCTCTATTTTTGCTTCTCTTTTTTGTCCCGACATTCTATCGTAAACTTCATATTTCCATTCCGTACAACCTTGTTCCAATAAAAAGTCGTGTATGTTTTCTAATGTGTAGATTGTTTTCATAATCTCCTCCTATAAAAGTATAAGCAGTATAACATAGTCTAGATTTTAATACAATAGCAAATTTAAGATTTACTATTAATATCCATTCCCTATCTTCAAAATTTATTTATTATATAAATAATTTTTAACAATCGTTTATCTTATCTTCAGCAAATCTTTTAAAATGAGTATTTACAAAAAAGGAACAATATGCTATATTAAACTTACTTAAAGGAGTTTTTTATGAATATACTAGATTATTTTAAAAATATGCAAAGCAAAAAAAACACCACATTATATGTTTATGGTGTTTTCAAAGAAGTTTTATATGATAATAAAATGTCGGCATTTGACTATATAATGACAGCCCCATTTAATACCAAACAATATATATTTCCGTGCTTTTTTCTTTCAGAAGATGATGCCAGAGCACTACGAAATGCTTACACAAAGATTAAGTCAGATGGCGAAAGATATGGTGTATTTCAAGAAACCTACAACAATATTTTTGGAAATGGAAAGTCTTTATTCAAGCATAAAAACCAAAAACTTTATAGTAGCCTTGATGAATTTGTTACTGATGTAAAAAATGAATATGAAAGCAATTCAAAAGATAACAACTTAAACAAAGAAACAAAATTTTCTAACAAAGAAGAAAAAATAGAGAAATCTGAAGATAAATCTTTTGATAAAGAACTATCATAAATAAATATTTTAATATTTTTATACAAACTTAATTGATTTTTTGTTTACAACTAATTAAATAACTCAACCACAATTGTTTTATAAAAATGATTAATAAATATAAATGAAAATTTTTCGTTTTCAAAAAAATTATTTATTATGTATGCAATAATATTATTGTATAGTATGCAAAATGTTGATTTTTTATATTATTATTGATATATTATAAATACTATATTCTATAGTTAATAAAAATATAAAACCTTCACCAAACAAAATATTAAAACTATTTAGAATAGTTTTTTTTAAGCAAACTGCATAAACAGATTTTTATAATATAGAAAAGTTTTATATATAAGATTAGATATTAAGGTATATACAAGGAAAAATTATGGAAGATTTAATTAGTCAATATAATGAAATGCAAAATATATATGGTTCAAAAGAATTAGATCCTGTTTATGGTTGTGGCAAAAATAATAATCCCGATATAGCGTTAGTATTTATGAATCCGACAAAGAAAAATATTGCTACAGCTAAAACCTGGAGTGGTTTAAAGGCACAATGGTTGGGCACAAAACAAATTTGGGACTTTCTTACCAAGTGTAATTTATTTAATGCTGCTCTTAATAAAATAATTCAATCTAAAAAACCAAAAGATTGGACACCTTTATTTTGCCAAGAAGTTTACGATGAAGTTAGTAATCAAGGGTTATGGATAACAAATCTTGCAAAATGCACTCAAGATGATGCAAGACCATTACCAGATAAAATCTTCTTAAAGTATAAAGAATTATTGAAGAAAGAACTAAAATTGGTAAATCCTAAAAAAATATTTTTATTTGGAAATCAAGTGTCTTCTTTAATACTAGAAAAACCAATTACTGTATCTACAACTAGACATAAAAAGTTTGATTTAATAATCGACAACAAAACTTATGAATGTTATGCCTTATTTTATCCAGTTGGGAATGGTAGATTTAATCAAAACAAAACCATCGAAGATATAAATTATATTTTGAATAATACATAAATTAAAAATAATAAGATAAAAACTCTCCTTACATTAAGGGGTTTTTTTATAAGCATTTAGATATTTATTCTGCAAATATTTTTCCACTTCTTGAAATTTTCTTTATTAAATAATAAACTTTATGGAAATCTATTAATATCTCTCTAATAATCCTAATTAACTATGATTAAAATATGTAAACAATTAGATTTTACAAAAGCAAAATTTAAAAGATATAAATACAAATCCAAACACAATCTAAATTTTACGAACAACAAATTCTGTTTGCATTTTTAATTCAAAAAAAGATATAATATAAATAATTAAAGGAGAGAAAAATGGATAAATTAAAAGAATTAAGAATTGTGGATAATTTTTATCAAACATCGGCATTCTTCCCTATGCCAACAGTTCTAGCTGGAACAATTAGCCCTAATGGTCAAACAAACTTAGGTTCATATTCGTTATGTTTTCCATATTATGTGGCTGGAAAAGATTACTACGCTATGATACTTATCTGCCGAAACAGTTCAAATACAGCCCAAAACATATTGCGTACTAAGAAAGTTTCATTAAATTTCATTCCAGACAATAGAAAATACTTCAAAGAAGCCGTAAGATTAGGTTTCCCCGGTGACACAACTGAAGAAAAAATGAAAAATTGTTTATTCACATTAAAGGATAGCGATTTAAAAGGAAAACGCCCAAAAATTGTGAAAGAGAGCTTTCAAGTTTTTGAATGTACTTGGGACGATTCTTTAGAAAACGGCAAAGAATGTAAGGCTGGAAAACTAGAGGGATATGAGCCACCTTACAAAAACTTTAACGGAATAACAAGTAAATTTGGCGCTCATTTCATTTTAAAGATTGATAGAATCTTAATGAAAGAGAAATACAACAATGCAATTATAAATGGTATTAAACCAAATAGTTTCCCAAGTGTTCCAGTGGATTATGGCTATAGAGATAGCACTAATTTTTGGTACACCAAATTCAAACGCCCTATTGCTGAAAAAATTCAAGCAAAAGAAGGCGATGTAAAATCTGTAATTTACGCTGCCTCAAGAATAGACCCAGATGTTAAATTTACCGATGAAGCTTGTGCAAAACTAACAAAAATTCCAAGAATTTTCTTAAAAGCAGCACTAACTCAAATGGTTAAGATTGCAAAAGAAGAGAAAATTAAATTAATTGATGAAAAAGCATTGGAAATTATTAACGATAAACGCCGAAAAGAAAAGAAAGGCAAATAATATTAATACATAAAAAAGCGGTTAATTTTAACCGCTTTTTTGTTATTCACAATCAATATTGTTTTTCTTTCTGAAATCTGCTCTTCCTCTTTGAGTGTGGTCTAAGATTATTTTTCTAATTCTTAAATTTAATGGAGTAACTTCCAAAAGTTCATCATTATCCAAAAATTCCAAACATTCTTCCAATGTTAATTTCTTAACTGGTTCTAATCTAAGTGCTTCATCAGATGCAGAAGAACGCATATTTGTTAATTGTTTTTTCTTACAAACATTAACAACAATATCTCCGCCCTTAGGATTCATACCAACAACCATTCCGCCATAAACCTTTTCGCCAACAGTTATTAGCAATTTACCTCTTTCTTGGCTGTTAAATAGCCCATATTGACACGCTTCACCAGTTTCATAGGCAATTAGTGTACCAAAGTTTCTTCTCTCGATATGACCCTTGTATGGAGCATATTCTTTAAATATCGAATTCATAGTACCCTCACCACGAGTGCTTGTTAAGAATTCATTTTTATATCCAAATAAGCCACGGCTAGGAATTGTGAAATGAAGTCTAATTCTATTCTTATTAGGAGTCATATCCACAAGTTCGCCCTTTCTTGAACCCATTGCAGAGATAACTGTTCCTGCACAATCTTCTGGAACATCAATATATAAATCTTCAATAGGTTCACATTTAACGCCATCAATTTCTTTTATTAAAACTCTAGGCATTGAAACTTGGAATTCATACCCATCTCTTCTCATATTTTCAATCAAGATAGAAATATGCATTTCACCTCTACCTAAAACTTTAAAACTATCCGCACTTTCTGTATCGAAAACCTTCAAGCTTAAATCTTTTGTGGCTTCTTTATATAATCTCTCACGCAAATGTCTTGATGTACTAAACTTACCTTCTTTTCCGCAGAATGGACTATTATTAACCATAAATATCATTTCCATACTAGGTTCGCTAATCTTAACAAATGGGATTGTTGTGATATTATCTTTATCGCTTAATGTATCGCCAATTGTGGCAAGTTCGCTACCAGAAATACAAACAATATCTCCGCTTGAAGCACTAGGAATAGGTACTCTTTTTAAACCATCAAAAACAAATATATTAGTAACCTTGAAATTTGGTTTTTGGTCTTCTGTGTTGTGATAATTTGTTATAGCTAAAGTATCACCGATTTTAACACTACCTGTTTCAATCTTACCAATAGCCAACTTACCTAAATAATCGTTTTGCTCAGCAGAACTTACAAGCATTGAGAATGGTTCATTATCTCTATTTGCTGGAGCATCAATATAATTTAAGATTGTTTCAAATAAAGGAATAAAGTTTGTTCCTGTTTCGTTCATATCTAGGCTTGCAGTACCATTTTTAGCTGAACAGAACACGAATGGGCTATTTAGTTGTTCTTCAGTTGCATCAAGTTCTAATAATAGTTCCAAAACTTCATCTTGAACTTCTGCCACTCTTGCATCTTTCTTATCTATTTTATTAATAACAACAATAACCTTATGGTTTAATTCAAGTGCTTTTTGCAAAACAAATCTAGTTTGAGGCATAGGACCTTCAAAACTATCCACAACAAGTAATACTCCATCAACCATCTTCAATATTCTTTCAACTTCGCCACCAAAATCTGCGTGTCCTGGAGTATCTATAACATTGATTTTTGTATCTTTATATTTAATTGCTGTGTTTTTAGAAAGAATTGTAATACCTCTTTCTCTTTCAAGTGCGTTACTATCCATAACTCTATCTTGAACTTCTTGGTTTTCTCTAAAAACACCACCTTGCTTCAACATTTCATTAACAAGGCTAGTTTTACCGTGGTCAACATGGGCAATTATTGCTATATTTCTTATATTTTTATTTTCCATAACTTCTTCCTTTAACAACACTTAAAAAAAATTTTTGAAGGTTGTTCAAAATTAAAATTTTTTTAAAAACTTGCATATTTTAGCATATATATTATAAAATTTCAATAATTTTGGTTAAATATTATATATTTTTAATATAAAAAGAAAAAGTTGCATTTTAAAATTCAACTTTTCTTTCTAATTCTAATCTTTTTCGATTAATTTTCTAGTTCTACCAATCTTTTGTTTTCTAATTTCTTCTATCTCTTCTTCGCCAAAAATATATTCCATCTGCTCTGCCATATTTAAAACATCAGCAATTTCCTCACGAATATGCTCTAAATTTTCTTTTTTCTTATTCTCATCTGAAATAAAACCTTTTTCAATTCTTTTATTCTTGCAAAGTTCTTTAGTAAGTTCGCTCATCTCTTCAATACACATATCCACCTGTGCAGTCTTACCCCAAGTTTCAACGAATAATTTATAATCGTTCCTAAATTCTTCTCTCATATTTACCTCTTTCTATTAATAAAATATTTATAACATAAATTATCTAAATTTACAAATAAACTACTATTTTAATTGCTAAAATGGTAAGTTTTAGATATAATTGATTAAATATTAAATTTGGGAGAAGTATATGTTTTGTAAATATTGCGGTAAAAAAATACCAGATGATGCTAATTTTTGTCCATATTGTCAAAAGCAATTAAACGAAAATATTGAAAACAACCAAACAAAAGTTGTAATTGAAGAAGAAAAACCAAAAGAGAAAGTTTTTATTCTTAAAACTGCCACATTCAAAACAGATAAGCCAGTTGTAACAAACGAAAATTCACAAACAAATGGTATTATTGCTTGGATTTTATCCACATATAATATATTAATGATTTTTATGCTTTTATTAGGACTTCTTGGATACTACACAACTCCCGGCGAACCTGGTAGTAGTTGGATACTATCCTTTAAAGGTTCTTCATTATTGCTTATAAATGCGGTTGGATATATGAGTGGTGCAAGTTTTAAATCTTTAGAAAATGTACCAATTTGGATTGGTTATGCAATTCCTATCACTTTTATGATATTAGCTCTTGTGTTTGCAATAATTCAAATAACTAAAAATAAGAAAAAGTTTTCGATTACAACTCTTGTTTGCGTTTGTACATTCACAGTTATAACAATCTTAATTTCATTTGTTATATTCGACCCGATTAAAAATGCAATCCCATATTTTCAATAAAAATTAAAAGGTACTAGAATTTAGTACCTTTTTTTATTAAATAATATCATAATCTTTTAAAACATTGTTTAATTTCTTAGCGTTTTCTTTGCTCATTTTGGTTAAAGGTAATCTAAGCAGACCAACATCAAATCCTGACATATTCATAGCAGTTTTTATAGGTATTGGATTAACCTCATAAAACATAGATTTCATAAGAGGAAGGCTTAACATAGAAAGCTTTAAGCTTTTATCTATATAGCCCATATAAAAACTCTCACAAATCTCGTTCATTAAGGCTGGAAGTAAGTTTCCAAGTACGCTTATAACGCCTCCACCACCCAAACTTAAGAAAAGATAAGTTAAACTATCATCTCCGCTATATATTGTTAAATCATCTTTGCAAAGCCTAAATAATTCCATAATTTGCTCTGCATTTCCAGATGCTTCTTTAACACCAATAATATTTTTAAACTTTGTAAGTTTTTTAATAGTTTCCGGTAACATATTAACGCCAGTTCGAGATGGCACATTATATAAAATTATTGGAGTGGTTGTGCTTTTAGCTATTTTTGAATAATGTTCGATTAATCCAGTTTGAGTACATTTATTATAATAAGGCGTTACAATTAAATAACCATCAACCTGCAATTTATCAAATGCTTTAATATTTTTTATAACATCTTTAGTGTTATTACTTCCTGCTCCAACAATTACAGGAACTCTCTTTCCAACTTGATTTACTGCAAACTTCACAACCGAGATTTTTTCAGATCTTGTCATTGTGGCAGGTTCGCCAGTTGTACCTAAAAAAACTATTGCTTTCGCACCATTTTCTATTTGCATTTCAATAAGCTCAGCAAACTTCTTAAAATTAATCTTGTTATTTTTAAAAGGAGTTATAATAGCTGGGCAATAACCTTTAAATAATTCCATTCTCTCCCCCTTACTTTAATAAAATTGGTTGTAATTGTTCGCCATTTATAGCACTTTTTATCGTTTCTTCGATTTTAGAATAATCTGCAATCAAAGATTTAGGTTTTTTAATTGCATCATCTTGACCAAATGGTACGAAATAAACACCCTTTAAATTCATAAGAGTGGCAATATTTTTCAAATTCAAACCTAAGGCATCGTTTGTTGAAATTCCAATCACAACTGGTTTATTGTTTCTAATATGTGCTTTAAATACCATTGTAACTGCATTATCTGTAATACCATTTGCTAGTTTTGCAAGAGTGTTACCAGTTGTTGGTGCAACAACTAAAATATCTATTAAGTTTTTAGGCCCAATCGGCTCTGCTTCCACAATAGTGGTGATAGGTTTTTTACCAGTTATCTCTTCAATTGTTTTATTAAAAGTTTCAGCATCTCCAAACCTTGTATTCATAGTGTTTGCATTAGGAGTTAGTATTGGGATTAGATTATAACCATTATCCACAAGTTTTCTCATCTCCTCTATAATTCTATCAAATGTACAAAACGAACCGCAAATAGCAAACCCAACATTAAGTTTATTCATAGATATTCTCCTTATAATCATTTTTATGAGTTATAACATCAAACATTAACTCACCTGCGGTTTTAGAGCAGAACCTAGCAGGCAAGGCTGGTGCTAAAACATATCTAAATTTTCTTTCATCATTTTCATCTAAACATTTTATAGATGCTGTTTCTATCAAAACTGAATTATCTGAAAAATAACTCAAATCTTCTTTATCTAAAAATTGGAGAGGAATTGTATTTATAATAATATTAAAATTCTTTAAATCCTTTAAGAAAGATTTTTTGTAATAACAAGAATTTGTATATAAATAATATTGAGGAAACTTTACCTCATTGAAAGAAACGATTGAAAATTTCACGCCAAGATTTCTTAGCATAATTGCCATTCCCCTAGCAATTCTTCCACCACCCAAAATTAAAACATTGCTCTCGTATAATGATTCATCAGTTTCTGAAATCATTAAATTCAAAACACCTTCGCAAGTTAAGTTTGCATTTTTGATTGTAAAGATTTCATCAATCATAAGGTTTATATGATTTATATTTTTTTCTTTTAAAATACTCAATTTATTTTCAAGTAAATATCCGCAGACTAAATTTATATCGTTTGGTAAATTTTTTAAAAACTCATCTTCAAATTTTTTAGCTGGTGAAAAAATTAAATAGTCACCTTTCTTTATTTTATCTAAATTTTCAGCATCAAAATTTTCCGCATCAAAATTATCTTTTAACATTTTATCTAGCAAATATTTATTTCGTTTATCCGAAACATCAATAAAATATTTCATTAAATCTCCTCCTAGGAAAGATTTATGAATAAAAAAAATTAAGTGTTCATATTAACAAAATTTAAAAAAAATTAATATCTTAAAATATGGAAAAGATTACTCATTATTTTGCAAGTGCTAATACAGGCACAGGTTTTAAAAACCATTTTGAATATATAAATTCAAAACTAAAAAAATCATATTTATTCATTTTAAAAGGAGGTCCGGGAACAGGAAAAAGTACGCTTCTAAAAACAGTTGCAAACCACTTTATTGCACTAGGCGAAAGTGTGGAATTAATCCATTGTTCATCAGACCCAAATAGTTTAGATGGAATACATCTAATTGAAAGAAATATCGCAATTGTTGATGGAACAGCACCTCATATCACCGAAACAACTTTACCAAATGTTTTGGAGGAAATTATAGATTTGGGAGTTTTTATTAAAGATGATGTTAAGGAAAATAAAAAGAAAATGTTAAAGAATTTAGAAATGAAAAAGAGGTGCTATATCATTGCAAATAATTATCTAAATTCGGCAAATAAAATCTTTCAAAATAAATTAGTTTTAGAAAATTCAAGCAAAGAATTTAAACCAAAAATTAGTAAATTTATAAAAGATTTAAACTTAAAAAATCAACATACAAAAAGTGAAACTAGATATTTATTCTTAGGTTCATTCACAAGCGATGGCATTAAATTTTTACCTAATTCATATAAGGAAATTTATTTAGATTTACCTTATCTAAACGCAGATAAGTTTTTAAAAGAATTAATATCTAAATTAGAAAAGTTACACTATAATTTAATTGCATCACCTAACCTTTTTGACACAAAGTATATAGATAGTGTTATAATCCCAGCATTAAATTTAAAAATAACATCAAGTAATATATATAATTCAAAAGATAAGAATTTAGATTTAATGTTAAATAACCTTATCTTATTGTCAGGAAGTGAGATAGAAAAGGCGATAGAATATCATAAACAAGTTGAGAAATATTATATTAAGAATATGGATTTTAAAGGAATAAACGAATTAACCAATAGGCTTATAAATAAAATACAAACTTTATAAAGGCTGGTTAAAATTTACAAATGATAGTTTTGAAATATGGTGGTTCTAGTTTGGCAACAAGCGAACATATAAAAAGAGTTGCTGAGCATTTAAAATATGTAAAAGAAAATATAGATAATAAGTTAGTTGTTGTGGTGAGCGCTATGGGAAAAACAACAAATAATTTAATAGGTTTAGCAAATGAAATTTCATCAAGACCAAACCCAAGAGAACTTGATGCATTATGTGCAAACGGAGAAAATATTAGTGCGAGTATGCTATCTATAGCACTAGGCGAAATTGGAGTTAAGGCTATATCGTTTAACGGAAACCAAGTACCAATTAAAACAAACGGAAGCTTTACAAAATCATATATTGAAAGCATTAATCCAAATAAGATTTTAAAGAAATTAGATAAGGGTTATATAGTTATCATAACTGGGTTTCAAGGAATAGATAAGAATGGAAATACCACCACTCTAGGTAGAGGCGGTTCGGATACAACGGCGGTGGCTTTAGCGAGTGTGTTGAAATGTAAGTGTGAGATATATACAGATGTTGAACATATATTCACCTGCGACCCAAGAATAGTTAGCGATGCAAAACCTATAAAGAAAATAGGATATGAAGAGATGATAGAACTAGCACTTGGTGGAGCAAAAGTGTTAGAGCCAAGAAGTGTTGAATTGGGTAAGAAATATGGCATAGAAATTTACCTTGGTAAATCATTGGAATTAAATAAAGAGAAAGGAACAATAGTTATGGATAGAAGTTTAGAACACGAACATATTTCGGGGCTAACATTAAAAGAGAATATTGCTTCGGTGAGTATTTGTTTGGATAAAAGCAAATCTTCAGCAATTGAAAAAATATTAGAATTAAATAAACAACAACTTAATAATTTCGATATGCTCTCAATAAACACAAATGGTAATCTAAAATTTATTTCATTTTTGATTGATGAAAATAAAAGCGAAAGCCTTTTGAAAACATTGGAAGAGAAAAAACTATTAAAGAAAATAAGAAGTTTGGAAATAAACAATCTATCCAAAATAGTGATAGCAGGACTTGGACTTATAACCCACCCAAATCTTGCAAACGATGTTATTCAAACATTATCAAAATATAATATCTTTAATTTATCTATTAGCGAATTTGCTTTATCTATAACAGTTGAAAAAGCTAAGGGCTTGGAAATCTTAGAAAAGTTAAAAAATAGATTTGATTTATAAAAGGAAAAAATATGAAAAAATATAATATTGCAGTTTGCGGTGCAACAGGACTTGTTGGAAGAAAAATGCTAGAGGTTTTAGATGAAAGAAAAATTCCTATTAATAATTTATACCTATTTGCTTCCGAAAAAAGCAATGGCAAGATTTTAACATTTAATAATAAAGAATATAGAGTTAAAACTCTATCTAAAGAGAATATTGAAAATAAAAAAATAGACTTTGCCCTATTTAGTGCTGGAGGAAAAATATCTAAAGAGTTTGCACCAATTTTTAAAGAATTAGGATGTGTGGTTATAGATAATAGTAGTGCATTTAGAATGGAAAAAGATGTTCCATTAATTGTTCCAGAAGTAAACTTTATAGATATAAAAAAAGAAGATAAAATAATATCTAATCCAAATTGCAGTACTATCCAATGTGTTCTTCCTTTAAAACCTTTAAACGATTTATTCAAATTAAAAAGCATTAATTATGTAACTTTCCAAGCTGTAAGCGGAAGCGGTAAAAAAGGTATTGAAGATTTAAAAAACTCACTAGAAGGCAAACCTAATTCATTTTACCCACACCCTATAGCAAATAATTGTTTGCCTCATATTGGAGCTTTCCTAGAAAATGGTTTTACAGAAGAAGAAATGAAGATGGTAAACGAAACTAATAAGATTTTAAATCTAAATAATATCCCTATTTCAGCCACTTGCGTAAGAGTACCAGTTTTGAATAGCCATACAGTTTCAATTAGTGCTGAATTTGAAAAGGAAATAGAGTTAAAAGAAGTTAGAGAGGCTTTAAAGGCATTTAAAGGAATAGAACTAGTTGATGAACCATTAAATAATATTTACCCGCTAGCAACCCTATCAAACGGCAAAGATGAAGTGCTTATTGGAAGAATTAGAAAAGATTTATTTAATCCGAATGTGTTGCACTTCATATCTGTGGCAGACAATATAAGAAAAGGTGCAGCCACAAACGCAGTTCAAATACTAGAAGAGATTATTAAAGAAAAAAATTAAAAAATTTTTAAGAACTTAAATAAATTTTTAGTATGTTTTTTAATAAATTTTAAATAAATCTTTATTCTTAGTAAATTACAAATAAAAAATTAAATTGTTTTTTAATAAATTTAACATAAAAATTAAAAAATTTCAACCTTAAAAACTTTAATATTACCATTAAAATTTAAAATTTTTCATCTTTTTTAATTTATTATAAAGTTTTTATTATTTCTTTTAAATCTAAATAAAATTAATTTTTTCTTATTTTTAATCATAAGAAGAAAACAAAAAAGCCTTTATATTTAAAGGCTTTTCTAAATTATTTATTAAATTTTTAATTATTTTTCTTTTTTCTCTGCTTTAGGAGGTTTTATTGAAGTTTTTTCAGCCTTCTTAACTGGTTCTTTAGCTGGTTTTTCCTCTGCTGGTTTAGAAACTTCTTTTTCTTCTTTTGTTTCTTTTGCTTGTTCTTTCTTTTGTTTTCTCTCCTCGGCTTTCTTTTTATGTTCTTCAAAAACTCCAAGCAAATGTTTTTTCCTTATATTTCTTAAACCAATTGCGTTTGTAACTGGCAAGCTAAAGCAAATTCCATTACCTTCTTGTTGTAATGAAGAGGTACTATCGCAAATATGTTGCATAACCTTTTTTCTATCCTCACTACTAACAATAATTAAAACAATATCCTTTTCTGGTTCAATAGAAACGCCCATAAACGAATCTTTTTCGCCATTATGATTTGTACCTCTAGCAAATACAATTGTACCGCCTGTAGCCCCTGCTTCTCTTGAAGCATTAACAACATAATCTGAATAACCTCTATTAACGATTGAAACAATCATCTCATAATTAGTTTTTAGCATTTCTTACCTCCTAATTTTTTAGCCATTTCCATAACCACACTTGTGGCGCTAGATAAAGGCAATGTGAAAGCAATTCCGTTTGCTTCTTTATCGAATTGCATTTCCTTATTTAAAACGCTTAAAGTATTTTTTATTTCATCTGTTTTTATTAAACCAAAAATAACTTCTCTTGATTCCATTCCAAAACCAAACATTTCCATAACTTGCGTTGATGCCGTACCTTCCGCCATACAAACTAGATGAAAATCTGAAGAATTTGCTTTCAAAATTTCAACTGCTTGGTCGGAAGAGTTTCTTTTAACAATAACGCCAATAATCTCGAACGGTGCTTTTATTTTTTTCATTACCAAACCCCCTTTTAATATTCAAAATCCACAATTTCAATTGCAGTTTTCTTAACTTTCTTATTCGCATTTGCTTTTTCAAGCTTCTTAACCTTAATTGTATAGAACAATCCAAGCAATTGTAATGCAAGAATTGGCATACAAGCAATGAGTGCCACTGTTCCGAATGCACTTCCTTCCGCCATCACTCCGCTTAAGAATGGCAATATAAATGAAACCGCCATCGCACCTGTTGCAGTACCGCCCGCATCAAATGCTATTCCAGAAAATACTGGAGGATTTATAAAGCTCAAACCTACTGCAATAACATATAATGGAATTAATAATGCAAGAATTGGTATATTAAATAACGCTTTTAATGTTGCCAAGAACACTGCCAACGAAACTCCCAAACTAATCGCTATCAAGATGGTTCTTTGTTTCAACTTACCACCCGTAATCTCTTCAACTTGTTTTTTCAAGACATGAACCGCTGGTTCAGCTGAAATTACAAAGTAGCCAAGCAAGAAACTTAGAGGATACAATATCCAAGAGTAATCACTAGCAATAAGTTCTCCGCCTATCTTATATGCTAAAGGCAAATAACCAGATGTTACACCTGTTAGGAACAATGCTATTCCTATATATGTCATAAACAAACCAATACAAATTTTAACTATCTTACTTTTAGGTAATTTCAACATCGTGAATTGGAATATAAAGAATATAACCACGATTGGCAACAATATTAATAAAACTTCTAGCAAGTTGTTAAGCAAAGTTGGACCTATCTCGCTAACTCCATAAACGCTTGCGTGAGGTATGAAATCGCTTGGCATAAATAATCCAACAATCATAACTGCAAGGATTGGACCTGCCGAACTCAATGCTATCAATCCAAAAGAATCATCTTCCGCTTGCTTACTTGCTCTTATCGTGGCAAGTCCTAAACCAAACGCAATTAAGAATGGTACGGATATAGGACCTGTGGTAACGCTACCCGAATCAAAGCACAATGGCAAGAAATTTTTTGGTACAAAGAATGCTAGAATAAATACTAAGCCATAACTAATTGCAAGCAATATATTAAGCTTTATAGAGAAAACTATTCTCAAAACTGCTAGCAATAGAAATATACCAACTCCTAGCGAAACAACACAATTAAATAACCATTTATTAATTCCGCTTTGCCCTGCCAAAACCGATAGGTCTGGTTCTGCAAATGTGATTATAAATCCAATAAGTAATCCACATATTAGCATTAATTTTAATTTTTTTGAACCAGCAAGTCCGCTACCAATACTCGAGCCCATCGGAATCATTGATGCATCAGCACCAATATTAAATAGTGCCATACCTATAATCAACAACACAGAGGAAACCGAAAACGATATAAACATACTCTTATCAATTGGCGTAACTGTTATTGTTAATAAAGTTACAATCATAAATATAGGCATTATTGAAAAGAATGCCTCTTTTATTTTAACTAAAAAGTCTTTCACTTTTCTCCTCCTTCTTTAAATACATCTTCAAACAATTTAATTTTAGATTTCCTCAGGACTCCCCCGCAAATATTTCCCGCACTCTTAGGGTAAAGCTTATATAGAAAGTTCATAATTTTGGCATCTGTACCAATCACTACTCGTTTCTTTTTTCTTATAATACTTCGAACAATTTTCTTTGCCATTTTTTCAGCACTCATTGAAAACTTATATACAATGCTTTTCTCAACATCTTTATCTTGGTTTCTAAAAATATTCGTTCTTGTAAACCCAGGGCATACCAATCCAATATAAATCTCTTTTTTATATTCGCTAGCCAATGCTTCTGTAAAATTCTTTAAAGCCGACTTACTAGCCGTATAATAACTAATCCCCGGTAAGGCACACAAACTTGCAGAACTTGAAACATTTACAATTGCTGGCGTTTTAGATTTTTTAATTAAAGGCAACATTGTTTTTATTCCATAAACCGCAGAATAAAAATTTGTTTTTATAACTTCATCTAATAATTCTATCGAATAATTTTCAAATCTATCAAATTTAGGCAACATTCCTGCACAATTAATCAAAATATCCACATTCTTATTTTCTAAATTATCTACAAATTCTTTCCAATTTTCTATATTTGAAATATCAAATAGGCAATATGAAAAAGATTGTGATTTTTCATTTAATGAAATTTTTAAGTCTATCATTCTTTGTTCGTTTCTTCCAATTCCAATCACAAAACAATTATACTTTTCTATTAATATCTTGGTTATCTCTTTTCCAATACCGCTAGATGCACCAGTTAAAACAACCCTTTTATTTTCAATCCATTTCATTCTAATATTATTCCATACATATAATACTAAAATAAATATAAATTCACAAATAAATTAAAAATAAAATTTATAATTTTAAAAAAAATTGGCAAACTGGAAATTCCAATTCACCAATTTAAGTTTAATTTTTTTTATTTCTTTTTCTTGATATTAATTTTTCAATTTCAACAAATGGTATTATCGCTATAGCAGAACCAACCGCCACCAACCATTCATAAATATTTAAGTTCGCAGTTTCAAAGAATGTTTGGAAGAATGGCACAACACAAGGTATGATAACCAAAACCAAACCAACCACAAATGAAATATTTAAGAATTTATTTTCAAATAGGTTTGAAGAAAATAACGATTGTTTTTGTGACCTTGAATTATATGAATGAAATAATTGAATTAAAGATAATGTTATAAATGCCATTGTCATTGCTTGCCTATGGTCTAAAATCGTGGCTTCAGTTCCATTTGTAAACACGAACGCACCCATCAAATATGAGAACATTGTTAGGAAAGTTTGCATCAATCCTTGAATTATAATCTCTTTACCTGTAACACCACTAAACAAACTTGAGTTGGTTTTTCTAGGTGCTTTAAGCATTATATCTTTTTCAGCTTTTTCAACACCAAGCGCTAACGCTGGCAAACTATCTGTTACAAGATTTATCCATAATATCATTATCGCACTCAAAAACATCAATGGTTTATTCATAATAAGTGACATAAGTGTGGTTATAAATAAGCAAAGCACTTCAGCTATATTTGCAGATAATAAATATTGCACTGCTTTCTTTATATTTGAATAAACTTTTCTTCCTTCTTCAACGGCTGTGATTATCGTTGCAAAGTTATCATCGCTTAAAATCATATCGGAAACATTTTTGCTTACATCTGTTCCTGTAATACCCATTCCTATTCCAATATCCGCACTCTTAATTGATGGCGCATCATTAACCCCATCACCTGTCATTGCCACGATAACTTTAATACTCTTAAATGCTTTTACAATTCTAACTTTATTTTCTGGGCTAACTCTTGCAAAAACTCTTATATTTGGCAACTTATCCAAAAACTCTTCATCGCTCATCTTATCTAGTTCCGCACCAGTGATTGCTAAGTTTCCTTCTTCAAAAATACCAATCTCTTTTGCTATCGCTTTAGCAGTGTCTAAATGGTCGCCTGTTATCATCACAGGTTTCATTCCTGCTTTTTTGCAAGTTTCAACCGCATTTTTAACTTCTGGTCTTGGTGGATCTATCATTCCAACCAAGCCAACAAATATAAGTTCGCTTTCTAGTTTATCTAGTTCGAAATCCTGAATTTTAAATGCTAACGCTAAAACCCTTAAAGCGTTATATCCCATTTCTTTATTTGCTTTCTTAATATTTTCAATATCTTCTTCTGTAATATCTCGGATAGTATCATTTGAGAAAATCTTAGTACATCTTTTTAATAACATATCCACTGCACCTTTGGTATAGGATATTTTATTTTCATTATCCAAGTGAACCGTACTCATTAATTTTCTTTTACTATCAAAAGGTATTTCATCTATTCTTTTATAAGTTCGTTTTATTTCTCTAACAGTTAAACCTATCTTTTTCGCATAAGCCACCAACGCCGTTTCTGTTGGGTCGCCAACTAGGTTATCTTTATTTTCAACTGTGTCATTGCACAAAACCAAACCCTTGATTAAATGTTCTAAGCCTTTATCCACAAATTCACAATCTTCTTTATAGAAGTTACCGCGGTCTAATGTATATAATTCTTTAACAGTCATCTTATTTAATGTTAGTGTACCAGTTTTATCCGAACAAATAACTTGGCAACAACCTAGAGTTTCAACTGCTGGCAAATTTTTAACAATGGCCTTTTTCTCACTCATTCGTTTAACACCAAGTGCTAACACAATTGTTACAACTGCTGGTAATCCTTCTGGAATGGCTGCCACTGCTATTGCAACCGCTGTTAGGAAACTGCTTTTAATACTCTCAGCGTTAAGTCCACCAACAATAACTTGCATTACAAAAACAACAAATGCGATTCCTAAAACTAAGAATGAAAGATATTTTGCAGTTTTAGCAAGTTGACCTTGCAATGGTGTTTCACTTTTTTCTTCCACATTTAGCATTGTTGCAATTTTACCCATCTCAGTATCCATACCTGTGGCCACAACGATTCCAACGCCTCTACCATAACTAACTATACCAGAAGCAAATGCCATATTTTTTCTATCGCCTAGTGGGGTATCATTTTTCAAAATTATATCCGCATCTTTTTCTGTTGGCAAACTCTCACCAGTTAGAGATGCTTCTTCGATTTTTAAAGACTTACTCTCAATCAATCTTAAATCCGCAGGAACTATATCTCCAGCTTCCAATATAACAATATCGCCAACAACTATTTCCTCGCTCTTTATTCTTTTAAGTTCGCCTTCTCGCATAACTTTTGCAAAAGGCTTATTCAAATTCTTAAGAGCATCTAATGCTTTGTTCGCTTTATTCTCTTGAACAAATCCAATGATTGCATTTATGAAAACAATGAGCAATATAACTCCGCTATCTATAAGCTCAATATAATCCGGTTCTGGTTCTATAAAAACTAGCACTGCAGAAACAATCGCAGCCACAATTAAAACCAAAATCATCATATCTTTAAATTGGTCTAGAAATCTTAAGAAACCATTTCTTCTTGGTTTCTCTTTTATTTCATTTTTACCATCTCTTATTAATCTTTCTTTGGCATCTGATTCATCCAACCCAATTGGAGATGAAACCACCTTTTTTATAACATCATCTTTTAAGTATGTAAAACTATTTTTTAACATTACTTTATTCCTATCTAAAAAAAATTCACCCATACATTTTACTTAAATACTCCTAAGTTTCAAAATAAATTTAATAAGGTTTTTAACCTTTTTTAAGAATATATTATGCTTTTGATTAGTAATATGTTTCTAGGAGATAAATTTATGAAAGTAATTCTCTATCTTTTACTCTTTTTAATTGGACTAGTCTTTATAATCTATGGCGGAAATATGCTTGTTCGAAATGCTTTAAAGATAAGCAAGATAACAGGTATTCCAGAAATTTTAATTGGTGCAACAATCGTTTCTTTAGCCACCACTCTTCCCGAGCTATCTGTTACGGTTTTCAGCTCTGCGAATAATTTAAACGATTTAGCATTAGGCAATGCAATAGGAAGCGTTTTATTTAATTTACTATTTATAATAGGACTTTGTGTTTTCTTTTCGCCACAAAAAGTTGATGCAAAAAACATTCAAAAAAACTTCTTCATTTTATTGTCCACTTGCCTATATTTATTCATCTTAGGGGCATTAAACTTCCTAAATCTATTTACTGGATTATCACTTATTGTCATTTTTCTAACATTTTTTGTCATAAATATTATAGATGCAAACAAAAAAATAAAAATAGAGGGTATTCAAATTCAAGCAGTACCTAAAAACTATAAGAAACAATTATTAATAGTTGTACTTGCATTTATACTAGGTGCTATATTTGTAACACTTGGTGCAAAACTGCTAGTTTCCAACGGTGAAAATATTGCACATTATTTAGGTATTAGCGAACATATAATAGGAGTAACGATAGTTGCAATGGGTACAAGCCTTCCAGAACTTGTAACTGCAATCAATAGCATTAAACTTCATTCCACAAATATTGCAATCGGAAATACACTTGGCGCAAACATATTAAGTTCAACCCTACTCGTTGGCACAACAACTATTATGAATGGGAGTGATTTAATCTTTGAAAGCAACATAACATTTATTGCCTTGCCAGTTATAATTTTATCCTTGCTAGTTTTATATATCCCTATTGCAAGAAAAGGTAAAACAAATAGAATACAAGGTGTTATCTTACTCACAATGTTTTTAATTTATTATCTAACTCTATTATTTTAATTAGGAGAATTTTATGAAAAAAATATTAGGTTTATTATTTATTCTAACATTCGTAATTTTAAGTTCTGCTTGTTCAAATAATTTAGAAAGTGTTTCTAAAAATTTAAGTTTGTATTCATTAAATATTGAATATATTGATGAATCTCACACACTCAATGTTGAACAAAATATCAGCTTAAAAAATCCAACAGAAACTTCACTTAATGAATTATATTTTCATCTATACCCTTCAGCTTTTAGCGAAGGAGTAGTGAACAAACCTGTAGGTGTACTTAGCAAAGTAAAAGCTTATCCTAATGGCGAAAGTTATGGCAATATTAAAATTGATTCTATTAAATCAAACTCTGAAGAATTAAATTTTAATATTGAAGGAACAGATAAAGACTTTTTAAAAGTTGAACTTTCTTCCCCATTAGACTTAAATTCAAATATCAATCTATCTTTAACCTACACTGTAACACTTCCAAACATTAATCATAGATTTGGTTATGGCAACAACACTATAAATTGTGCCAACTTCTACCCTATTTTGTGCGTGTATGAAGAAGATTGGGTTAAAGAACCATATCATTATAATGGCGACCCTTTCTATTCATATCTTGCAAATTATGAAGTTAATTTAACTACTCCATCAAATTTGATTTTAGCAACAAGTGGCGAAATTAAAGAAGTTAAAGAAAATGAAAATAAAAAATCTTACTCTATAGATGCTTATGCGGTTAGAGATTATGCATTTGTGTTATCTGAAAAATTTAAAGTTTTAGAAGAACAAGTTGGCAAAACAAATGTTAAATACTATTATTACGATGAAGAAAATCCTGAAGAATTTTTAACTGCAAGTGTGGATTCTCTAAACACATTTAATGAACTATTTGGTGAATATCCTTATTCCACTCTATCTGTTGTTAAATCTAATTTCGTACACGGTGGAATGGAATATCCAAACTTAGTTTTAATTAGTGATGACACAAGCGAAAAGGCAGATTACATAAATGTTATAGTTCACGAAATTGCTCATCAATGGTGGTATGGACTTGTTGGAAATGATGAATTTAGATATGGTTGGCTTGATGAGGGCTTAACTGAATATTCAACAAATTTATTTTACCAAAAGAATCCGCAATATAATGTTGATGCAAACGAAGTTATAAAAAATACAACTTCTAGCTGGGTAACATTTGTGGATTTATATACATCTGTTTTAGGCAATGTTGATACATCTATGAATAGAAAACTAGATGAATACAACACCGAACCTGAATATGTTTATGTAACTTATGTTAAAGGAATGTTATTCTTTAATGAATTAAGAACATTGCTTGGTGATGCTAAATTTTTAAAAGCAGTTCAAACATATTTTGAAACTTATAAATTTAAAAATGTTACACCCGAACATCTGCTTGGCATTTTTGAGCAAGTTTCACATACAGATTTAAAAGGATTTTTTGATAGCTGGATAAACGGAAATGTGGTAATAAAATAGCAAATTTTTTCAAAAGGAAGAAAGAAAAAATTTTCTTCCTTTTTTATTTTTAATTACATTATTTACCATCATATTTACCAATCATTTTATTTGCAAAATTTGTCATAATTTGTTACAATCTAATTACTTAAAAGGACATACCGATGAAAATATGTACACTAGCCAGTTCCTCGAAAGGAAACTGTACAATAGTTTATAATGAAAATACAAAAATTTTAATAGATTGCGGAATTACAATTTCAGAACTTACAATGAAACTTCAAGCCTTAGGAATTAGTCCTAGCGAAATTGATGGAGTTTTAGTTACTCACGAACATTCCGACCATACTTGCGGAATTAACAACTTAGCTAAAAGGTATGGCACAACCATTTATTGCCACGAAGATGCTTTATATGGAATAATGCAAAAGGCAAAAAGTATTCCATCTGAAAATTTTATTTTCTTTAATCGCCTACCCTTTGATATTGGAGATTTCCATATTCAACCATTTAGACTGCCACACGATGTTCCTGCCTGCGTGGGATATACAATTGAAGAGAATGGAGTTAAATTCAGCATTGCCACAGATTTAGGGCATATAACAGATGAGATTGTTGGAAACTTAGTGGATAGCAAACTAGTGATATTAGAAGCAAATCACGATCCAGATAGATTAAAAGTAAACCCTCATTACCCATCATATTTAAAAGCAAGAATTTTAGGACCAAATGGGCATTTAAGTAATTTAACAAGTGCGAGCGTTATAGAAAAGCTAGTTTATGGAAAAACAAAACAAGTTTTGCTTGCCCACTTAAGCGAGGAAAATAATACACCAGATTTAGCATACACTACAATTAAGGATTACTTGCAAACTAAAGGTATAGTTGTGGGAGTGAATATAAAAATAGATGTTTTATCTCCTAAAAATTTAAGCCCAATATTTGTTTTAAAATAAGGAAGATTATGAAAGAGAAAAAAGAACAATTTAATTTAAAAGAATTTAAAACTTCTTATTACAAGCATCAAGAAAAAGGATTGATTGAGATTGGGCTTGAAGATATTGATGACTTTTATTCTCCTTATTCTTTAAAAAATAATAAAAAGATAGATAGAGAAGTTGATGACCATATTTGCGATATTGCAGATTATATTCCGCTATCAAAAGATTTAGATTTGGAAATTTATTTAGATAAAATGCCAACAGATAAAGAAAAAAAAGAAGCTGAAACAACTTTTAGAAACTATTATGCTCAATATTTATTAGAATTAAATGCTGAGCGAAATAGACTTTTAATTTTAGCATCAATTCTTCTTGGTATTGGATTAGTATTACTATCCTGCTTATTTGCGTTTGGATTATATGAGAAATCTCAATTTCTTTATACTCTGCTTGAAATTGCCACTTGGGTTTTTGTTTGGGAATCATTAGATATATCCTGTTTTCATTGTCATACAATAAATGTTAAGAAACAAAGAGCAAAAAAATTATTAAACGCAGATATAAAATTTAAAACTTACGAAAAAGAAAAAGATATTATAAAACATAAGAAAAATATAAAAATTAAAATGAAAGGAGTTTCTAATGAGTAGAAATTTATTTGTATTCGTTTCTGGCTCATCTGGAGTTGGAAAAAACACAGTTATAAACACATTAATGAGCAAAGATGAGAGTATTGAATTTTTAAGGTCGCATACATCAAGGCCAAAAAGAATTGATGATAAAGAAAATGTTTATTATTATGTTCCATCAAATGCAGAATTTGAAAAACTAATTGAACAAGGCGATATTTTAGAATTTGATAAATTTAATAACCATTATTATGGAATTAGCATTTCAGAATTAAAAAACCAATCAAAGAAAGAAAAAACTATAATAAAAGACCTAACAGTTTTGGGCGTTAGCAATGTTAAAACCCTTATGAAAGATAAATTAAATATGGTTTCAGTATTTCTTACAGCAGATAAAAAAATGCTTAAAGAACGCCTTATAAAACGCCAAACAGATAAAAAGCAAATTAAAAATCGCTTGAAGGTTTATAAACACGAACAAAAACAAATGGCAAAATATGATTTTGTTATCTATAATAACGATTTAAATAAAACAATTAATAGAATGAATGGAATTATAAACATTTCTAAAAATAATCTGCCAATTTTAGCGATGGAAAGTTGCCAAAAAGTAAACGGCAAAAAGGTCGATAAATTGGCTTTAAAAGCATCTAAGGGCAAATCCTTAAAACCTATCAAAGTTATAGAATATGAGGATTTAATATATATTGTGGAAGGCGTAAACGAATATTTGGCAGAATTAAAGAGCAAAACTCATTCAAATTTCGTTTTTGTGGATACAAATAAAACTTTAAAACCAGATGAAAACAATATTAAAGAATGGAAAAAGTTGATTGATTTATATAAATAATGAAAAAAACTAGATATAAATTTAATATCTAGTTTTTTTATCTTATAATCTCATATTTAAACCACTGCTCTTGAAATTCCACTAAAGCATCTATTTGCTCGTTTGAATATTGTTTTCCATCTTTCACAACCACCAATTTGTCATCATTATCATTTAATCTATGAATCACAGCAATAACCCTTCCTTTAAATTTTTCAAGTGGATTATGTTCGCCTAAAACATAAGCATCTAATTCCTCGCCATCTTCTGAGATTGTGTTTGGTATATATCCATAATTAACTGAATATATAAAACCATACTTTTGATGCACACTCCCCAAAGGTCTATCCATTTTAACATTTACAATTTTACCGATATAATTTTTTGCTTCCATCATTTTCCTTATTAATAAAAAAAGGCGTTTTTAGCCTTTATTTTCTATGAATACTTCTATTTCTATCATCTAATGTGGCTTCTACAAGCACACACATATTTTTAGGATTATCTTGAACTAAGGTTTCGAAATCCATTGGAGTTGGCAATTCATATTCTTCTTGCTCTTTTAAACTTTGCTCCAAGAAAGTAGCCAAAAATTGCTCACCCCTAGAGTGCGCTTCTTCAACTGAATCCCCTTCAACATAAATGCCCAAATCTTCAATTGCAAGGACATAAACCTTTGAATCAGGTTCGTAATAAATAACTGCTGGATAAACAAATTTTCTCATAACTAACCCCAATAATTTATTCCATACTTAATAAATTATATCAAAAAAAAACGCATAAGCAAAATGCAAATGCGATTTTTTCGAATTTTTTTAATGTTTTAAGTCTTTCAGTTCCACTGACAATACTTGTTATTCTTACTCCAAAATTTTCATCAACAACAACAACTTCTCCCAATTCTATCTGTTTTCCATTAACTAATATTTCAACTTGTTCTTCTGCAAGTTTCTGAAGTTCTATAAGAGAACCTACACCAACATTTAAAATATCTTCAATGCTCTTCTTTGTTCTTCCTAGAACTACAGATATATCTAATGGTACATCCATAATTAAATCGATATTCTTTATTGGAGGTACTGCCCCTTGCTGTGTTAATGGTGCAAAAGCTGCTTGATGCACCTCTACTGGCTGACCATACATCTGTGGTTGTCCTCCATACATTTGTGGTTGTTGTGTATATTGTGGCTGTTGCATTTGCGCCTCCTGATACTGTTGTGGCTGATTTTCTGGTTCAGACTGAATTTCCTTGCTTAAAATAGTTTCCTTTTTAGGTTTAGGTTCTTCTGGCTGCACTTGTGGAGCATTTTGTTCAACATCTTCACCAGTCATTATTGCCAATATATTTTTTGCAGTCCTTATAGCGAATATCTGCATTATATTACTATCAACAATATCTCCAATTGTCATCTTAAATGACACTTTTACTATTGGCTCATCTTCTGGTATTGCATCTGATATAGGTATACTTGAATCTTTAACAACTTTAGCAGTTGGAGGTGATATATCCACTTTTTTTCCAAACATTGTTGCCATTGATGTTGCTGCAGAACCTATCATCTGATTCATCGCTTCTGAAACAGCACTTATTTCAAGTTCAGACAATTCATGTACATCTGTTACCTTTCCATCTCCCCCCATCATAAGGTTGGAAATTACAAGCCCATCATAGGTTTTTATTATTAATATGTTTCTTCCAACTATACCAGCTATATATTCTATATCTAAAACTATATTAGGAGTTTCAAATCCTTCTTTTATTTCTTTCAATGTTGTTACTGATACTACTGGTGTTGTTATATTAACCTGCTGATTTATAAGCTGATACAATGCAGTAGAAGCAGAACCCATTGATATGTTTCCTATCTCTCCTAATAAATCTTTATCTGTATCTGTTATTTCGTCAGCAGTTACAGTGCTCACATCTGAATCTGTATTTTCATCTTTATTTGTATCTATAGCAGCATCATTTTCTTTGTTATCTGGAGATTCTCCTGATAATAATGCATTTATTTCTTCTTGAGATAAAAAATTATTGCTCATACCCATTCACTTCCTTATCTGTTATATCTAATATCATAACTCCCATATTCTTGCCTGCTATTCCTGGCTTTGCGTAATAGCATTCTTCATTTCCTACAAATACTTTTACTGGGGATGAGCTCTTTGTATCAAGTCTAATCACATCACCTATATTAAGTCTTAAGAAATCTTCAACAGTTAACATTGAATGTCCTAATTCTGCTACAATATCAACATCAACTTTCTGAATTCCTTCCTCAATCTTTTCTCTAGATTCTGCTTTTGAACTTTCATCGTCATTTTGAAAAGAATACTGCACCACTAACTTGTCTAATATTTTTTCAATAATTAAATATGGAATACACATATTAATAAACGTACTGCGTTTATTCATTTCCACTGAAAATGTAATTAATGCTACAGGATCATTAGGAGCCAGCGTCTGATTAATTGCTGGATTTGTTTCTATTCCTTCCACCTCAGGCTCTACATCCAAAATTGATTCCCATGCTAATTTCAAATTACTTATCATTCCACCAGTTATCTGTCTCATTATATTTTTATCTATATCTGAGAATTCTTTTGTTTCAACCTTTCTATCTCCACTTCCTCCTAAAAGTATATCAATAACCTGAAGAGAAAATTGTGGATTTGTTTCAAATATTATGTTACCTGCAAGAGGTGGCATCTTGAAAACCGTTATAATAGTTGGGTTTTGTACTGAATGTATAAATTCTTCATAAGTTATCTGCTCTACAGTTTCTATTTTCACTTTGACATTCTGCCTAGTCTGTCCAGTTAAGTAATTAGAAATAATTCTAGCATAATTATCATGAACCAATTCTAATGTTCTAATATGTTCTTTAGAAAATTTCTGTGGACTTCTGAAATCATAAAGCTTAACTTTATGTTTTTCTTCGTCTTTGCCAACTTCCTCCGGCTCCAATTCCCCTGTAGATAAGGCAGATAACAAGGCGTCTATTTCACTTTGAGATAAAACGTCTGCCATATTTCTCCCTCATTTCAATTAATTTAATAATTTATCTATATCTATTATAGTTAAAAGCTTATCCTCATAATTTAATATACCTTTTACATAAGGCTGAGATTTATCATTATCTTTATCAAGCTTTTGAATACTCTTTTCATCTATGTCTAGAACTTCTTCAACCTCATCAACTGATATACCTATTTCTTCATCTTCAACAGTCAATATTATTATGTTGGTTTGTTCATCACTATGTTTTACATCTAATAATAGATTTAAATCCACAAGAGATTTTATACTTCCTCTTAGATTTATCAATCCCTTAATATAAGCAGGTGCCTTTGGAACCCTAGTAATGCTCATAATATCATTTATACCTTGAACTCTATCTGTTTCAACAGCAAAATGTTCATCACCTAATTTAAATACTACTATCTGCATTTTGTAACCCTCCTTTTAACCATTGTTATTATTCACAATCATTTGTATACATAAAAGTTAATAACATAAGTTAACAGTTAACTGTCTAATTATAACTGTTAACTGTAACCCAAATTGCCAACTGTTAACCACCATAATTCTACTCAAATATAATATTGCTTTCTGTAATATATTACCACATTAAGTCATTATAATCAAATATTTGTAAAATTCTTTTATTAACATATCAGCTTATTACTAACCTAAAACTTTCTTAATAGCTTCTAAAACTCTTTCAGCTTGGAATGGCTTAACTATAAAGTCCTTTGCCCCAGCTCTTATTGCATCCATAACCATTGATTGTTGTCCCATTGCTGAACACATTATGATTTTTGCATTTGGATCAAATCCCTTTATTTGTTTTACCGCTTCAATACCATCCATATCAGGCATTGTTATATCCATTGTTACTACATCTGGTTTTTCTTTTTTATACATATCTACAGCAACAACTCCGTTGTTAGCTTCTCCAACAATTTCAAAATCATTTTTTTCTAAGATATCCTTTATCATCATTCTCATAAATGCTGCATCATCAACAATTAAAACTTTAGCCATATTTTTTTACCTCCAAAATTAACTTATTCCTATTGATTTTAATATTTTTTCTAAAGATCCCGGCATAGGGATATAATAAAAATGTCCTCCTATATTTTCTTCTGTATCATCCAAAAATATAGTCTCAATATCCAATATATATTCATCATATTGATTAGACTCTATAAATGTAGTTGTAAGTATTGCTCCAAGCATATCATACGTTACTGCTGGAACTGATGGTGCAATAACAAGATTAGTTAGTTGTGCAATTGAATTCATATACGAAGCTGAAATTATATTAGCAATTTCGCATAAAACAGATTGCCCCATTTCACTGTTAATATTTTCTTCACTTCCTATTAACTTTCCCACTATTTTTCTTACTGTTTCTTCTTCGAATACCAAAAGTATATTACCTGCAATATCACCTAGAACTCTTACTACAGTACCAGCAACTTCTATTTCTCCAGTTTCTTCAAGAACATCTTCTATACCAATTCCCTGTTTTGCCGAAATAAGCGGAGCGTCCTGTGCGTCAATACCTATTATGTTTTCGATTTCATCCTTAACGTAATCCGGACGCGCGCTCGGTAAATCTATCTTATTTATTACCGGCACTATTTCAAGATTATTATCAACCGCAAGTTAAGTATTTGCAAGCGTCTGCGCTTCAATACCCTGCGATGCGTCAACAACAAGAACGGCGCCTTCACATGCCGCAAGGCTTCGGGAAACCTCATAATTAAAATCGACATGTCCGGGTGTATCTATCAGATTAAAAATATATTCTTCGTTGTTTTTGTCTGTATATACGAGCTTTACAGCTCTTGCTTTTATTGTAATTCCCTTTTCTCGATCCCAATCCATGTTGTCAAGAATCTGATCCTGCATTTCCCGCTGTGTAAGAACTCCTGTTTTCTCAAGTATTCTGTCGGCGAGTGTAGATTTACCGTGATCAATGTGTGCAATAATGCAAAAATTTCTTATGTGCTGCTGTCTTTCGGACATGTACATTCTCCTTACAAATTATGTTAATGTTTATTTTAACATATTATTCACC
>CAKVMJ010000017.1 GCA_934772445.1 uncultured Clostridia bacterium
ACTTGCAAGAACAACTTTTCATCGTTTGTACAATTTATATAAACTGTTCCAATAATCATACAACCAAGCAATGGTGAAACATCTAATAACGAACTTATTGCACAGAATAAGAATAAAATACAAACCGTAATTATAAGCCTATTATCTGAGCTATGCTTAACTTTCATAAGCAACACTAAAACAAATCCAAGCACAACGCCAATTGCTAATGATGCTAAGTTTTTCAATATTGGTAAAACAACAACTTCAAAACTAAATGCCCCTGCACCAGAAATTGATGCTAAAGCAACGGAAATTGCAACACTATATGCAATTAAACTTACCACATCATCTAATGCCACAACTTGCAAAAGAGTATCAACAAATTCACCTTTGGATTTTGTTTGCCTAATTGTCATAATTGTTGAAGCTGGAGCTGTTGCAGAAGCGAGTGCTGCAAGCACAATTGAAAAAGCTAAGCTCAAACCAAGGACAAAGTACATTACTATAAAAACAACTAACGAAGCCATTAAAGCCTCAAAAATGGTTAATACAATAATACCCATTCCGTTCTTCTTTAATGTACTAAATTTAAAAAATTCACCAACACTAAACGCGATAAAAGCAAGGGCTATATCTGAGATAAAATCTAAGCCACCTATTATATTTTTGGGTATTAAATTTAAACAATAAGGACCAATTAAAATACCTGCTAAAATATAACCTGTAACATTGGGTAGTTTTACTAATCTTGTAATTCTGGTCATAAAAAAGCCAAATGCAAGCATTAATGCAATTGAAACTATTATCTGCGTTACACCGCTTGTTTTTTCCAAAATATCAACAAAAAAGGTCATCTTTTCTCCAAAAAGTTTTTTTATTATGAATATTATATGTTAAAAAAATCTTTTTTGCAAATAAAAAACCATACTACAAAAATAATAAATTTTTTATCGTTAAAAACAAAGAAAAATAGAGCAAATGCCCTACTTTTCATAAACCACATAAGGATAAACTGCTTGCAATACTTTATCTCCTCTAAGGCTCTTACTATATTTTCCAATAGAATCAATATTCTCTAAAGTTAAATTGCTAGCCTTAACACTTATTAAAGCATTTTTGTTTGATTGCAAAATATAATCACATTCTTGATTTGCAAAAACCCTAACAATTTTACAAGTTGCAAGTTTTTTACCTAATATTTTTGTGCCTTTCTTATTTCTCAAACTCTTTGGAATAGCCGATTGAACTAAAATTTTAAATCCGCCATTATCAAAGAATGTTGTGAAATTATCTTTTTTATTAACTAAGAATGCAGAAACCACCTCATCATCATCTGCCAAGTTTAAACCTTTCACACCAGCACTCATTCTTCCAGTTGCTGTTATATCATCTTTCGGCACAATCATACCAATACCATTTTTTGTAAAGATTGCCACTTGCATATTTGCCTTATTTAATTGAACTCCAAGCAAAGCATCAGTTTCATCTTTAAGTTTTATTGCACCAATACATTGCTTTGATGCAAAGTATTCTTCAACCTTAGTTGTTTTTATCATTCCTTTCTTTGTGAAGAAAATCAATTCATTTTGAGCTTGTTTTTCATCAAGTTCCATACAAGTTACCACAAACTCATTATCTTCTAGATTCTTATAATGTGCTGTTACATTCGCACCTCTATCTTTAAACCTACATAAAGAAACTTTACCAGCATTAATCTTAAAACAATTGCCAAGATTTGTGAAACAATATAGAATTTTATTAGTTTTAGTTTTTATAGAAATTTCTGGGATTTCATATAAATTAGTAACATCTTTAGCATCTTTTATTGCTAGACCATAACTCTTATCTGGTATAGATTTAATTGTTTTTTGAGGAGTGAAAATAATATGAATATCACTAACCTCTTCTTCAAAATCTGTGGCATCTTCTTCTGGTAAATCATCGCTAGGATCTAGGAATTGAGTTTTTCTATCCGAACCATAATTTTCAGCAATTTCCATAAGTTCTTTTTTAACTATCTTCATTTGCATTGCAGGACTCTTTAATATTGCAGTATATCTTTTAATTAAATCTCTTAATCTATTTAATTCTGCAATAAGTTTATTAACTTCTAGGCTTGTAAGTCTGGCAAGTCGCATATCCAAGATTGCTTGTGCTTGAACTTCAGATAATGTAAATGTTTGAATTAATGTAATTTTTGCCTCTGTTACATTCTTACTCGTTTTAATAATTCTAACAACTTCATCAATATTATTAATAGCAATTAACAAACCTTCTAATATATGCTCTTTTTTCAAGCAAGCTTCAAGATCATATCTTGTCCTATTATATATAATCTTTTGTTGATAATTAACATAATATTCAAGAATTTCGATTAAGCCCATTTGCTTTGGTTTACCATCTGCAATCGCAACCATATTAACATTGAAATTTGTTTGTAAATCTGTATTTTTTAACAACATTGCAATAATTGAGCCAACTTTTGCATCTTTCTTAAGTTTAATAATTGCTCTATTTCCGTGTCTATCACTCTCATCGACAATATCTTGAATAAATGCTAGAACTCCAGTTTCATCATTCTCTTTTAATGTTGCTATTTTTTGCAACAACGCAGCCTTATTAACTTGATAAGGAATTTCTGTAATAATAATATTTTTCTTTCCGCCATCAGCGTTTTCAATTGTTATCTTACTTCTAACATAAACTTTTCCCTTACCAGTTTTATATATCTGTTTTATTTCAGAATTATTTAAAATAAACGCACCTGTTGGGAAATCTGGACCCGGCATTATTTTCAACAACTCATCTAAATCTATATCTCTATTATCTATATAAGCACAAGTCGCTTTGCAAACCTCTCTTAGATTATGAGTTGGGATATTTGTGGCAAGACCAACAGCAATACCCATTGCACCATTTACTAACAAGTTTGGAAATCTACCCGGCAACATCTCTGGTTCTTTACAAGAATCATCAAAGTTGAAAACCCAAGGAACTGTATCTTTTTCAATATCTCTTAAAAGTTCTAGTGCAATTGGAGCAAGTTTTGCTTCTGTATAACGCATCGCTGCAGCACCATCACCATCAACAGAACCGAAGTTTCCGTGACCATCAACCAAAACTTCGCCCATATTAAAATCTTGAGCCATTCTTACAAGAGTACCATAAATACTTGAATCGCCGTGAGGGTGATATTTACCCATACAATCACCTACAATTCTTGCACTCTTTCTATATGGTTTATCTGGAAGAACACCAACTTCAAGCATACTATACAAAACTCTTCTTTGAACAGGTTTTAATCCATCTTCAACTCTTGGTAATGCTCTATCCAAAATAACGAACTCTGAATAAGGCAACATACTATCGTGCAACACACTTTCCACAGATTTTGTTACGATATTATTATATTCGCCATTACCATTATCATCAAACATTGATTTAGGAGTTTTACTAGCTTTTTCTTCATCATTTGAATCTTTATCTTTTAGTTTCTTTAATTCTTCTTTCTCTGCCTTTTCTTTTAAATCTGCCTTTATTTTCTTTTCTTGTTCATCAAGAAATTTTTCTATCTCTTTAAATCCACCAATCTTTTTTACTGGTTCTTTCTTTTCAACCTTATTATCTTCAGATTTCGCCTTTGTTTTACTAGCTGAAACCTTTTTAGTTTCAGCCTTAGTTTCTGCTTTAGGCTCAGACTTTGGTTTTGATGGAGAAGCTTTTAAAATAATAGATTTTTTAGTTGGTTTTTTCTCTTTCATTAAAATGTCTTTATTTTCATCTAAAACAGCTTTTTCTTGTTTTGAAATATCTTTATCTTTAACTGCCATATTATTTACCTACCGTTTTATCAAAAGTGGAAATTTTATTAAAGTTTGCATTCTCACTAATATATCTTCTTCTTGCCTCAATATTATCACCCATCAAAGTATCAATCATTCGTTCCGCTTCTGCAACATCTTCAAGCGTAACTCTAATCAAAACTCTCTTTGCTGGATCCATTGTTGTTTCCCATAGTTGTTCTGCAGTCATCTCACCTAAACCTTTATATCTTTGAACATTATAACTACCTGCATCTTTGCCAACAATTTTTTCATATTCCGCATCATCATATATATATTTAGTCATACTCTTCTTTGAGATTTTATATAAAGGTGCAACACCAATATATACATGACCTTCCAAAATTAAATCTCTCATATACCTATAGAAGAATGTTAGAAGGATAGCTCTTATATGCGCACCATCTTGGTCGGCATCGGCTAAGATGATAACTTTATTATATTTCAAGTTATCTATATTAAAATTATTTCCAATACCAGTACCAAGCGCAGAAATAATTGTTCTTATTTCCTCATTTTCCAAAACTTGATTTAATCTTTTTTTCTCGCAGTTTAATGGTTTACCACGCAATGGTAAGATTGCTTGGAAAGATCTATCTCTTGCTTGTTTTGCACTTCCGCCCGCACTATCACCCTCAACGATAAATACTTCATTTATAAGTGCGTTTCTACCAGAGCAACTTGCTAATTTACCAACCAAACTAAAATTCTCTGCTTTTTGAGTTTGCCTTGTTAAATCTTTAGCTCTTTTTGCAGCTTCTCTAGCTTTAGCTGCCAACTTTGCTTTATTTACAATCGCCGTAAAAACATCTTTAGCTTGTTTTGTTTGAGCATAGTTCATAAGACCATCATAAACTAGATTTTCAACTTCAGGTTTTGCTTCTGGGTTACCTAATTTTGTTTTAGTTTGACCTTCAAATTGAACATTTTTCATTTTAATTGCAAGAATCATAGAAATACCTTCTCTAAAATCCTCACCTTGGAAATTATCCTCTTTTTCTTTTAAAAGCCCCATTTTTCTTGCAACTTCGTTAACCGCTTTAGTTAAACCAACTTTTAAGCCATTTTCGTGAGTACCACCTTCGCCTGTTGGAATATTATTAACATAACTAAACACATTTTCGGCAAAACCATCTGTATGCTGAATTGCGCAACTTAGCTCAACTAAATCTGAACGACCTTCAAAGTAGATACAATCCTTATAAAGCAATTCTCTTCCATCATTTAAGTATGCCATAAAATCTTTCAAGCCGTTGTTATATTTATAAACTCTTGTTCGAACTTCTTCCGTATCACGATAAGAATTATCTACCAAAACAAGTTCAACTCCCTTATTTAAGAAAGCAAGTTCACGCAAACGCTTTGAAATAATATCAAAATCAAAATCACAATCTTTGAAAATAGTTTTATCTGGAAGGAAAGTTACAATTGTACCAGTTCGTTCAGTTTTACCAATGCATTTTAATGGTGCAACAGGAACACCACCGGAAACTTTACCGCCAGCTTTCTTAACTGCTCTAAAACTCATAGTGTATTCAAAGCCATCTTTATGAACATCAACTTTCAACCATTCACTTAAAGCGTTTGTTACGCTCGCACCAACACCGTGCAATCCACCAGAATATTTATAGTTATCATTATTAAATTTACCACCAGCGTGCAATTGCGTAAATACAACTTGAACACCGCTCACTTTTAATGTTGGATGCTTATCAACTGGAATACCTCTTCCGTTATCCTCAACTGTTGCTGAACCATCTTCATTTAAAGTAACAGTTATCTTATTACCATAACCATTCGCAACTTCATCCATTGAATTATCTACAATTTCCCATAAAAGATGATGTAAGCCTTTAATACCAGTTGTACCGATATACATACCCGGTCTTAATCTAACAGCATCTAATCCTTCTAAAACAACTATGTCTTTACTTTTGTAAACTCCCAAAGCAACTCTCCTTATTTCTTCATTTTGATAAGTATAACATATTTTTCTTAATTCTGTAAATAAAAAAGCCGATATTTAGCCATTATTTTAATATAAAAATTTTACAGTGTTTAAAAGATGTGAATAATTATACATCAAACAGAATAAATATTATCACAAAACATCAACTTTTCTAAAATAAATTTGCTACAAATCTCATAAAATATTACAAAAAGGAAGGCTTTAATGAAAACAATTGTTTTAACAGGCGGAGGTACTGGCGGTCATGTTATGCCAAATGTGGCATTACTAGATGAACTTAAAAAAATATTTGATAAAATTTATTACCTAGGAAGTTTTAATGGAATAGAAAAAGATATTATCTCGAAATATTCGTTCGTGGAATATATCCCTATTCCAACAGTTAAGTTAGTTCGTTCACTAACACCTAAAAATTTACTATTACCCTTTAAACTAATTAAATCAATTTGCGAAACTAAAAAAATTTTACGAAAAATAAAATCAGATGTAATTTTTTCTAAAGGCGGATTTGTATCTGTTCCAGTAGTTTTAGCTGGAAGCAAACTAAAAATACCAATTATTGCTCACGAAAGTGATTCTAGCATAGGGCTTGCAAATAAAATTGTTTTAAAAAAATGTAATAAAATGTGTTTTAGTTTTAAAGAACTTGCAGACAAATACAAGAAAAAAGGAGTTTATAGCGGTTCACCTATCAGACCAGCAATATTAAACGGAAACAAAGAAAAAGTTTTAAAAGAATCAGATTTCTCACCTTACAAGCAAACTTTACTTATTATGGGTGGAAGTTTGGGTGCTAAAGCTATAAACGATATTATTTTTCAAAATATAGATGAATTAACTAAGAAATACAATGTGATACATATTGTTGGAAAAAACAACTTAAACAAAAATGTAAAAGCCAAAGGTTACAAACAGTTAGAATTTGTGAATGATATTGAAAACTATCTAGCGTTAGCAGATTTAGTAATTTCAAGAAGTGGAAGCAATTCAATTTTTGAATTTTTAGAGTTAAGAAAACCGATGATTTTAATTCCCCTACCTTTAGACTGCTCACGAGGTGACCAAATCATTAACGCGCAAATTTTTGAGAAGAACGGATTTGCAGTTGTGCTTGAACAAAATTCTATCAATAAAGAGAAATTGTTTAAAACAATTGATGAAACTCTGCGTTGCAAACAAAAATACATAAGCAATATGCAAAAAGCAAAAACACCAAACGGCAACAAAGTGATTATAGAAGAAATTAAAAAAGTTTTATAAAAAGAAAACGCTAAAAATTATCTTAGCGTTTTTTCTTATATCTATTCCATTTAATTAAATTTTACCTGCCTTACTCCCAAACTCAAAGCCAGACAAAATATCACTTTTAAATGTTGAAATCAAATTAGATTTTTTTACATTTCTTAAAATGCCTTCCTCAATCTGTAATTGAAGCAATTTTTCAAAATCAATCTTTTTAGGTTTGAATAAATAGAATGCATACGAACCTGGGATTGTATTAACTTCATTTACAAGAACTTTTCCACTTGCATCTAATATAAAATCAAATCTACAAATTCCAAATAAATTTAAAGCATTATAAATTCGCTTCGCATAACTTATTATGGTTCTCTTTTGACCTAAAGAAATTTGAGCTGGCATAATTCTATTTAAAGTTTGCATACCTTTATCAGCTTTTGAATTATATTTATTATCAAAACTTAAAATTACATCTCCTTTCAAAGGTTCTTCTAATTCTGATACGATAAGTTTTTCTTTACTCTTAAAAATTGCAACATTTACTTCTCTGCAACCTTCCAAATACTCTTCAATCAAAACTCTATTATCAAAACTAAAAACTGCGATTAATTTTTCTTCAAGTTCACTTTGGTTTTTACAAACTTCTATTCCAATACTACTGCCCAAGTTTGATGGTTTTAAAATTATTGGAAATTTAAAATAATTAGAAATTTTATTTATTACTCTTTTTTCATCTTCTTTAAATTCAATTATATTAAAACTTAAAGATTTGATTGCAGGAATTTTCAGAGCTTTCATCATCTCTTTAAATAGAACTTTATCACAACCAACGGCACTACCCAAAATACTAGAATTTGCATAAGGAATATTATTTAATTCGAGCAATGAAGCAATCGCACCATCTTCACCATTTTTGCCGTGCATACATATAAAAACAAAATCAATTTGCTTCCATTTTCTATACCCACCAATCCTTTTAAAATATAACCAATTATCTTTTAAAGACAACAAAATTTCTTTATTTTTTTGTTCGCTTTTAAAAGACTTTATATCTAATAAATTATCCCCAGTTTCCCAAGTTCCATCTTTAGAAATATAGATAGGTACTATGCAAAATTCTTCTTTATTTAACGCTTGCATAACTTGCATAGCAGTTATTATAGAAATATCGTGTTCAACATTAACTCCACCAAAAACTACTCCAATATTTTTCATAAAATCCCCTTTTTATTTATAATTACTCGGCAAATCATTTTCTATTAAAATTACCGTATTTTTGTCATATTTATTTATATTTATGACAATATCTTTTGAAAAATTGTCATATTCCTTTATGATTATGTCATTTATATTATTAAATCTAACACCATTAATTATTGCGTTTTTATTAATATTATTAACAATCCATAACTCATTTGCAACTTTAGAAATCTCTTTTCCTAAAATAAAATTCTCTTCATATTGCCTATCTCCAAGCTCAACAAACCCCGGAGTTATAACAATCTTATATCCACTAAATAAGCTTAAAGTTTTTAATGATTGACGAGCTGAAAATGGGTTTGAATTAAATCCATTATCTAATAAAATTGCACCATTTTCCAAACGCTTTTGTTCTAGCCTATGAGGTATTTTTTCGATGTTATTTAATCCTATTCTTAAATCAATTTCACTCACTCCTAAAGCAAGAGAAACGAGCGCTGATAGCATACAATTTACAACATTATGCTCACCTAGTAATTTGGTTTTTAATTGCTTATATTTTTTGTTGCAAAACTCTAAATCAAAATTACTTCCATTATAATTTACGCTATTTAAATTACAACTTAAAACATTAATCTTCTTATTTTTATCGTTTAATTTAGCACCATATTTTTTGTCCAAATAATTATCAAACATCTTTTTTACATATTCATTCTCTAAGTTAAAAAACATAGTTCCATTATTTTTTTCCACCGCTTCAGCTAGCTGATATTTAGTTTTATAAATAGCATCAATAGTTTTAAATCCATCTAAATGCTGTTCACCCACAGCTGTTATAATTCCCAGTTTTAATTTATCACCGAGTATATCAGTTAAAACTTTTATATCATTTGGCTTATTTGCACCAAGTTCACAAATAAAAATTTTATGATTATCATTCAAATCATTTCTAATAGTTTTTATAATTCCGTTTGGCGTATTAAAACTTTTAGGAGTGGCACAAACTGAAAATTCTGTTGATAAAATACTCATTAAAATATTTTTAACACTTGTTTTTCCGTAACTACCAGTTATACCTATAATCGTTAAATCTTTCATTGATGCAAGCTTCTTTTTTGCTTGCTTCTTATATTTGCAATAAATAAGATATTCAATAAAATTTGTGATACCAACGGATAATAAAAATATAAGTATGAAATCAATTAAATAGAAATAAATACCAAGTTTTATATTTAGTTTTTCTAACATAAATAGATAAATATAAGAACAAATTATAAATATAGCAATATGCCTTATCACCCTATTTGTAAACTTAAGCGGTGTTTTACTTTTTCTAAATTTAACAAAAAACAAAACTAAAAAATATGTAAAATTTAAAACTATATATAAATAAATTATTTTGCTAAGCACTTGATTTAAAATCAGAAAAATTATTTTTAAAAAGATATTTATAATTACAAATCCTAAACATTCTTTAAAGTTTGTTTTACACCAGCAAAACATTTTCTTTAAAGAATATTCTTCTAATTGAAAAATGTTTAGATCCATCAACAATAAAAATATATATGATAACGAGATTAAAATTCTTAAAACCATATTCTTATATATGATTAATATTTAATAATTGCACATTTTTAATTTTTATTTTTTATAATTCTTAAAACCTTTCTGCTCTCTTCAAGAAAACAAAAATGCCCACAACCTTTAAGTAAATACAATTTAGAATCCAAAATATTTTTATGTAATTTTTTAGCCATATAAATAGGCGTATCTTTATCTAGTTTTCCAAATATAACATCACACTTCACATTTATATACTTTAAAGTCCAACCTAAATCTTGATTAACCACCCTAACAAACAACTTTTTCATTTCGTTGGAAAGTTTTTTATAATCATCACTCCCATACTTTTCAAGGTTTATGTTTTTAAGCCCTATATTCTTTAAACTCTTTAAAAATTTATACTTATAAACTTTCAAATAATAAGCCAAATTTCTTTTAGGTTTAAGCCCAGCGCAACCAATCAACACTAATCTTTCTATTTCCAAATCAAATAATGATGCTAAAATTAAAGCTAATCTTCCACCAAAAGAATGTGTAACAATTGTGATTTTCTTTAATTTTAGTTCTTGTATTAATATAAATAAATTCAATGCATAGGAATAAATATCACTAATTTCCTCATTTAGTTCTGATTGCCCAAACCCAAATAAATCTAAATTTACAATTTTATAATCGTATTTAAGTTCCTCAATTAATCCATCAAATATATGATTATCGCAACCCCAACCGTGTAAAAATAATAAGTTTTCTTTACCTTCTCCTAATATCTTATAATTTATTTTCATATTATTCTATATTGTAGATTATTAAGAATTGTGAAAATTTTATTTCTTTTTATATAAAAATATAATCATTTTTGATTATTGAATTGAAATTATATTGTTTTTAGTTTTCACATTGCTAAAACTTATATTAAATTAAATATTCATATAAAAACATTAAAAATAATACTGCCACCTCAAAAAGACAATAAAAAAGTGTGAGTTTTCTCACACATTTTTCTATTTTACAAATCAAGCATCATCTCAATTGCATCTCCGCCATTTTTATAATAATTCTTTCTAGTTCTTATATTTTTAAAATTAAATTTCTTATATAGTCCAATAGCTGGCGAGTTTTCAAATTCAACTTCCAAGAAAAGTTTACAAACGCCTTTTTCTTTTAGAAGTTTAATACTTTCTTCAAGTAATGAAAAACCAATTCCCTTTTTCCTTTCATCTTTATCCACAGCGATTTTTAAAATATTCGCAGTATCTTCAAAATAACTAATATTAATATAGCCAACCACCTTGCTATCTTCATCCGCAACCAAATTCAATACATTTTCATCACAAACAAACTTATTTAATGTTTCAAGCGAATATCCATCTAGTTTGAAAATTGAGGTTTCGTAGGCTAATACTTCATTTAAGTCTTTAGAAGTCATTTTTCTAATCATTTTTATTTTCCTTCAAATTCAATTCAGCTTGAGATAATTGTAGATATAAGGGAGCAAACTCATTCAATGTTACAAACTTTTCATCATTAATCATTTTCCTGAATGCTAAAATCAATTTTTCTTTGTAATTTTCTAATAAAGTTGCATTATAATCTTTAACCAAAACTTCATCTAATGTATAGAAGTTTTCACCTTTAAATTTGTTCATAATCTCATCATTATTTATAACACCCATATTCTCAATTTGATGTTTTTCAATTTCAGCAAAATAGCAAGTGGTTTTTGTTGAACTTAAAAGCATTATTCCGTTCTCAATTTCATCTAAATAAGGTTCAAATGCATTTAAGCTTACTATCTTTTGTCCTAATGCTCCAGAAAAAGCCTTTATTGTTGCCATTCCAATTCTAATACCAGTGAAAGAACCCGGACCAGTTATTGCTCCTAGATAGTCTATATTATTTAATTCAATATTCTCGCTTTTTAATAGTGAGTCAATCTCAACTAAAAGGTTTTCACTAACTTTTCTTGTTTCTTCTAAAACTTTTACTATTTCTTTATCATCATTAATTAAAACAATATAAGTTTTACTTTTTGATGTATCTAATCCTAAAAACTTCATCTTTATTACCTTATCTCTAATTCCCTTTTATCGTTATCCAAACGCTTAAAATTTATATTCATAACATTTGTATTCTCTAGCAATTCTTCCACTCTCTCAGCCCATTCTATAAAAACTACAGAATCTGGAGAGTTTTGAATATATTCATCAAAACCAAATTCGTAGGTTTCATCTATATTTTCAATACGATACATATCAAAATGAAAAAACTTAAAATCTTTATTTGAATATGTTTTCATTATTGTAAATGAAGGGCTAGAAACAGGTTCTTCCACACCTAAACTTTCTAGCACAAATCTAACAAATGTAGTTTTACCAGCACCTAAATCGCCATTTAATAGAATTACTTCCCCACCTTTAAGCGATTTTCCAAATTCTCTGGCAAAACTCTTCATCTCATCAATATTGTTAATAATTCTTTTCATTAATCTTTCTTCTTTGTATTCTTTTTCATAGCTTTTGATGGTTTTTGTATAGCAACCTCAGAAGAATTTGTCTGCTCTTTTACCATCTTTTTTGCAGGTTTTTCAGAACTGATTTCTTTTTCAGATTTCTTTAAAGGTTTCTCTAATTTTGCATTTTGAGACTTATTCTCTTTATTTGGTTCTTCTGCAGATTTATCTAAGATTTGTTCTTTATCATCTTTTTTAGTATCTTCATTCTTTTTAAATATCATTTGGAAAATAATAGGAATAATTGTTGAAGCAACAAATGCAAGTATGAAGAAAACTAGAGCATAATAACAAGTTAAGTCTATATAAAAAGCCATCAACAAATAATATAAACCAATTGTTATTCCAATTCCAAGCACATATTTTACAATATTATGCCACCATTTTTCAACCCTTTCCTCGTATTTAATTACAAGTTTATCAATAAAATATCCACAAACCATTCCAAGATAGCCACCAATAAATTTATAGAAAAGAATTTGTTGACTAATTTTAGATAGTATGTTTGCAAAAGCAATTAAGCAAAATAATAGTAAAACAATAGGTACTAAGCCAATTAATATCCTATCTATTGTAACTTTTTCCTTAAATTTTGAAGGAATTACACTCATAATATAATTCAAAGCAAATGCAACGCCAACACCCAATGCTAATCCGCAAATTACATCACTTAAATAATGTTGACCCAAATACATTCTTGAAAAAATTAGCAAGAACGCAAAAACTGAAGCAATTATCCAATATGCTTTAGTTTTTTTCTTTTTATTCTCAAGTTCTAGGCCAAAGAATGTGGCTTGGTAGGCAAAATGTTGAGAATGTCCACTAGGGAAACTATAACCGCTTGCTTGTTTTTTATTTATAATATCTGAGCTCGATTGCCAAGGTCTTTGCCTTTTAAAAATGCCTTTAACACCCTCATTTACGCCAAAACTTACAATATAAAATAATCCATACTTAAAAGCAAATTCTTTTTTATAACACCAATAAAGTCCTAAAAACGCTAAAAAGAAGAAGATTTCTTCTCCAAGCAGAGTTATTATAGAAAATAGCCCATCAAAAAATGAATTTGCCAAACTTTGAATACCTTTAACAATTTCTAATTCCATAATTTCTTCCTTTGATATATTTTTTACAATTATATCAAAATAAATAAGTAAATCAAAATTTATAATATTGAATATTTGAAAAATTAAAGACAATAATTATAAAATGAATAAGTTTACAACTGTAATTAGTGAATTAATAAAATTTATATGTATTAGCGGACTAATATTTGTTTGGTGTAATTTCTATTATAGAAATGCTAAATATTCCCTAATATTATCATTAATTATTGCATCAATAATATTAGTAGTTTTATGGCTATTCAACTCAAAAAGAAATAAGAAAAAATCATTAAAATCTGCGGAAATTAATAAAATAAATAGTTATTCAAACACTCTTTTATTCTCAGATAATTCTTTTGTTTTTAATTTCTATAAGAAACTACTAAAAACCAAGTTTCCAAATGTTATTAAAAACAAATCTAGTTTTTCAATAAAAACTGAAGAAAAAAACATATATTTTATTCCGTTTTATGAAAAAGAAGAACTTGAAAATATAGATATAATAAAAATAATAAAAAATATAGATAATAAGGAAAATAAGGATTATCAGATAATAATATTTTGTATTAAAGCAAACGAAAATTGCTTGAAAATTAAGAAGAAATTTGATAAAAACTTTATTTTAATCTTTGATGAAAAAGATACTTATTTTAAACTATTCAAAATATTAGATATATACCCTGTAAATGAAAATCTAAACTTAACTAAAAAGGCAGATAAAATCTCAAAAAATGAGCTATTATATATGGCTTTTAATAGAAATAAAACAAAAAGTTACTTATCTAGTGCGTTATTCCTATTAATGTTTAGTTTTTTTACTCGATATAATATATATTTCATAATAACCTCATCTTTGCTTTTCATCTTTGCCCTATACTCTCGTTTTAATTCGCCTTTTAATAGAAAAGATGAAAATATATTAGAAAAATAATTATTTAAAGTATAAAAACCGTTTTAGAAAATCTAAAACGGCTTTTTCTATTAAGATATACTTTGTATGTTTATTTTATAGAGCATTGAATTGCTCACGGGTGTAACCCCAAGATGTTGTGCAAGTATATAGATTGTTATAGTAATTCCAATAAGTTCCCCAATTGCTCGGCTTTGATGATGCTTCGCAATAAATTTTAAGACTTGAAGAACATTTAAAGAATGGAGAATTGCTATAAGAAGATGCATTTATTGTTGTAACAGATTTTGGTATAAATATTTTTGTTAATCCAGTACAACCTTGAAATGCTCTATTTCCTATACTTGTTACACTATCTGGTATTTCTATACTTGATAATCCACTACAACCATAAAATGCATAAGCTCCTATACTTGTTACACTATCTGGTATTTCTATACTTGTTAATCTACTACAATTTTGAAATGCAGAAATTCCTATACTTGTTACACTATTTGGTATTTCTATACTCGTTAATCCACGACAACCCATAAATGATCCTATAATCGTAATAGGTTTTCCCTCGTAATTACTTGGAATAAAAACTTCTCCTGTAATAGATGTATCTTTTGCTTTAACTGAATAGCTACTACCATCGGAATTTAATGTAAATGTTAAACCTGTACAATCTTCAATTGTTTGTCCCCAATAGGTTGTATGAATTGCTGAACTAGTTCTATAATTCCAATAAGTTCCCCAACCGCTTGGCTTTGATGATGCTTCGCAATAAATTTTTAGACTTGAAGAACAATTAAAGAATGGAGAACTGCTATAAGAAAATGCATTTACTGTTGTAACAGATGATGGAATAAATATTTTTGTTAATCCAGTACAATCTCGAAAAACATCTTCTTCTATACTTGTTACACTATTTGGTATCGTTAATGTACCTGTTAATCCGCTACAATTTTGAAATGCTCTATTTCCTATACTTGTTACACTATTTCCAATCGTTACATTTGTTAATCCACTACAATCTTGAAATGCCTGATACTCTATACTTGTTACACTATTTGGTATTATTAAATCACCTGTTAATCCACTACAGTGGTAAAATGCACCACTTCCTATACTTGTTACACTATTGGGTATTGTTAAAGTACCTGTTAATCCACTACAATTTTGAAATGCGGTAGAACCTATACTTTTTACACTATTTCCAATTGTTACACTTGTTAATCCACTACAACCATAAAATGCAGAATTTCCTATACTTTTTACACTATTTGGTATCGTTAATGTACCAGTTAATCCACTACAACCATAAAATGCATAAGATCCTATACTTGTTACAGTGTTTGGAATAATTGTATTCATACAACCTTGAACTAATGTATTACTAGAGGTTTCTATTATTGCATTGCAATTATTTCTGCTATCATATTTTGTATTTCCACTTGATACTATAATTCTTGTTAATCCGCTACAAGCTAAAAATGCCTCATATCCTATACTTGTTACACTATTTGGTATTGTTAATGTACCTGTTAATCCACTACAATTTTTAAATGCTCTATTTTCTATACTTGTTACACTATTTGGTATTATTAAAGTACCAGTTAATCCAGTACAACCTGAAAATGCAGAACTTCCTATACTTGTTATACTATTTGGTATTTCTATACCTGTTAAATCAGTACAACTCATAAATGCTTGTTTTCCTATGTTCGTAACTGGTTTTCCCTCGTAATTACTTGGAATAATAACTTTTCCTGTAATAGATGTACTTTTTGCTTTAACTGAATAGCTACTGCCATCGGAATTTAATGTAAATGTTAAGCCTGTAAAATCTTCAATTGTTTGTCCCCAATAGGTTGTATGAATTGCTGACTTAGTTCTATAATTCCAATAAGTTCCCCAACCGCTTGGCTTTGATGATGCTTCGCAATAGATTACTAGATTTGAAGAGCAATCATAAAATATGCCCTTATAATAAGAGGTTGCATCTATCGTTGTTACAGACTTTGGTATAAATATTTTTGTTAATCCACTACAACTTTCAAATGCAGAATTTCCTATACTTGTTACACTATCTGGTATTGCTAATGTACCCGTCAATCCACTACAATCTGAAAACGCATAATCCCCAATACTTGTTACACTATTTGGTATTTCTATACCTGTCAATCCACTACAACCATAAAATGCCATACTTCCTATACTTGTTACACTATTTGGTATTATTAAATCACCTGTTAATCCACTACAATTTTCAAATGTAGAACTTCCTATACTTGTTACACTATTTGGTATCGTTAAAGTACCTGTTAATCCACTACAACCATAAAATGCAGATTCTCCTATAGTTGTTACACTATTTGGTATTTCTATATTTGTTAATCCACTACAACCATAAAATGCACCACTTCCTATACTTGTTACAGTATTTGGAATAATAGTATTCATACAACCTGCTATTAATGTATTACTAGAGGTTTCTATTATTGCATTACAATTATTTCTACTATCATATTTTGTGTTGCCACTTGATACTACAATGCTTGTTAATCCACTACAGCCCCGAAATGCCCGACTTCCTATACTTGTTGTTACACTGTCTGGAATTTTTATGCTTGTTAATCCACTACAACCATTAAATGCATAAGATCCTATGCTGGTTACACTATTTGGTATTTCTATATTTCTTAATCCGCTACAACCATTAAATGCACAATGTGCTATACTTGTTACACTATTTGGTATTTCTATACTCGTTAATCCGATACAAGAATCAAATGCATAAGATCCTATACTTATCACACTATCTGGTATTGTAACATTTGTAATTTTCGTAGAATTAGAAAAAGTATAATCAGCAATTCTAGATATATTATTAGATAACACTACACTAGTTATATTTGTATTTTTTTTAAATGTGGGACTTGAAAAAGTTCCAGTTACAAATCCGCTAACTGGCTTTCCATCATATTTATTAGGAATAACCACTGCTCCGCTTGGAGATGTACTGCTTTCGCCTGCCACCAAATATGAATTGCCATCAGATGAAAGAGTAAAGGTTAAGCCAGTTATTGATGCGGTACGGCAATATAGAGTAACTGGAGTTGTTTCTGTATTGGTTGAGAGATAATCATCTTTTGCCACTTGGGTTAGTTCTTCATTTAAGAACCAACCTGTAGAATAAGGAGTTGGCTCATAAGCAGATGCAAAATTGCTAACTGTACCTGAGGTATAATTGGTTGTACCTTTATTTACTCCATCAACAACAAAGCTTACTTTTCTTGCTTTTTTCCATTTTGCATAGTATGTTACATCGGCGTTTGTGCTGGTTATAAATACTGGGTCGGAAGAAATTCTATCGCTTGCATTATCTGAGTTATCTTTTATGTACCAACCATCAAATTCATAGCCTTCTTCCACTTCCGCTACAAACTTAATTGTGGAACTAGAGCTTGTGCTATTAATCACCTCATAACTGCAATTACCACCTTCACTTGGAGATGAACTATCTATTTTAGATTCCACTTGGTAAACTGAATCCCTCTCTGGAAGCCTATTAGATTGAATAGTCATTCCTAAGGCTAGATTAAAGCTATCCACTGCTTGATTAAAATCTATTATTGAAAATTCTATTTGGTAATAAAATACTTTGCCTGTGGTTAAATTATTCGTGCTTGATGGGTTATATGCTGGAATAGATATTCCGCCAACTGCTGTTTGGCTTGATTCTGCTTGGAATGAAGATATTAAAGCAGAAGAAAATTCATTTGCAGATACCACTTGGCTATATGGAATAGCATTCTCTCCACCTATTTGAGAATATCTTACCTTTACATTACTTGGTACATCGCCTACCACTTCGCAAGTGATATATGGATTTGTATCTATTCCGTTATTTCTCACTGCCAAGCCTATTACTATTGGAGCTTTAGTTGTTCCACTAAATAGCAATTGACCTAAATCCCAAGATTTTGAAACTGTATCAAATTCTTTATCTGAGATATTGGTTGTGTATGTAGCCACTGGTGTTTCAGAACCTGTTACCACTCCAACTATATTTACATCAACATCTGTGGCTGTAAATGAAATAGTTGAAGAGATTGTTGTGGTTTGGATTGTGGCAGCCCAGAAACCCATTATCATTATTATAGATAATAGAACCATTGCAGATAATGTAGTTAAAATTTTAAACATATATTTTGGATTTGCTTTTACTCTTACCATTTTTCTTCTTCCTTATGTTTATTATTCTAATCTTAAGAACTAAAAATGCATATTTAAAATTGAAACAAAACTTAGATTGTGCACAATTTTATCCTTTACAACAATTCTAACATTTTCTTTTCTTTTTAGTCAAGAAAAAAAGCCTTAATTCTAAGACTTTTTTATGTTTTTATTAAAATTTTTCATAGTTGCCCAAACATTAATTAAAATTATTAAAAAGATTTAATTAATATTTAGTATTTTTTCTGTTTTCGATTATAGAAATTTTTAAATATTAGATAAATTATAAAATATGTTTAATCTTTTCTTTATCTGAATATCTATAAACTAAAATTTTACTACCAATAATCGTTACAACCTCACAATTACAACCAGTTGCAATCTTCTCAGCAATTTCACCAATCTCTTCTGGTGCGTTTTTCTGAACTTTAATTTTAACTAGTTCATGAGCAGTTAGGTTATCTGAAATTTGTTTTAAAACATTTTCTGTAACCCCTTCTTTTCCAACAAAGCCAAGGTCTGCAATGGTCTGACCCAAACTTCTTAATTTAGTTCTTTCACTTTTTGTCATATCTTTCTCCTTTAATCAACATATTCAAGTTCAACATCGTTGCCAAGTTTAACTAAGTCGCCTTCTTTCATTCCCTTTGCTTTCAATGCATCAATAATACCCTCTTCTTTAATTCGCTTTTGGAAATATGCATTAGACCTATAATCACTAAGCACAACGCCTCTTAAAATTTTATCTATCAAACCACCAGTTACGATGAAATACTTGCCTTCTCTTCTAATTTCGTAGCTTTCTTCATCAACCTTATCTATATCAAACAATTCAATTTCCGCCCTCTCAACTTTAGGAAGAGTTTGCAATTTTTTAACCACTTCTTCTAATAAATCATTCAATCCTATATGAGCAACTGCGCTTATTTCAAAAATAGGAACATTTTTAACAGCTTTTCTGAATTTTTCAATATTGGTTCTATCTTCGCACAAATCACATTTATTTAGAGCCACAATTTGGGGAATCTTATCCAAACCTTTACCGTAATTTTCCAATTCTTTATTTATTTTATTATAATCATCAACAGCATCTCTGCCTTCGCTTTCTGAAATATCTATAATATGAACTAGTAATCTAGTTCTCTCAATATGTTTTAAGAAATCTAATCCTAATCCCATACCTTCACTAGCACCACTAATCAATCCCGGAATATCTGCTAAAACAAATGAAGAGTTATAGAACTTAACAACACCAATATTTGGGCTTAGAGTTGTGAAATGATAGTTTGCAATCTTAGGTTTTGCATTACTAACACTTGCAAGGAAACTACTCTTACCAACATTTGGAAATCCTAGCAAGCCAACATCTGCGATAGTTTTTAATTCTAGGATAAACTCAAACTCTTTTGTTTTAATGCCAAGTTCACTAAATCTTGGCGCTTGTTTTGTGGCAGTTACAAATTTTGCATTACCTCTACCACCATTTCCGCCTTTCAAGATTATCTTTTCTTCATCGTTTTCAATGAAATCTGCCACAACTTTACCGCTTTCGGCTTCTCTAACAATTGTACCGATTGGAACTAGAATTACTAAATCTTTAGCACTTTTTCCATATCTATTATTTCCGCTTCCAGCATCACCATTATCTGCTCTAAAAACTTTCTTATATCTAAACTCACTAAGATTTGTCATTTGAGCAGTGGCTTTAAATATTATATTTCCGCCTTTTCCGCCATCTCCGCCATCTGGTCCACCATTAGGAACATACTTTTCTCTTCTAAATGAGATGCAACCATCTCCACCATTTCCCGCTTTACAAACTATTTTAACTTTATCTAAAAACATATTCTTCTCTCTTTATTTTTTATCGTTTTTTATTTTAACACAAATGTCTATAAATTTACAACCCCTACACTCAGGATTTATTGCCTTACAATAGTATCTACCAAATAGCAATAAATAATGATGCATATCTATCCATTCGCTTTCATCAATCGCATCTTTTAAATCTTGCTCCACTTCTAAAACATCTTCGCCTTCAGATAATCCCAATCTTCTAGCCACTCTAAATAAATGCGTATCCACAGGCATTGCTGGTTTATTAAAAGCCACAGCCATCATAACACTTGCAGTTTTTCTTCCAACGCCATCGAGTTTTTGCAAGTCCTCAAAATCATCTGGGACTTTTCCACCAAACTCCTCACAAATCTTTTTACTGCAATTAATTATGTTTTTTGCCTTATTTTTATAAAAACCGCAAGATTTTATAATCTTTTCTATATCTTCTATATTCGCATAACCGAGCTTATAACAATTACCATAATTCTTAAATAATTCTTTCGTTATAACATTAACTCGCTTATCCGTACATTGTGCACTCAAAATAACAGCAATCAACAATTGAAATTCATCTTCATAATTTAGTTCTGTTTTAGGATTTGTTATTAAATTTTTCAAATTCTCTTCAATGAACCTTGCTCGTTCTCTTCGTTCGTTTAATAATTTATTCATAATATAATTGTATCAAAAAAAAACAAATTAGTAAATCCTAATTTGCTTTTATTTTTATTATTTTAAATTAACAATTTATATTCATCTATTCCATAGCTATTCTTGATAAATATATGCTTAAATGAATTAAGTTTTAAACTACCTAATATCACTTTTGCTCTATTCAAGTCTTTAGAATTAAACTCCACCGCAATACTACACGAACTTCCCAAACCTTTTGGAGTGTTCCGAACTCTACAAAATACACCAAAATTCTTTAATCTTGCATAATAAATTAATGTATGAGTTCTATTTGTAAAAATTGCAACACAAGTATTCATATTTTCTCCTAACATTTTAGAATGTTTTTTATCTTTAGTTTTATTAAAAGGATACCATTATATATTATGATTTATTTAGATAATTGTTCAACAACAAATAAAAAACCTTACAGCGTTATAAAAGCTTTTACAAAAGGTATAAAAAAATATTCCGTTAATCCCGGAAGAGGAAGTTATAATCTAAGCCTTCAAGCTGGATTGAAAGTTTTAGAACTTAGAGATATTGCCTCTTCCTATTTTAACAACGACAAACTTGAAAATGTGATAATAACTAAAAACTGCACCGAATCCTTAAACCTAATCTTACGCGGTTCTATAAAAGAGAATGGTCATATTATAGTTTCTGCATTTGAACACAACAGCGTTTTTAGAACATTAACTTATCTTCAGAGAAAATATCATATTTCATATTCTATTATTTACCCAAAATCTAAAAATGGCATAATTGAACTTAGTGAAATTACAAGCCATATAAAACCAAACACCTACCTTATTTTCATAAACCACACAAGTAATGTTTTTGGTGCAACTCAAAATTTAAAAATGATTGGAGATTATTGCAAAAAGCATAATATTTTATTTGGTGTAGATTCAGCGCAAAGTGCTGGTCACGAAAAAATTGATATGAGATTATTTAATATGAATTACTTAGCTGTGGCTGGACATAAAGGTTTGATGGGAAGTCAAGGCATTGGTTTAGCAATTATAAATAATGCAAATTTAAAACCTTTAATTATGGGCGGAACTGGAACTAATAGTGAGAGTATTATTCAACCAAATGACAGCCCAGAAGGATTTGAAAGCGGTACTTTAAATGTACCTGCTATTTTATCTTTAATTGAAGGTATTAAATTTGTTGAGAAGAAACAAGAAAAAATAAATAACAAAATTTATTCTCTAACAAAATTCTTAGTTGAAAATATAAAAGAAATTCCAAATCTCGAAATTTACTATAGCAATTTCCAAAGTGGTGTGGTAAGTTTTAGATTTACAACTCGTGATACCAATGATGTTTCATCAATCTTGGATAAAGATTTTTCAATCGCCGTTCGTTCGGGTTTACACTGTGCGCCAATATGTCATAAATTTTTAGGTACTTTTAATACGGGATTAGTTCGTGTGGGCATTGGGTATTACAACAAAAAGAAAGATATAAAAAAATTGATACAAGCGCTTTGGCTTATATCAACTAATTATTATTAAAAAACTTTTTGAGGTTTAACCAACCATAGCCTTCTGAATTTCTATCACCTGTGATTGGAATACAATTATGAATTAAAATTTGTTTAACTTGGTTTGGGGTTAGGTTTCCATTCTTTCTTAAAATTAGCGAACACACCCCCGCCACTATTGGCGTTGCAACACTAGTGCCACTAGTTTTTGAATAGAACTTTTTAAACAATCCAAAATTACAGCAACTATTAATTTCTACACCAGATACAACCAAATCTGGTTTATAATTATTTAGTATTGGACCACGACTAGAAAACGATGCAACATTAAAATTCTTTTCATTAAATAAATCTCCATCTCTGCCATCATCTAATGCACCAACAGAAATTATTTTAGTGCTGGCTGATGGAGATTTTATTGTACCTGAGTCTGGCCCACTATTACCACATGCACTAACCACTATTATACCATTATCCCATAGCACTTCTGCACCAGCTATCAATGGATCATTACGCTCTAAAACTGTACTTCCAAAACTCATACAAACAATTCTAATATTATATTTTTCCTTATTATTTAAAATCCATTGCATAGCTTCAAGAATATTTATAGCCCCAGATTCACCTTCCGCATTAAGTGTTTTGATGACAACAAGTTTTAAATTACTGTCAATACCCTCATATTTTTTACCAGAAACAATACCGCTACCTGACAAAATTCCAGATACAACAGTTCCGTGACCATTATCATCATAAATCTCATTTTTATGGTTTACAAAATCTTTAAATGCAATAATATTATTCTTTTTTAGCATAAAATCTAAATGAGGAAAAAGACCTGTATCAATAACTGCACACGAAAAATTTGAAGATGATGATGTATCCTGTTTTTCAATGCCAATAATCTTTTTAGCCACATTAACTTGTGTGAAAACCTTACTATTTGAAGAGATATAATCCACAGAACTTATTGATGCTATATTAAAAATATCATTGGTATTAGCATCAACAGCCACTGCTTTTATGAAAGGAAAATATGTAGGATTATTCAATTTTAAATTTCTTAAATCTCTTAAGTTATTATACCAGATTAAACATTTTAATTTATTTTTATTATCTAAAATTGAGATTTTTGATAACAATTCTGGATCAATTTTATTCTTCATCATTTCACCATATTTATTAAATTTTCTAAATTTTGTTTTTGTTCATTTGTAAGATAAGGATTTAAAGTTTCCTTTATTCTATCTATCTCAGCTTGATTAAATTCTCCATTAGCTTTTTTCTGGTTTGTAAGTTTTACAAACTCATTCAGTAAATCTTGCTGACTAAAGTTTTTATATTTATTCATATAACCTTCAACCACTTTTTCTTTCTCTGTTTCTGGTTTTGATGTATTCTCAAATTGATTATTTTTAGTGAAATCGCTAAACTTATTCATAATTAAAACTCCTACTTTATCTATAATTTATAATATGAAAGAAAATCATTTTAGTTCACCTTAACATTTTAATAAATCTAAACATATAAATTAAATATTAGGAGTTAGAGATGGAAACCCAAAGTTTTGTTGATTTAATAAAGAATTATAATAAGCAAAATAATACATACCAAGCAAAAAGTAATCCAACCATTGAAGCAATGTATCCTTACGGGCAATTTCCTATTGAAAGAACTAAAAACTACGATCCGTTTGAGAATTTAAAGAAAAAAGAAAGTTCCAATACTAAAGTTGAAACTTTATCCGAAAAGCCACCAGCACAACCTAAACCAGATAATATATTTTCTGGATTAGATATGAAAATGCTTCTGCCAATTATTGCTAATATGAAAAATAAAAGCAAATTTTCTACATACGATTTATTTAATCTCTTAATACCAACTCTAACTAAAAATAATCCAGATTTAAAAGACATTATTAAATATTTTACAATCTCACCAGAGCCAAAGAAATCTACTCTACCACCCTCTAAGATGCAATCTATAGATAGTTATGTTAAAGCATAGTTTATTTTAATGAGCCAAACTCCATTTGCTTATAACTAAACCCAGTTAGTTTTTTATAAACTTTTTCATTACCCCAAAGGATAACGGTGGTTTTGTTTGTAAAGTAATATGAATTTAATAACTCCATAATATTATCTAATTCTTTTAGAGTTAAATTATCAAAAACATTTTCAATAAAAATAATTTGTTTTTCTCTATAAAAACTTCTTGCCAAAATTACAAGCAATTTTTCATAAACAGATAGTTGATTAGCTTTTTTATTTTGTATATCACTCAAATTGAATTTAGTAATACTCTCATTTAAAATCTTATCAACTTCTTTTTTATTTTTAATTCTAAGTTTTATAAAGTATTTAATATTTTCCGAAACTGTTTTATTTTTAAATAAATCTAGAGTTTTTGGAATATATAAAAGATTTAATGACTTATAATCGATTTTATTTACCAAATTTCCATTGATAAGAATCTCACCTTCTTTGGATTTTTCCAAACCTAAAAGCAACCTAAAGAGTTCTTCACATCCATTTTCAGCATTTGCATCTATAAAAAGTTTCTCACCCTCATTTAGCGAAAATGAAACATTATTAACTTGATTATAAAGATTGTTTGTTGTAAAACAAACCCCATTTAATTTAATCACATAATTCATAACTATATTATATCAAAAAAGAATTAATTTTCAAATCTAAAATTTTAGATGATTTATTTTTATTTTAAATTGAAATTATATCTATTAAATTTTGTTCTCAAACATATCCATTTGAATATTATAAAATCTATGGTTAATTGAATTATTTAAAAAATCATACAAATCTTTCTCATTTGTTTTCTCATTAATAATATAATCACAACTACTTTTCAATTCATTACTCTGTTTTTCAGTTTCGAACTGATCTGACTTCTCACTATATTGACCATCTCGTAGAATGATATTATGTTTTCTAAATTCTTCTGAGGGGTTAACGTTAATATGGATTACATTTATTCCAATATTCTTAAAATAATCTATACATTTTTTATGCCTTAACCCATCTACAACTAAAATACTAGCATTTTTAAAATTATTAAGTACCGTATATTCCATAAAATCTTCAAATTTGCTAAGTATTACCATCTGACCGATTTTTTGTAAATTTAATCTATTTATTTCCAAATTTTGTTTCAAACAAAGCAATTTCAAATAATCCGAAAAGCTATTTCTTTTACATTTAAACATTTCAGAAATTCTTTCTGCCCAATAAGTTTTACCACTTCCTATTTTACCAGAAATTAAAATAATTGTACTAGGATATTTTAGATTATAATCTATCCAACCTCGTTTGTCTTTTTTATCAATATTGAATGGTGGTACAGATATGGGTTTAGTAATCCACATTAAGGAAACATATTTCTTTTCAACCCTATCTATCCAAAAAGAATCCTCAAAAGCACAAATTTCTTTCGAATACTTTTGTTTTAAGTCATTTAAGTCTAAATTGTTATCTTTGCTGAAAAATTCAACTTTTTCAATTATTGAATAAGCTGTTACAGGCTTTCCTGAATCCTTAATAAATATGATATCTTTATCTTTTACTTTTTTGTACGGAGAACACTTATTAATTGAAAATCTAGATTCAATTATTTTCTCACCCGAAAGCATATAAGAATAAAAAGGTTGTGCAACAATAGCCAAATGCAAACTCATACCAGCATTTATTCTTATATCATTTAAAACACATTCATTTAGAAGTTTTGTCCCAATATTTTCCATATTCTTTATACTCCAAACTTACAATATTTTCAATAAAATCAACAATCTCTTTATTATTCTTATATTTTTTTAGACAAAATTGATAAGATTCTTTACTCCTTAAATTTAATATTTCACTTACTAATTTTGTATTGTTACATTTAAATACCCTATTCCCAGAAGTCCAAAAATTAACAAGGTTTAATTTATCGTTTCGCATACTTACAGTAGGAAGAATATCAGAATCATAAATCTTTTCAAATACATTTTTGGCTGAACAAGTCTGTGATGGCAACAATTTAATTCTTATGTTATTTATTGTGTATTCTTGCCATCTATTTTCCTCATTTTTATTAAAATAATCAAAATTAATTGTTCCGTTTTGAACATACCTAAAAATAAGCAAATTACCATACCTCCAATCAATAGGAAAATTTGTTATTTCGTTGTCTAATATACTATTGATTTCGAATGGAGATGAAATGTAGTTTATTGTTTCTACATCTTCTTCCACCAATTCAAATCCAACCATATTAGCAAAATTAATTATATCTAATCTTTCTCTTTCAATAGAAGCCCTAACACCCAATGGTGGGAAAATAACAAAAAGGAATGCATTAATATTAGACAATTTACCAAACTTAAAGATAAAATTTAGATAAGCATCCTTGTACCAAGGAGGGTCACAAATAATTGCATCAAATTTTTGTTCCGTAGTATAATTCATAATATCAGACACAACTTTATTTTGAAATCTCAAACTTGTAGTATTTTTTTCTATAAAAGTAATATCTCTTTTCTTTAAGAATGCATTTTTATTATAAATAAGTGAAGGAGTCCCCCACAAAAAGGAACTTGCCATTTCGACTACAATAATTTGATATCTTATTGAATAAATAATTTTGAGTTTTATGTGTAAATCTCCAATCGGAATCTAACATATGTGGAATTGGTTTGTATTTGACATATCTATAAACACTTTTTTTATTAATTCGTTTGTTTTTTGTTGCTTCTAAAAGAATATTCTTTTTCTTATCGTTGTCAAAATTACTTTCTTTTAAAAATTTTATACAATCAACAATAAAGCACCCTTGCAATTTTTTATAAATGTTTGTAAATTTGTAGTATTTTTATTTTCAAGTGCTTTATGAATTATTTTTTCATAAAACTTATCCATATTATTTAATCCTTTATTTTAATATCACAAATATTTTGTTGAATTTCTTCTATTGTAAAACGTTTTTTTATTTCATCACACCATACTTTTATTGCTACATTTTGATTATCTATTGCTTTTTTACTATCTGGATTTTTTATCATTCTACCTTTAGTTGGCGTAAATTGAAATATTTTCAATGGAATTATCCTTAAAGGAAAATAAAAAGAAATTTCTTTTTGAATTCTATCCATAAAATTAGCAATTCTATTTTTTATATTTCTAATATTATTGGTTGTCAGTGTAATATATCCATAGACATCAAATCCATATTCTATATATTTTTTTAAAGTCTTAAATGATTTATCATAAAATTCTTTTTTTAACATACAATTATACTCATAGGATTCTTCATCAAAACCTTTAAAACAACAAACTTTGCCATAATTTTTATAGGAAACTAGTTCTTTAATTTCATCATCACTAAGGTAGGTAAACATATTTTCTGTCGATAAAGTATCATCAGACCAAATGTAATATTTTTTATCAAGACTTCTTTTTTTTAACTCTCTAGCTAACCATAAAGGCCACTCTGGTGTTAATTCAGGATTTCCTCCAGATAAATCTATAACTGTTTTACCTTTACACTGCACCTCTAAACGATCAACAATTTCACTCATTGAAAACCATTTAGAATTTTTATCACTTAAATTTTTTAAGTTATCAGGCACAAAACAATACCAACAATTCATATTGCAAATTGGCAATTGAAAAACTTGCACATTAATTTGAGGTTCATTATATGGTAAACCAAAATATTTATTTGCAGGATCAATTGGTAATGGGTCATTTATCCAATCTTTTATTAGTCTTTTAAAATGATGTATTCTAGCAAAACCTCCACAAGTTGGTTTTTCTGTTAAATCCTGTTCCTGTTCAGATCCTTCAATCTTTGCTAATAAAATTCTCTGATTCTCTACATCAATAAACCTTCTTCTATCCATTATTTTTCTCCTTTAAATTGTTTTATTTCAATTTTTATCCACTCCATTATAATATCTACAATATAATTGCACTCATTTTCAGTTAAAATATGTGTTTCTTCAATAAAATGCCACTTTTTTAAACAATTACGGCAACAGGTTGCTGTTGCGTGTTGAGCTATAAATACTGGATGCCCTTTCATCGGTGTTTGCTTTCCATCGTTAAATTTTGAAATATCCTTAAGATGTTTGATTACGAAATCGTAAGCGTGGGATTCAATTGTATCAATCCCTTTTTTATCAATGTATTCAAAATCTTTAACTTTTAGATGAAAAGAACTTCTAAACTTTGAATTGCTTAACTTACACAAAACTTGAATTATATCCTTCATATTTAATATAATAGCATATTTTTATTGAATTTTTTAATATTATATCAACAAAAATTAAAAAAGTTACAAAATTTATAAATTTATTTTTATTAAACAAATTTAAGACTAACAAGTTTTTTAAATTTGATAAATAAGGTATAATCAAAATATATTTATAAATGATTATTAAAATAAGTCGCACCTATTAATATTTATCATTTTATAATACAAAAAGCACTATCCTAAGATAGTGCTTTTAAATATTAATAATTAACTTCAATTAAGCCAAGGTCGCCAAATTGTCTTTTATATAAAACTGAAACTTTGCCTGTTTCTGCATTTAAGAAAATATAGAATGAATGGCCTAAAGCCTCTAAATTAAATTTTGCATCTTCAATTGTTAATGGGTCTAAATCAAATTTCTTAACCTTAACAATTTGTTCTTTCTCAACAACTGGTAATTCTTCCAAGAATTCCAATTCTCCGCTATAATCTTTAGCACCTTTAACTTTATTTCTATTAGAATACTTAATAATTTGTCTTTCAATCTTTGGTAGAACAGTATCAATATTATTATACATATTTTCGCTTGAAACTTCACCTCTAACAAACATATTATCTGAATTAAGAGTTATTTCTAATTTTTCAATATCATTTTGTTCTGTGCAATTAACTTTAGCATCACAATCTTTTGGAAAATATTTATTTAATTTTTCCAATTTCTTTTCTAGAACCTCTTTAAATCTGTCAGAAATTTTATAGTTCTTTGCCACATATTTAATTTTCATATAAGTTTTCCTCCATTTTCAAACTTGTAATATTATTATATTACAATTATATTATAACAAACCATTAAATTAATCCCAAATATAAAAAGTGGATTTTAAAGAAAAAAGCTTAGAAATTTAAGCTTTTTTATTCAACATTAAAATTCAAATAACCATTCATTGCGGATATTAACACAGTATTGCCCGGCAAAACTCTACCCATCAATATATCTTCCGCTATTCTATCTTCTAATTGTTGCTCGATTAATCTTCTTAATGGTCTAGCACCCATCTCGCTATCATAACCATTTTCAATCAAATAGCCAAGTGCACTTTCTGTAACTTTTAAAGAAATGCTTTGTTCTTTTAACTTACTATTCAACTTACTTATAAATATTTTAGTTATTTGAGCCAACTGCTCCATATTCAATGGATGGAAAACTGTAACTGTATCTATTCTATTAACAAATTCTGGTTTAAAGAATTGCCTAAATTCGTTTGTCAAAATCTTCTTCATACCTTCAAAATATTGCATTTGTTCTTCTTCAGATAGATATGCATACGCAACTGCATTACTGCCTTTAGGCAACGCCGAAACACCAACATTACTTGTAAATATAATAACTGTATTTTTAAAGTTTATAAGCCTTCCTTGACCATCTGTAAGCCTTCCATCATCTAAAACTTGTAATAACAAATTAAATATATCTGGGTGAGCTTTTTCAATTTCATCAAATAAAACCACGCTATAAGGCTTTCTTCTTACCTTTTCTGTTAGTTGCCCAGCCTCTTCATAGCCAACATATCCTGGGGGCGAACCTATAAGTTTGCTAACAGTATGCTTTTCCATAAACTCGCTCATATCAAGCCTTATCAACGCATCACTATTATCAAACAAACTCTCAGCCAAGGCTTTGCAAAGTTCGGTTTTACCAACACCTGTTTGCCCTAAAAACATAAAACTACCAATTGGTCTATTCTTATCTTTAAGACCAATTCTAGCCCTTCTTATGGCTTTTGCAACAGCATTTACAGCTTCATCTTGACCAATTACTCGTTTATGAAGTTCATTCTCTAAATTAAGCAACTTTTCTCTTTCATCGCTTGTTAATTTATTTACTGGAATACCAGTCCAACTACTAACAATCTCACTAATATTTTCTTCAGAAATTACATTTTTAGCCGTTTCGCTATTTGCTTGAAATTTTGCAATAAGATTATTTTTTTCCTCTAGCAATTGCATAATTTTCTCACGCATTTCGCCAGCTTTAGAATAATCTTCATATTTTAAAGCTTCTTTTTTAACTTCTTCTGCTCTATCAATCTTCTCTTCAATTTGAACAATCTCTTCTGGCTTTTTCAATCCAAAAACTCTTGCCCTAGAACTTGCTTCATCAATTAAGTCTATCGCTTTATCAGGCAAGTTTCTATCTGGGATATACCTATCACTCAAATTAACAGCTGAAACGATTGCTTCATCGGTTATTGTAACACCGTGATATCTTTCAAAGGTTGGTCTTAATCCTTTCAATATCTTAATTGTATCTTCCACAGAAGGAGGATTAATAACAATTGGTTGAAATCTTCTCTCCATTGCTTTATCTTTCTCGATGAACTTTCTATATTCATCAATTGTGGTTGCACCAATGGTTTGCATTTCTCCCCTCGATAAATATGGTTTTAAAATATCAACAGGATTAATTTCTCCCTTATCTCCACCTGCTTGCATAAGAGTATGGATTTCATCAATAAACACGATTATATCGTTTCTTGAAGTAACAGTACGAATTAAATCACGCATCTTCTCTTCCAATACGCCTCTAAATTTCGTACCAGACATAAGTCCGCTTATTTCCAAGGAAAATATCATCTTATTTTGCAATATTGATGGAACTCTATTATTAACGATAGCAAGCGCTAAACCTTCAACTACCGCACTCTTACCTACGCCAGCATCACCAATTAAAATTGGGTTATTCTTTGTTTTACGGCACAAAATTTCAATCATTCTTTCAATTTCTTCGTTTCTGCCTATAATTGGGTCTATCTTACCGCTTCTTGCTTTTGCGGTTAAATCTATACCCATATCTTTTAATTCTTCGGGCAAATCCGAAACACTTGAATTTTGTTCCACTTTTCCATTAATTTCATTCGCTAGATTATTAGTAACAACTTGATTTATATTATCTTGATTTTGAGTTATTGCTTCAGACTTAATTAGCTGCATTAAATTTGCTTTTAATTCACTTATATTAACTCTAAAATTCTTTTTCAAAATTGTTACAGCAAAAGAGTTTGTTGTATGCAAAATCGAAATAAGCAAATGTTCTGGAGTTATAGAATCTTTGCCTATTTGATTTGCAAACTGGCTCGCAATCATAAAAATTTCTTTACATTGTGGAGTTAACTCTATTTTATTTTTTAATATAGTTGATTTATTTTTGGAGAAGTTTTTTGTGAAGATATTATCCAACTCGCTTTGAGTTACAGCAAACGATTTTAAAACTCGGCTTGCCGTACAATCAACAGTTGTTACACCATATAATAAATGTTCAGTTCCAATCTGAAAAGTGCCATATTTTAATGCAACTGTACCAGCATTTTGCAAAATTATATTAATTTCATCTGTAACTTTTAATTCATCATTCATCAAATTTTCTCACTAAATTTAACTTATTAATTTGGCATTCTATGTTTTGCGTGGAATGCAATACCTAATGTTCCCGGACCGCAATGAGTTCCAACAGTTGGGCCAACTGGTTGACACCAAATCTTTGCTTCTTTTCCAACAATTGCTTGAACTTTTTCTTTTAAAAGCTTTGCATCTTCTTCACAATCAGCATATAAAATTCCGATTGGATAATCTGCAACATTTTTACCTGTATTTCTAACAAGTTCGGCAAGATATTGAATAGCTTTCTTTCTACCAGCCACTTTATCCATCTTAACTAGGTTACCTTCATCATTAACACAAATTATTGGTTTTATACCAAGCATTGAGCCAATAACAGCACTAGCAGTGGAAATTCTGCCACCTTTCTTTAAATACATTAAGTCATCAACCATAAAGAAACAGCCAACTTCTTCTCTAAATTCTTCAACGAATTTAACTATTTCTTCATCAGTTGCACCCTTCTTATGCATTAAGGCTGCTTCATAAGCAATTATTCCAGCACCTAAAGAAATGCTCAATGTGTCAACATAAGTAATTTTTCTTTCTGGATATTTTTCTTTCAAAACACTAATTGCTTGTTGCATAAATTCAAAAGTACCGCTAAGTTTACTTGAGAATGCAACATAAATTATATCCTCGCCCATTTTTAGGAATGGTTCAAAAATCTCAACATAATTTTGAGGATTTAAAGCACTTGTTATAGGAACAATTCCTTTTCTAATCTTGCTATAGAATTTTTCAAAATTATGTGTTTTTCCTAAATCATAACCAAATTCTTCGCCTTCTAAAGTGTAAGGCATACTTATATATTCAATACCTAGTTTTTCAACTTCTGTGTACCATAATTCACTATTGCTATCTGTAAAAAATACGCTCATTATTTTCTCCTATATTATCCATTATTTCATATTTGGGAATAAGATTATATCCCTAAGTGTTGGTTGATTACATAAGATTGCAACCAATCTATCTATTCCAAGACCAAGTCCGCTCATTGGAGGCATACCGTGTTCCATAGCAAGTAAGAAATCTTCATCTAATTCAAAAGCTTCTTCATCACCTTTCATTTTATTCTTCATTTGCTCTTCAAAGCCCTTTCTTTGAATGATTGGGTCAACTAATTCGCTATAAGCTTTAACAATTTCAGCTCCCGCAACTAGTACTTGGAACATTTCAATAGTTTTTGGATTTTCATCACTAGGACGAGCCAATGGTACAAGATTTGGATAATTATAAACAATTGTTGGTTGAACAATTTCGTTTCTAATTTTTCTCTTATACATATAATCAAACAATGCACCCAAGCTTATGATTTCATCAATTTCTTTATTATTGAAAATATTTAACTTTTTAACATATTCTTTTAAATCATCAACATTATCATAAGATAGAATATCTGTTTTTAATAAATCATTTAATGTGGCAATATAATCAACTTTCTTCCATTCGCCATCGAAATTTAATTTAATACCTTGATATTCAATTTCTAATCCACCACAATGAGTTTGAACTAGTTCTTTTAATAACAATGTAACAAATTCAATATTCCTTCTGAAATCCCAATAACTTGCATACCATTCAAGCATAGTAAATTCTTGAAGATGCATTGCATCCATACCTTCATTTCTAAAGTTTTTGGCAATCTCAAATACTCTTGGAATTCCACCAGCAATAACTTGTTTTAAATAAGTTTCTGGAGAGATTCTTAAGTTATATTCTTTATCTAATGCGTTATGCTTTGTTTTGAATGGTTTTGCTGCAGCACCGCAAGCAACAGATTGCAAAATTGGAGTTTCAACTTCCAAGAAATCGTTTCTAACCAAGAATTGTCTTATATGGTTAATTATGTTACTACGAGTAATGAATGTATGCTTAGAATCATCATTACTTATTAAATCCAAATATCTTTGACGATATTTAATTTCAACATCTGTAACACCGTGATATTTTTCTGGTAATGGAAGCATAGCCTTACTTAAAAGCTTAAATTCAAACGCTCTAACTGTAATTTCCCCTGTTTGAGTTTGGTATAGCTCACCTTTAATTCCAACATAATCTCCACTATCTATATAGTTTTTGAAGAATTTATAATCTTCTTCATTAATTTCATTTACACTCAAACTTACTTGAATTCTTGCGTAAATATCAGATAATTGAATAAAAGAAAATTTACCAAACATTCTTCTAAAAGTCATTCTTCCAGCGATTGCAACTTTTGTACCCATAGGTAAATCTCTTGCATCTTTTAAAGAATGAGTTATATCAAATTTAGGTGCGTATGGATTAATTCCATTTTCTTTTAAAATATTTATTTTTGCAAGCCTTATATCAGCTTCTTTTGTTAGTCCTTGTGCAGGATTATCTGGTAATTTTATCATAGTAATCTCCATTATATTATTATATAAGCATAATAACA
>CAKVMJ010000018.1 GCA_934772445.1 uncultured Clostridia bacterium
CAGGGGAGAGAGGACTCGAACCCCCAACCTACGGTTTTGGAGACCGCTACTCTACCATTGAGCCACTCCCCTAAGTACTTGCCAAATAACTCACATAGTATAAGATAAAATTATATTTTTGTCAACTATAATTACGCAATTTTTAATATAGATATGAAAAATATCAAAAACTAGAATTAACTCTCTATTTTTATTTGTATTATTTTTTATTATCTAACTTTTTAAAGAAAATATAATTGTAATTTAAATTATTTAGGATTTTTATTTGTTAAATTCATATTTAATTGATACAATATGTAATATGAAAAAAGTAGAATTATATACAGATGGAGCTTGTTCCGGAAACCCTGGCGTTGGTGGTTGGGGCGTTGTTCTTATATATGGCGATTATATCAAAGAATTTAGCGGTGTGAATAATTTAACGACCAACAATCAAATGGAGATTACAGCCGTAATAGAAGGGCTTAAAAGGCTAAAAGAGGCGTGTGACATCACTATTTATACTGATAGTGCATATACAATGAATGCTTTTAGTGAGGGTTGGATAACAAATTGGCAACTAAACGGTTGGAAAACTGCAAATAAAAAACCCGTTAAAAATGCTGAGTTATGGCAAGAACTTTTAAATGAACTTGCTAAACATAAAGTTAAATGGGTAAAAGTTAAAGGTCACGCTGACAATAAATATAATAACATTTGTGATAAATTGGCTACAGGGGAGATAGCTAAATATAACAAAACAAAAGTTATAGATATAAATTAGTATTACTATGCTTAATTTAATAAAGCCTAGAAAAATTTTAATTTATATTAAAAAATCACCTAAACTTAGGTGATTTTTTCTAAAAGTCTCTACATTTTAATACTGCATTTGAAATAATATAGAATATTCCTATATATGAAATATAAATTAATAGACTCAACCACATATTCATATTTGAAACAACTACTGAACTAAATAGTTGAGTAAAGATATTAGTGGAAGTGCGTGGTGCGACCATAAAATATTTATAGAAATTAATGTTTGTGTTTGGTAGGAATGAACACCAAATATTAGCATTAGTTATCCAATTTAATAAATATAATAATGCAATTGAAATACTATTTACTATTATTGCAAGATAACTTCTTCTAAAGAATGAAGAAATCATAAAGCTTAAGGAAATAACAAATAGCAACTCGATTATTTCGCACAAATAAATTATTAATATATTTACTAAAGGTGATATCTTTACAACTTTTTTAGCATTTATAACTGATATAATTTTAGTATTAATAAATGTATAGCCAGCAATTGAGGAAACGGTTAAAAGGAATATCAAAGATAGTGTTAAATATATTATACCAATAACAAACACTGCAAATAATTTTCCAAAGAAAATACTTCTCCTGCTTATCGGTTTTGATAGTGTTAATCGGATAGTTCTATTTTCCCATTCTCTAGGAAGTAATATAATCGAGAAAGTCACCATTGCTATAATAGTAAGCATTAATGCAATTCTTAATCCATAAACTGTAAAATCCAGTGCTGATTTTTCGCTAGTTGCAAAGTTGAATTGGTAAGGGAATGAATAATTTGAAGGATATTCCTCATTTTTAATTAAATATTTATATAGAGTTGACATTGTTCTGTATTCATACTCATTAAAATTTTCTAAGTTTTCGCCATAAAATTGCGTTGTTTTAGTGGAATCAAAAACAGAAAATGTACTAAGTACTGACTCATAAATAACTAGTTTATAAGCCATATTTGCTAAATCTTTATAGTTGCTTATATAATCGATTATAGCACTAGAAGATGATGAATTTTGTTGTGCAACTATATTATTGGATAATTTGTTTCTACTAGCCAATACATCATTATTAATTAGCTCTCCAATTTCTTCAACAACGCTTTGCTCTGGAAGAATTAAAACATAATTATCTCTAAATTCATTTAAAGTTTCAACCAAATTAATTGCTTTTAATGACATAACAGCATTTCTATGAGAAGAATACATAGTTCTATTTTGCGATGGAATATTTATTGCTTTATAAGTTAAATCCAAATTGGTCTGTAGTTGTACTATCAACTGCTTATTAGAATAAATTGATAGATAAGGTGAATCAACCATATATCCCAATAATTTTGTGAAACTCTTTGAGCCATAAACTAATTCTTGTAATAGAGTTCTCTTAGAATTTGCAATGCTACCATCTTGAAAAGAACTGGCATTAGGTAGGGTGTCTATATAAGTTATGTAATCATTATAAGCTTTTATAATTTTATTAACCATCGAATCAATTGTAATATCTAAAAATCCCATAGCTGATAAATTTAAATTTTTCAATTCATCTTCAAGTCTATTTGATTGGTAATAATTGCAAAGTGCATTTGAAGCTTCTGCCTTATCATCAAATCTTTTATCGTAGTAATCACATTGAGTTATAAGTTGAGTTAGTTTATCAAGACTATTTTTATATTCTTCACTTTGAACATTTATAAAATTAATATAGGGAATATCGTTTATAACATCAAAATTCAATAAAGCCGATTTAAAATCTTGTAACGCTTTTTTAAACGCAAGATATTTTTCATACAATGTTGCAGAATCACCATTTGGTATTTCTTGCCGTAAAATATTATATTTTTCAAATACAGAATTTAAACTTTTGCTAGTTTCAGAAGTTCTGCCATTTAATACAGAAAAATAATTTAAAATAGAAACAGATTCTTCAATCATTCTATCATATGTTGGTTTGTAATTCGTATTATTGGTAAATTCATTATATATTTCACTCGAGCTTTTATCCTTCCAGACATTCTCTTCTTTAATAATTTGAGGTGAATAAAAGAAACTAGAAATTCCAACTCCAATTAACATAAGTATGCCCATAATTATTGTTAAAGGCATTCTTAAGAGCCTATTAAGTTCGTTTGTAAACATTCTAAACATTTTTATTACCTCTTTTATTTTTTAAGAAATCCAATTTTTGTTTAAAGCTTTTCGTTCTAGTATTTCTGCAAAAATCTGTTCTAATGTTTTTGTTACAATTTCAATTTTAAATATTGTTATATTATATTTTTGGAGTAGGGAGTTAATTTTTGCTAGATTATCTTTCGGGGTATAAACCAAAATAGAATTTCCAGCTAGATTAACTTTATATTTTAATTCATTTGCTACCACTTTTCCTGCAAAATTAGGGTAATCGACTGTGAATTTTAATTTTTGTGAATTTTCGCTACCTTGCAAAAGTTCAACCATAGTTTTTAATTCAACCATATTACCATTATTAAACACACCAATAGTGTTGCATAATTTTTCCATTTCACCAAGCATTCTACTTGAAATAAGTAAGGACATCTTTTCTTTTTCTGCTAAAAGTTTAAGGAGTGCAGACATACTACTTATTTCTTTAGCATCAAGGTCTAAAAATGGGTCATCAATAATCAATAGTTTAGGGTGATGTATGATTGTAATTGCAATACTTAATTTTTGTTTAACTTCTTTAGGGCAAAAACTAACTAATTTATTTAGATATTGTTCGAAACCTAAAAGTCGTGCATAGTCGTTTATATCTTTTTCTGTTATGCCATCATAAAAATTTGAAAAATATCTAAGATTTCCATAACAAGTCATATATCCAAAGAGTTTAGGTGAGCCTATCAAAACTCCTATTTTAGAAACAGCCTCTTTATAATCAGACTTTATAGATTTTCCATCAATTAAAATATCTCCTTCGCTAATTCTGGTCAAGCCACAAATTAAACGCATCATTGCAGTTTTTCCAGAGGCTTTTGGCCCTAAAAGACCCAAAATTTCACCTTCGCTAATAGTGAATGATACATTGTTGACCGCAGGCCTGCCATCAAAATACTTTGTTACATTTTTTACTTCAACAATTGTGTTTGCCAAAACTTACTCCTTATAAAGTTAGTATTTTTATTTTATTTTAATAATATAATATTTCAAATGAAAAGAAAAACTGATTTAAAACTGTTAATTTTTAATATAATAAACTACTTAATACCAATTTTGATATTTATTTTTTTGACATTTCATTTCAAACTTATAAACTCCATCTTTCTTCAAAACTTAATCTGTGTTCTTAGTTTCGTTTTTTCGTTTTTAACATCAGTTCTTTTTGCCAAAGGATCACAATTTTATAAATTGTTCTTTATGGCAAATATAATAGGGTTGTTAGCAATTCTAATTTATTATCTTGGTAATAAATATGATGCTTTTAAATTTCTATCATCTCCAACTGAGATTAAGAACTTGGTTTTGTCAATTGGTCCACTCGGAATTATAGTGTTTATATTTATACAAATTTCTCAAGTAGTATGTGTTCCAATACCTTCAGTAATTATTGTTTTAGTTGGAACTTTAATCTATGGACCCGCATTATGCTCATTATTTTGTAGTATAGGTGTTTTATTAGGTTCATACATTGCTTTTGGAATAGGTAAAACATTTGGTAAAAAATTTGTTTCTTGGATGATTGGAAAAGATAAATTAGATTATTTTATAAAGTTAATTTCAGGTAAAGAAAAATTATTTTTAGCCATAGCTTTCATTTTTCCGTTTTTTCCTGATGATGTTCTTTGTATGGTATCAGGCGTATCTAGTTTATCTTTTAAAGATTTTTTTAAGGTATCAACATTAACAAGACCAATCGGTGTAATATTTTTATGTTACTTTGGTGGTGGTTTCTTTAATGGACTTAAGGACAATATCTTAGTAATGATATTATTGATAGTAATTGCAATAATTTCTGGTATTATCTTTATGTTAATCTTAAAGAAGAAAAAGAAAAATTTAATACAAGAAATAAAGGTTTTAATAAAATCTTTTAGAGTTAAGCAATAATTTATAAAAGAACGGCATTATTATAAAATTCAATGATAAAATTGCTGGTATTAATAAAGATGTTAGATAATATTCAATATTTTCCAATGTAAATCCTAATAGAGTGTTTATTGCATAGGTTAGAATACAAATTAAAATAAATGCAAATACACCGAATAAAAACGAATACGATAATCTAAAATTATTTAACTTTCTCTTATTAGGGGAGAATATACAAGGTAAAATCATTAATAACGGAATAAAGATAGATAACACATAAGCAATTATAAATATAGATTTATTATTTTCTAATTGTGGTAGGTATTTTTCTGATAATACCAGGAATACAGTTGTTTCAACTATCATTAAAGCCATTAGAATAAATCCTAGAGCCATTTTTAATTTGTTTACCAAATAAAAATCTGTATCTTTTGTTTTAACTCGTGATGAATAAGTATTAAATTCAACACCTTTATTAATCAATTCTTTTTGTATATTTAAAATGGAATTGTCCTCAAGTTTAATTTGAGGATTGCTAACCACTCGTTCCGGTTCTACATCTTCTGCTTCATCTACATTTGCTTCTAAATCAGTTTCTTCATCTGATCTTTGAACATCGGAAAACAATCTCGCATTTCTATTATGAAATGTTGAATGAGGTTTATCATTTTCTGTTTCCTCATCATAATATAAATCTCCAAGAATATTTTTTAAATCAACATTATCATTTTTTCGTTGTTCAATCTTTTCTTGTTGTAAATGTTCAAATCTTTCATTAAATCTTTTTTGGCGTTCTGCTCGCTCTTCATCTGTCATTTCATTTGAAAGTGAAACTTGGTCAAAATTAAATTCACTTTGTTCTTTTATATTTTTAATTTCAGCTTCTGTTTGAGCAGGTGACTTATTTATAGGTTCTTTATATTCAATAACATTATGACCTGTGTTGTTTGTACGATAACCAACATTATCAAAAATTTTCTGTTCTTTTTTTACCGGAACATCCTCAGCTATTTTCATAATACCAAATTCATCTACCACGAACTTCTTCTTTGATTTTACTGGTTCAGCTGGTTTAACTGGTTCTGGTATTTTGTTTTCGTTTTCTAGGTTCTTTTTATCAACAATCTCAATTAATTTCTTATAATCGTTTGTTTCAATAACATTTTTATTTTCTTTTTCTTCTTGTTGATATAATTTCTGTTTAGGAAGAATTTCAGAAGGTTTTACAATACTATCTTTGTTACCATAAAGAATTTCCATAGATTCTTTTCTTTTTTGTTGTTCTAGCAAGGTAAGAGGGGTATGCTTAGGTGATTCACTCTTAGGGAATAATTCATTGTTTGCTTGTGAATTCTTATTTTTGTTTTTAACTATAGAATTATAAATCTCATTCAATTGTTCTCTTGCAGTTTTTATATCATCAATATTTTGTTGATTTTTATCTTCATTAAAAATATCTTCGTTCTCTGGTTCATTTTCAATTATTTCCTCTTGAGTTGCTTGTGGCTCATTGGAACTAGGTTTTATTATTTTTTTATAAGCTACTGGTTTAATATTACTTCTATCCGTGGTTTGAATTATAGTTTCAAGTTCTTTAGTATTCTCATCATCAGCTTCTATATTGTTAGCTTTATCAGTTTCAAGAAGTTTATCAACTTCATTCTTTAAATCAAATTTATAATCATTATAAGAAGGGGTTTGCTCTTCATTATCTATTTCATATTCTTCTGCTTCTGGTTGTTCATTTGAGTTTTCATCTTCGTTCTCATCTATGTAAACATTTTCATCTTCATCTTCTTCAACATTATCTGATGATGATTTTGATTTGTTTACAACATTTTCGTAATATTCTCTACCAGTTGGAGTTAGGGAATAATAATGTCTTCTACCACCAATTGCGCTATCTTCCCAATAAGAGGTAACAAAGCCTTTAGTTTCAAACCTTGACAAACTTGAATAAAGACTAGGTTGCTTTAAAACAACCTTACCATCTGTTGCATTTTCAACTTCTTTGATAATATCATAGCCATACATATCTTTAGTTGAAAGAACTTCTAGTATTATATTATTTACTGAGCCTCTACTTGCAGGTCGTTTACTTCTTCTTGCCATTTAATTCCATCTCCCATTACATTCTATATAAATAGTATAAAATTTATGGAGAAATGTCAAATAAATTGCTATGCAAATTAAATAATTAAGTGAATATATAGTGATTTTTTATTGTTATGCATATTTTTCGCATAATAGTATGCAAAATTTGTTTTTTATTGTAATCTTTCGTATTTGCAATTATTTATTTGTTTGATTTTATAGTAAACTAGGTGATATAATATAAATTATGATAAAACCAGATGCTATTATAAAAACAAATAGGCGAAGCCTATCAATAACAATAACTCAAAAAGGTGAAGTTATTGTTCACGCTCCAAAAAGATTAAGTATGGATAACATAATTAATTTTGTTAACGAAAAGTCAAATTGGATCGAAACAAAAAGAAATGAAATTCTAAAGAAACAAGAAGATCATAAAGATATTCTTACATATAACAAAATGCTTTTTTTAGGAAAACAATATCTTAAATATGAGATGAATGGAATTAAAAAGGTTGAATTAACAACCTCTTGTTTATTATGTCCAAAAGGGTTAGATGAGAGTGAATTACTCTTTAAAATTGCTAAATGGTATATGCAAACAGCAAAATCTATTTTGGCTGAGAGACTAGAATACTTAGCAAATTTAATGCAACTTGATTACAATTCTTTTAAAATATCAAATACAAAGAATAGATGGGGAAGTTGCGATACAAAAGGTAATATAAAAATAAACTTTAGATTAATTATGTTACCTCATAAAATTATAGACTATGTTTTAATTCACGAGTTAAGTCATTTAGTTGAATTTAATCATTCAAAGAAATTCTATAGGGTGATAGAATCTGTAATGCCCAATTACGATGAAGCTAGGAAGAATCTGAAATATTACTCAGATATATTGCTCCTTTTTCGTTAGGGTAGGTGGTATGCATAAATATACACTAAAATCTATATTTATTTAAAGGTTTACTTACAAAAATATCATATAAATCTAAATTATTAAAGAACTGTAAACTTAGTGTATTGTTTCATATTTAGAAAATTATCAGCTGAATTAAAATTTAATATATATTATATAAATTACTCTTATTTATAATTAAACCTATGCAAATAAAAAGGTTAGGGGTTAAAAGAAATTATTACAAATTATGGCTATTTTACTTAAATTTTGATAAATAAGAGGATATTTAAACTATTCGCAAAAGACAACTTTTACGAACACATAGCCAAAAAAGAGGGGTAAATTTTAAAATTATTTTAATCTTAAAAATTATTTGCTTTTATCCCTATTAAATTGATTTTACATTAAAAATTTTTATATAAATTTACTATTTACGCTATTTAAATTTGAATAGTATTCAATTAATGCAAAATACTACTCATTTTTGCATAGTATAGAAAAACAGCCTTCATAAAGCTGTTTTTATAATATTGCATATTGCGTAGTATTATTAAAAATAATATCTAAATATTAGATTTTATATAATCGGATATAATAGAAATTACTTTCTTTGCGTAGATTGGCGACATACTTCTAAAACTTGAGATAAATGCCAAATCTTGCTCATCAATTGTTTTATAATCTCTAATATTTTTATTCCTAAGATAATTGATGATTTGTAAAACACTTTTAGAAAAATTTGTGCTATATAGCTCATTCGGTACATTATATAAAATCGTTTCAAATATCTCTGTTGGTAAAATCAAAGTTCTATTCTGTTTGGAAAATATATTTTTAAATATTAAAACTGCATCTAAATACGCACCAGAAGTTTTTTTATTCTTATTATAAAAATTATCTTCTAAATTTATAGGATATTCTATATTTACTTCTCTAAAATCATCTGTGTAATATTTAACACCACTGATATTATCTTTATTTTTATAAGTGATGCAAGGTATTAATTTAAAATAATAATTTTTACTTTCATTTTCATTTATAAGATAATTTGAATTCACATTAATCGAATATTTATCCATAAATATAAGACTATTGTCCGAGAATGTTTGTATAAAACTTTGAAATATCCCTTCTTTTATTTTCTGTAATGATAAATATAATTCTGGAACATTTTTATTTTTCTTTATAAAATTTTCTTTAAAATTGTTTGGTTGATTAATTTCTAGATAAAATATATGAGTAATGTCTTCAAATGTATTTGTTTTTAATGTATAATCATCTTGCTCATATAATAATAAATCTTCAGAAATATTAAATAGTGATTTATCTTTGAAGAATGCAACAATCGCACTTTCCATTAATTCCCTTGTTTTATTAACAATCTCTTCAACTTTTGGTTTAACTCTTTTCGTTTTTAATTCATTTATTTTTAGCATTATTCACCTTATTAAGTTTTATATTTTCAAATATATGATAACATAATTTTTTTTATTAGTCACTCTAATTTAAAAGTTTAGTAAAATTCTTTACTTAAATAAATTAAAATTATATAATAATTATAGACTTAAAAATGGGAAAAATTATATGAAAAAGAATGAAACTTATTTTGAAGCAAGAGATAATAGTAATGTTTTAAAGATTAGAGAACTTTTATTAGAATTGCCAGAATTCTGCTCTGAATTTGTTAGAGGTATTGAAGGAAGAACCACACCTTTAACAAGACTTGGCTATGTTAGAGATATAAAAATCTTTTTGGAGTTCTTAATTTCTGATACAAATGAATTTCAAGGAAGAAAACTAGATTCACTTACATATCAAGATTTAGACAAGATTACATCTTCTCATTTAGAAATGTATATGTCTTACCTAAATCTTTACAGAGATAATTCTAATAAAATACAAAAAAATGGTGAGCGTGCTAGAAGCAGAAAGTTATCTAGTGTTAGAAGTATGTTTAAGTATTTTTTTAGAAAAAATCTAATTAATAGTAATGTTGCAGATAAGGTTGAAGCACCAAAAGTTCATGAACAACCTATTACCCGATTAGAAATAGATGAAGTAGTTAATTTATTAAATTTATCAGAAGATGGCTGTAAATTAACCGAAAGACAACAGAGTTATCACAAACATACCAAATTAAGAGATTATGCAATGTTATCATTATTTTTAGGTACAGGAATTCGTATTTCAGAATGTGTGGGATTAAATATAAACGATATTTATTTTGACCAGAACGCTTTTAAAGTAACTAGAAAAGGCGGAAGTAGTGTTATCTTATATTTTAACGATGAAGTTGCTGACGCGTTAAAAAGATATCTTCAAGAGCGTGTGGAAGTTAAAACATATTATCCTAATGAACAAGCATTGTTTTTAAGCATACAAAACAAAAGAATAAGTGTTCGCGCAGTTGAAAAGTTGGTTAAAAAGTATAGTGAATTAATTACGCCTTTAAAACATATAACTCCCCATAAACTAAGGAGTACATTTGGTACAAACTTATATAGAGAAACAAACGATATTTATGTGGTGGCGGATGTATTAGGACATAAAGATGTAAATACAACACGAAAACACTATGCAGCAATTTCTGAAGATATAAGAAGAACTGCAGCAACTAAAGTAAAACTAAGAGAAGATTAAATTTTAGAACTTTTTCGAACAAATGTTTGACTTTTTCTAGTTTGTTTGTTATTATTTAATCATTAAATGAGAGATTAATTGGAGAATCTTATGAAAAAATGTAATGATAAAACTGAAAAATTATTAAATTTTATTAATGATTATGTAAAAACGAATGGTTATCCTCCTACAATGAGAGAAATGAAGAAGGCATTGGATTATAAAAGTATAAGTACTGTTTCATATTATTTGGATAGATTACAAGAAGAAGGATTGCTAAAGAAAAGTGCAAATAAAAACCGTGCTATTGAAGTAATTAACACTAAAAATTCAGATTTTATGCAAAAAATAGATCCATCAAATTTGATTGCAATTCCAATTCTTGGTAAAATTACAGCTGGTGAACCAATTCTAGCTGTTGAAAATTGTGAAGAATACTTTATGGTTTCCCCTAATATGTTTAGAGGCGAAGATTTATTTATGTTAACAATTAGTGGTGAAAGTATGATTAATGCTGGTATTTATAATGGTGACCAAGTTGTTTTAAGACAACAATCTACTGCAAATAACGGAGAAATAGTTGCAGCAATGATTGATGGTATGGCAACAGTAAAACGCTTCTATAAAGAAGATGGTCACTATAGATTACAGCCGGAAAATGATACAATGTTACCTATTTATACAGATCATGTTGAAATTCTTGGTAAAGTAATCGGATTGGTAAGAAAATTCTAATACATATAAAACAAAAAACATTAAGATTAATTTTCTTAATGTTTTTCATATTCAACTAATATTTGTTTTAAAATCTCATCTTGTGAAATTTCAGACTTATTAAACCAAATAATATCTTTATTTCTTTTAAACCAAGTTATTTGTCGTTTTGCATATCTTCTTGAGCTTTGTTTTATATTTTCTATTGCTTCATCAAGTGTTATCTTATTTTCAAAACTCTCAAATAATTCTTTATATCCTATTGCTTGAAGTGATTGGTAATCATTGTTTCCATATTTTGAATATAACATCTTGGCTTCATCTATAAGACCTTTTTTAACCATTATATCAACTCTACGATTAATCCTCTCATATAACTCTTCTCTATTATAATTTAATCCAATAATTAATGGTTTTACAATATTATTTTCAACTTTATTTTCATTATCAATCTTTATATGTTCAGATTTTTCAATCTTTGATAATTCAAATATCTCTAAAGCTCTAATAACCCGTTTTGTATCATTTATATGAATTCGATTAGCACTAGTAGAATCACATTCTTTTAGTAAGTCATATAGATATTCTTTGCCTTCTTTTTCCAAAATATCTTCATATTTTTTACGAATGTTCATATCTGCTTTTGAGTTACCATAAGAAAAGTTATTTAACAATGAATCAATATAAAATCCAGTACCACCTATTATGATAGGTGTCTTTTTTCTTTTTAATAAATCATTAAAAACTTTCAAAGCATCTTTCCTATATTCGCTAACTGAATACCTTGCGGATGGTTCTAAAAAATCAAATAAATGATGAGGAATTCCTTGCATTTCTAGAACTGATGGTTTTGCAGTACCTATATTAAGTTCTTTATAGATTTGCATACTATCTGCATTGATTATTTCACCATCTAATTCTTTTGCTAAATTTATAGAAAGTTCGGTTTTACCACTTCCAGTTGGACCTAGAATTATAATTGAATTGAAATTATTCATTACTATACAATCCTTTTAAACCATTTTTCAATTTCTTTTTGCGTAATTTCAATAATAATTGGTCTACCGTGAGGACATAATAAAGTTTTTGTTTCTTTTAATTTATCTACAAGAATTTCAATTTCACCTTTAGATAAAACATCATTTGCTTTAACTGCACTTTTACACGCACATTTTGCAATATAATCTCTTATAAATTCTGAATTTTTAGATGTAAATTGTGAGTTTGAATCTTTTAAAATTAAATCAAAGAAATCTTTTAATGATATATCTTTTAAAAGTAATGGAACTGTATTAACCTTAAAAGAATTAGAACCGAAATTTTCCAAATCAAATCCTAAGAACTTTAATTGATTTAAGTTTTCTTTTATAAAAGTATAATCAGTTATCGTTAATTCCAAAATATATGGTACTAACAACATTTGGGAAGAAATCTCTTTCTCCTCAATCTCTTTCATAAATTTATCGAATAAAATTCGTTCGTGACCAGCGTGTTGATCAATCATATATAATGAATCTTTACACTGAGCTAAAATATATGTGTTAAAAATTACACCTACAATCTTTATATCATCTTTAAAAATCTTTTCATCTGAAATATCTTTCATTTCTTGTTGTTGAATTGATTGTTTGACTGTAAAATTATATGCCAAATCTTGGGAAAATCCCTCATCAGAATTAACAGTTTCTGCTGAAATATCATTGGATAAAAATTTAGCTAAAGACTTTCTGTTTTCATATAATAATTTATCAAAATTATCATTTTTTTCTTGTATTACTTCATTATCAGATAAATCAATTTCTTTAGGTTGTTCAATAATTGTGGCATTTTCCTCTGGATTATTGTCACCAACTATATAATTACTTCCAAAATCGCTCTTATATGAATGTAATTCTCTAGTAATTGGTGTATCTGTTTCTGTATAAGAATTTATCTGTTTTATAGTTGTTGTATTAAATAATTTATCTGATATTGTATTAAGAATAAATCCGAAAATTTTTGAAGAATCTTCAAATCTAACTTCTAATTTATTTGGATGAACATTCACATCAACAGAATCGTAAGGCACATTTAAATTTAAAACATAAAAAGGAAATTGTCCTTTCATTAAAAAGTTTTCATAAGCTTTTGATACTGCCACAGATAACTGTTGATTTAATACATATCTATTATTTACTGATAGCGTTTGATATGTTCTATTAGGTTTTGAGAATGTTGGTTTACCAATATACCCTTCAATTGAAGCGTTATCAGTTTCTGCTTTTATTTCAATTAAATTATCTATTACGGATTTTCCATAGATAGCATAAATCGCTTCGAATAAACCATTACCAGTTGATTGATAAATCAACTTCCCATCTGCAATATATTTAAATGAAATACTAGGATTAGATAAAATTAATCTGGAAACATAATTGGTAATTTCGCTTTCCTCAAGCTTAGGTTTCTTTAAAAACTTTGCTCTAGCTGGAACATTAAAGAATAAATTTTCAACCATTATCGTTGTTCCATTAACGCATCCAGCTGGAGTAATATCAGATATTTCGCCACCAATTGCTTGGATCATATTTCCATCACTATCTTTTGTTTTAGAAGTTAATGTTGTTTTGGAAACTGTTGCAATTGAACAAAGTGCCTCACCTCTAAAACCAAATGTGGCAATATTATTAAGATCTGATGCTGTTGTTATCTTACTAGTACTATGTGGTAAGAATGCTTTTTTCAAATCTTCCCTTTCGAAACCAGATCCATTATCTGAAACTCTGATTTTTGAAATTCCACCATTAATTATTTCAATAGAAATATTATTTGCTCCAGCATCTATTGAGTTTTCAACTAATTCTTTAACAACGCTACAAGGTCTTTCAACAACTTCACCAGCAGATATTAAATTATATATTGATTTATCTAATATATTGATTTTTGACATTTTTTTAATCCTTTTTTAAATACGACTTTAATTGTAAAATCAAATCAAAAGCATTAAGTGGTGTTAAATTATCAGTGTTTACATCTTCCAAAATAGAGATTATTTGATTTGTTGATTGTTTCATTTTGTTTAAATTCTCTTGATTAGTTGCATTTAACACTTCAAAAGTAGATGAACTTTGATTAAGAGCGTTTTGCTCTAATGCGTGTAAAATTTCTCTCGCTCTAGAAATAATCTCTTCTGGTAAATCTGCTAACGATGCAACTTCAATACCAAATGATTTATTTGCCCCACCTCTAACTATCTTGTGCATAAATATTACGCTATTATTAAATTCTTTTACTGCCACTTGATAGTTTTTTACGCCTTCTAAAATTCCCTCCAATTCGGTTAATTCGTGAAAATGCGTTGCAAATAAAGTTTTTGCTGTTAGAGTTTTTGAAATATAATCCATAACACTCCAAGCAATACTCAATCCATCAAAAGTACTAGTTCCTCTACCAACCTCATCAAGAATGATTAAACTTCTACTTGTTGCATTTTTTAAGATATTGCTAACTTCAAGCATTTCAACCATAAATGTACTTTGTCCAACAAGTAAATCATCACTAGCACCAATTCTTGTAAAAATTTTATCAGTTAAACAAATTTTAGCGCTTGTTGCTGGTACAAAACAACCAATATGAGCCATCAATGTTATTATTGCAACTTGCCTCATATAAGTACTCTTACCTGCCATATTCGGGCCAGTTATAATCATAGTTCTTTTATCTGTATTATTTAGGAATGTATCATTCGAAACAAAATCATTATTACTTAAAGACTCAACAACTGGATGTCTGCCTTCAACAATTTCTATTTCGTTTACATTTTTATTAATAATAGGTTTTACATAATTTTTCTCAACACTAACTGTGGCAAATGAACAAAGAACATCAAGAAGAGATAAAGCTTTTGCTGTTTTCTGGAAATCTTCAATATGTTTAGATAATTCCATACGAATTTGCTTAAATAACTCTTGTTCAAGTTCTAATTTTCTATCATCCGCATTTAAGATTTTATCTTCCATTTGTTTTAATTCATCAGTAATAAATCTCTCACCATTTGTTAATGTTTGTTTTCTTTGATATCTATATGGAACTAATTGTTTTTGACCATTTGAAACCTCTATATAGTAACCAAATACTTTATTATAACTAATTTTTAAATTTTTAATACCTGTGGCTTCTCGTTCTTTAGCTTCAAGTTCAACAATCCATTTACGACCAACTTTGGAAATATTAGCATAATCATCTAATTCCTTATTAAAGCCGTGTTTAATAAATCCACCATCTTTCAATACACTAGAACAATCTTCCGCTATAGAATTTTCTAGTAAGTCTGTTATTTCTTGAAAATCCAATAAATCATCATTTATCTTTTTTAAAATAGATGAATTAAACGACACTAATTCTTGTTTTAATTCAGGAATAATAGAAAGAGTTACTTTTAACGCCAAACAATCTTTAGGAGTAATGTTTCCGTAAGCAACTTTACCAGTTAATCTCTCTAAATCGTATATTTTAAATAGATATTCTTTAATATTTTCTCTTTTTATTATATTTTTAACTAATTCTTCAACGCCTTTAAGTCTGGCATTAATCTTTGTATCGTTATTTAATGGACTTTCGATAAAAGATTTCAACATTCTAGCACCCATAGAGGTTTTTGTTTTATCTAAAATCCATAATAAAGAGCCCTTTCTTTTACCATCTTTTAATGTTGCAGTTAATTCAAGATTTCTTCTAGTGTTAGCATCAATCTGCATATATTCTTCAGTGTACATATATTGAAGTTTGTTTATATGAGATAAATTACGCTTTTGTGTATCATTTAAATAATCTATTAACGCTCCAGCACTCTGTAATGCATAGTGCTTATTATTGCAACCAAATTTTGCTAAAGATGTACATTGAAATTGGTGAAGCAATGAATTATAAGCAGTTTTAAATTCAAAAGAAGATTCATTATACTGAGTAAAAACAGGAATAATCTGTGCTTGAATGCAAAATAGGTTCTTTAAATCTTCTTTAGCTTCATTATTACAAATTATTTCTTTTGGAGCTAACATAACTAAAAAATCATTTAACTTTGTAATAGTATTGTTTTCAGTGAATTCAGTAACAAAGAAATCTCCAGTTGATATATCAATAACTGAAGCACCAATATTATTTTGGTCTTTGCAAACAGAAGCAATATAATTATTGCTTTTATCATCTAGCATATTACTTTCAATTATTGTCCCCGGAGTTATTACTCTTACAACATCTCTTTCAACTAAAGTTTTACTATTTTTAACAGGATCAGAAAGTTGCTCACAAATTGCAACTTTATAACCTTTCTCTATTAATTTAGCCACATAAGCATCTATAGATTTAGCAGGCATACCGCACATAGGTGCTCTTTGCTCTAAGCCACAATCTTTTCCTGTTAATGTTAATCCTAATTCTCTACTACAAACTTCGGCATCTTCAAAAAATAATTCATAAAAATCACCAAGCCTATATAATAATATAGTATCTTGATATTTATTCTTTGTATCTAAATAATGCTTCATCATTTGTGATAATGCCATACTCTAACCGCCTTAATCCCTTATTAAACCATAAATTCTATTATTTACTGCTTTCATAATTTTGATTTTATGAAAACTATCGGTATTATAATATTCAGAATATGGAACAGTTACTGTTTTGTTATTATCTAATTTGAAATAACTTTCATTCTTTTCAGCATCGGAATAATCAAAAACAGCATCAAGTTTTTGTCTTACCATTTTTCTTAAATCTTGTCTGATAATAGATCTTTCCAAAGCTAATAAATCATTAACTCTTTGTCTTTTTACCAATTCTGGAATTTGACCATCCATTTTTTCTGCTGGAGTTCCTGTTCTCTTTGAATATTTGAATGCAAAAATACCATCAAACCTAACTTCTTTTACTAAATTATATGTATCCATATATTCTTCATCAGTTTCTGTTGGGAAACCTACAATTATATCTGTTGTAATAGTACAGTTAGGAATTCTTTTTCTAATTTTATCTATTATTTCAAGATATTTCTCTCTTGTATATTTTCTGTTCATTAATTTTAAAATTCTATTATTACCACTTTGAACAGGCAAATGAATAACTTTACAAATTTTATCATTTGTTGCAACTTCTTCAATAACATCATCGGTTAAATCTTTTGGATGATTTGTCATAAATCTAATTTTGAAGTCACCTTCAATTTCTGAAACCTTTTTTAAAAGTGTTGCGAAATTTACATCTGGATCATCAATATCATTTCCATAACTATTAACATTTTGACCTAATAAAGTTATATATCTATATCCACCTTCAGCTAAACATCTAACTTCATCAACAATATCTTGAACACTTCTACTTCTTTCCCTACCCCTAACATAAGGAACAATACAATAAGTGCAATAGTTATCACAACCATAACTTATATTAACCCACGCATTTGTACCTTGACTCCTCAAAGGTGTAACCTTCTTATGAAGTCTTAAATCTTCTGGCCAAACATCATAAGTTGGAATACCATCTTCCAAGAATCTCATAAGATAATCGCCAAAGTAACTTAAATTATATGTTCCGATAGCAATATCAACAAATGGAAATTTAATTTCAATATCATCTATCTTTCCATCTGCTTGAGCTAAACAACCAGTAACACAAATAATTAGCTTTGGATTCTTCTTTTTTAGTTTTTTCAAAGCTCCTATATGAGAAAAAATCTTTTGTTCCGCACCATCACGAATACAACAGGTATTAAAAACTATAATATCTGCATCTTCCTCACTCTCTGCTTCTTTACAGAAATTCATTTCTTTTAAGATTCCTGCAATTTTTTCACTCTCATGAATATTCATTTGACAACCATATGTTTTGATTAAATACTTCCTTGTATGCATCTCATACCTCTTCCTTTTTATGTCATAAATCTCTATATTATACTAAATTTTTAACATAATTTCAAGGTTTTATAGGCATAATAATGATATAAATTTGATTATTTCGGTGTTTAGATGAAAAAAACTTTAAAAATTATAGCTTACATACTATTGTTTTGTATTTTAATAATCTCAATCTTAGCGTTATTATTTTTTTCTGATATCTATAAAAATAGAGAGGAGATTGCTTTTAATATTTCAAAAATAACAAATCCAATAAACACAATAAATTTTAATCTGTATGATAATGATAACAATTTGATTGAAATAGATAATACTTCTTATGTGAAATTAGATGAAATTAATCCATTAACCCTACAAGCATTTATTTCAATTGAGGATAAAAATTTCTACAAACATAATGGTATAAATTTAAAAAGAATGATAAAAGCAACAATAAACAATTTAGTTTCTCATTCTTTTAAGGAAGGTGCTTCTACAATTAGTCAACAATTAATAAAAAATACTCACCTTTCTAGCGAAAAAACATTAAAAAGAAAAATAAAAGAAATCATAATTACTCAGAAAATGGAAAAACAATTAACAAAAGATGAAATTTTAGAATACTACTTAAATTTGATTTATTTTGGTAATAACTCTTATGGAATAAAAGAAGCATCAAATAATTATTTTAATAAAGAGCCTAAAGATTTAACTTTAGCAGAAAGCGCAATGCTTGCAGGTATCATAAAAGCCCCTTCTAAATATTCACCATACAAAAATTATAATTTATGTTTAGATAGAAGAAATCTGGTATTAAAAGAAATGTTAAAAGACAATAGAATATCCAAAGAAGATTATGATGAAGCTATTAGTTTGTCAATTGAATTAAATATAAGTAAAGAAGAAGTTAAAAATAACAAAAACACAAATCTATATGAAAAACTTGCATTAGAAGAAGCTAAAAATCTACTAAATTTAGATTACAACGAGTTACAAAAGTTTAAAATTTATACTTATAAAAACACACAAGAAAACAATGAGTTGCAAAAACTTATCAATGATGATAGTTATTACCAGAAAAACAATTATGGCAAAATACCTAGCGGTATGGCAATTATTTTAAACAATGAAACTGGTGGTGTGGAAGCATTCTGCGGAAGAAGTGATTTTGAACTTAGCAATATAAAAAGACAACCCGGAAGTGCTATAAAACCAATTTTGGTATATGCTCCAGCGTTAGATGAAGGTTTAATATCACCTGCTACAAAAATATTAGATAAGGAAATTAATATAAATGGCTACAAACCAAATAATGTTGGTGGCTTTCATGGTTATGTAAGTATTCGTGAAGCAGTTAGTAAAAGCTTAAATATTCCAGCTATTAAGGTTGCGGAAAAAGTTGGATTAGATAATTGTAAAACATTTGCAGAAAAAGCCGGAATACAATTCTCTAACATTGATAACAATTATGCTATAACACTTGGCGGTTTTACAGATGGTATAACACTACAACAATTAACAAATTCATATCTACCCTATACAAATGATGGCAACTTTATCAAATCAACATTTATAAAAGAAATACGAAATGCTGATGGTTTAGTTGTTTATAAACACAACAAAAGTTATGAAAAAGTTATGAATGATGATACTGCTTATCTTATGACAGACTTATTAATTAGTGGCGTAAAAGATGGAACAAGTAAAAAATTATCAAATCTACCTTTTGAAATTGCTGGAAAAACTGGAACTGTGGCTGTTGATGGTACTAATTATAATAGTGATGCAATAAGCATTGCATATACATCGAATAAAACAATGGGTGTATGGCTCGGAAATTATACAATGAAAAACGAAGATAGATTGGAAAGTACAAACAACGGCGGAACATTTGCGACAGCTTTAATAAGAGATACTTTTAAAGAATTATATAAGGATAGCCCTCCTAGAGATTTTAAAGTACCTAATTCTGTTAAAGAAGTTGAGATTGATACAAAATCTTACGAAAACAATAAGATTGAATTAGCATCATCTAAAACGCCAGAAAGATATATTCAAAAAGAATTATTTTCAAAAAGGTTTTTACCTACAGAAATTAGCAAAAACTTTAACGATTATAAAATTAAAAACTTTTCTGCAAGTATCGAAAATAATCAATTAATCATTGATTTCGATGCAGATGATTTTGTAGATTATAAAATATGTGTTTATTCAGAAGGAGAAGAGCAATCATTAGATGAAATTATAAATTCTAATGGAAACATTAAGAAAAAATATAATGCAATTAATTTTAATGATCAAATAAATGTTTATATAAAATATTCAATATGTGGCAATAAAAAGGAGTTTATTAGCAATAAAATTAAATTATACAACAATAAAGAAGATTACTATAAAATTAAATCTAACCAATCAAGTTTTCTATGGAATTAAAAGCAAAAAGGCAACTACTATAAGCAGTTGTCTTTTATCTTTATATTAATCTATCACATTTTATTCCTTGAGGAAATCCACAAGGAGAAGAACATTTGAAGTTTGGAAATTGACATCTTGAAGTTTTATTATATTTTAAAATTTCATTATATAATTTAACATCATTCTTTTTTAAGAACTTTGCATACTTTTGCATTGTTTTATAAGTTTGTTCGTGAATTTCCAATTGAGCAAATGAACATAATCTTTCTTTTGATTTTAAAATAAAATTATCAAAAGTTCCTTTCTCTATTACTTTATAAAGTTGAGCTTGAGGAAAATTATTCTTTAAAGATAAAATATCAGCTTTCCATTCTTCAACCAATTTTTCATCTTTTCTAATAATTTTTGGTATATAAATCTCAAAATTAGATAATTCTACAATGCTCATATTTAAAGTTCTATGTCTTTGAGCTTGAGCAAGTTGCGAAAGAGTTGCTTTATATGATGTTACATAAACTTCCCCGAAATAATCTTTCACATTCTTTCTCTTTGCAAATAAAGAAATTGTTCTTTGTTTGTTATTATCCACCAAAACATCATCAATATAACCGAGTTTATCTAGTTCATTGCAAAACTCAATTAATTCTTTTGCTATTCTTTGCTTTAATGGTGATTTATGTTTTTCATTTATAAAATCTTTAAAGAAACCATATAAGTAGTTTAATTGTCTATAAGAAATAGTATAAACCATTGAAACTGGCGTAAAAATAGATGTGATATATCTTGCGTTCTCTTGAGCTAATTTTAATATTCTATTATCAGTAAAAAAACTTGTTTTTCCGTAAGTTTTTTCTATCTGTTCCTTAAAAATATTAAGCCATTTATCGTAGATTTTCTTTTCATCTTCTGGCAATTCCATTTTTGTATATCTTCCAGACTTTTCGCTGGTTGTATACATTTTTTCATTATTAATAATCATTGCTAATATTTTTGGAATATTTTCTAAATATAAAGAAATATAGCAATGGTCAAAAACACTATGATGACCATTATTCTTTGTCATCATCATTCTTTTTATGGTTTTTTCCTCATTTTCATTTGACAATGTTTTAAAATCGTTTGGCATATAGCAAACGCCAGCACAAAGACCACTAAAATAATCAAAATCGGCTTTTTTTGCTACATAATCTTTATGCGTTGATGCGATTAATGAAATATTCATATTTTATCCTTTATAGGTTATTTGAAATTGCTTCTCTTACCTTATTTTGTATTTCTTCGTAAATTTCCGGATTATCTTTTAAATAGGCCTTAACATTATCTCTACCTTGTCCTATCTTAGTATCGTTATAACTATACCAAGAACCACTCTTTTGGATTATATCGGCGTTTACAGCAACATCAACAATACAACCAATTTTATCAATACCTTGACCATAGATTATATCAAACTCTGCAGTTTTAAATGGAGGAGCCATTTTATTTTTAACTACTTTAATTTTTGTGTGATTTCCTACCATCTCACTACCATCTTTTAATACATCAACTTTTCTTACATCTAGTCTAATACTAGAATAGAATTTTAAAGCCTTACCACCTGTGGTTGTTTCTGGACTACCATAAATAACACCAATTTTATCTCTTAATTGGTTAATAAAAATTACAACAGTTTTACTTTTATTTGTAATTGCTGTTAATTTTCTTAAAGCTTGGCTCATTAATCTAGCTTGAGTACCGATAAAGTTATCGCCCATCTCACCATCAATTTCGGCTTTTGGAGTTAAAGCTGCAACAGAGTCTATAACAACAATATCAATAGCACCACTTCTAACTAAAGATTCGCAAATATCTAATGCCTGTTCACCAGTATCTGGTTGGCTAATATATAATTCTGAAATATTAACGCCTAATTTTTCAGCATAGTTAGGGTCTAGAGCGTGTTCAGCATCAATAAATGCAGCAGTACCGCCTAATTTTTGAGCTTCGGCTAGAATATGCAACGCAACAGTTGTTTTACCAGAACTTTCTGGTCCATATATTTCAACAATTCTTCCTCTTGGTACACCACCTATTCCTAAAGCAACATCTAATGTTAAGCAACCAGTTGGGATAACATCAATTTGTTGGTCAACTCCTTCACTAAGTTTCATAATAGAGCCTTTACCAAATTGTTTTTCAATTTGTAAAATCGCTTGCTCTAAAGCTTTCTTTTTTGCATCATCCATAAAATATCTTCCTTTTAATTGAAACATTTGTTCGTATTCTATTATACAGTAGTTTGGCTAAAAAACAAACCATTTTGCTTAATTTTTTTAATTAAATAAAACATAGCACTTTTAGAGATATTATCAATAATAGCTGAATATTCACCAGAATATGTATTCTTATAAACATGAATACCATCAATATCGCCAACAGCTATATAACAAACTAATTGGTTTGCACTAGTATATTCTCCAATCCATTCCCCACAGGTAACTACAACAACATCATTTTCGGAACCATTTAAAAGATTAGTTGCCATTTCATACGCAGTATCAACAGATACAAATCCGCTTTTATTGATTATTGCTTTATTAATTCCAAGATTTTTTATAGCACTCTCAACGTTTGTTAAAACAATGCCTTTTGATAGAATTTGGTCTGCATCTTTAGTAGATGTTAAAAAATTATTAATAATATTTCCATTTGTAATTGATTCAGATATTGCTAATCTTTTATTAGAAAGTTTTAATAGATCAAAAGCATTTTTATAAATGCTTATATCTTCATTGGCATATATATATTTTTTTAATTTATCATAAATTCTTGCCACAAAAGCTTGCAATATATTTCTATCTAAATTCTTATTATATCTAATCGAGATTTCAACCTCTAAATTCTTTGGATATGTTGAAACAAATATCTTATATTTATTGTTAAACAAATCTTGCAATAAATAAATAATATCTTTCTCAGCAATACCAAATGTTTTAATGGTTGTTGTTTGATAAACCGCCCTAACTTCTTTTACAAAATAAGAAAGCAGAGTACTCTCATAAACTTCTTTAACAAAATCAAGATTATTTGGTAAAAAACAGAAAGTTTTATTAGCCGTAAACATAAATCCAATATCAGCTGTTGTTTTTGATTTTAAAATTTCAGCCCCAACAGGTAAGTAATAATCGTTTTGTGCTTCAATTGGCGGTGTTAAATTATGGCTTGTATAGAAATTATTTATAATTGCCACAGCATCTTGATTTTGAGTAAAAGTAGCACCAAAAAACCTTGCCAAGATATTTTTTATATTATAATTCTTAACACTAGATTTATCTCCTATTATAAATATAAAATTATCTTGAACAAAGTTTAAAGCATCTTTAATTTGTTCCGGACTAGAGTGAGTGATAATCTTTTTATTAAAGGTTACACCAGAATCAAGCAACTTTTTTGAAAGATATTCACCCACTATATCATTTTCTTTTCCGAGTAATATATTTGTATTTATGCTAATACAAGATACTTTCATTTTCTTCCTTTTTATTCATTCTTAAAATTAATACATTGTTCTTGTTCATTATCCACTGCTTCAATATGCGGAACATCATTTTTGAATACTTTTGCATTATTCATAAGGTAAACAATTTCAGATAATACAATTAAGCAACAAGTAAGAGTGGCAAAGCCATAGATAACATATCTAGCAATTTCAATAAAATCGCTTGTTAATCCACCTAATTCAAATAAGAATGCTAAAAACATTCCTGCATTTAAGGTGAAATATAAGAAATTAGCCTTAATTTTAGCAACTTTATCTGCTTGAATTATAACACCTTTCAATTGACCTAACTGTCTTAAACCAGTTACAACATAATCTCTTTGAATCATAATAAACATAAAGATTATACCAATAATTGTTGGGAATATTGGATTTTCGCCTGTGATTAATAATACTAATCCTGTTGTAGCTAAAAGTTTATCCGCAATTGGGTCTAAGAACTTTCCAAAATCTGTAACTAAATCATATTTTCTTGCGATATAACCATCTAACATATCAGTTAAACAAGCAATCAAGAATAATGCAAATGCAACAAATTTAGACCAAGGACCGATAAATTCAGCTAAATAGAAAAATATAATTAGGGGCAATAAACAAATTCTAACTATAGTTATTTTGTTTGGTAAATTTTTCATATAAATTCTCCTTCTAAATCATAATCTATATAATTAACTACTTTTACCTTGTAGTAATTACCAGTTTTAGTTTTTTCAGTTGCTGGAACTATAATAACTGAGTCTATAAATGGAGCAAGGTATTCACTTCTGCATATCGCAACACCATCAATAATCTCATCAACAACAACTTCAAATTCCTTACCAACTAATTTTTTATTATTGCTTATTGCAACTTTATATTGTACTTCTCCCAATTCTTGAACTCTTTGCTCTTTTATTTCTTCTGGAATTTGGTTATCAAAATTATATGCTCTTGTACCTTCCTCCCTGCTATAAGCAAAGAAACCAACATTGTTTAATTTTTCCTTTTTTAGGAAGTTTTTAAGAAGTTCAAAATCCCCTTCAGTTTCATTTGGAAAACCTAAAATAAAGGTTGTTCTAATTGCAATATTTGGAACTCTTTCTCTAAGTTTTTTTATTAAAGCAATTATTTTTTCATAAGAATTTTTTCTATTCATTGCTTTCAATATATTATCAGATATATGTTGTAGCGGAATATCAACATACTTACAAATTTTAGGATTATTTGCTATTTCATCTATTAATTCATCTGTCATACTCTCTGGGTAACAATATAAAAGCCTAATCCACTTAATTTTTTCAATTTTAGATAACTCTTTTAATAAAGTTATTAAAGTTGTGCCATCTTTAAAATCTGAACCATATCTAGTTACATCTTGAGCCACAATAATAAGCTCAGTAACGCCAGAGTTTGCTAAGTTGTTAGCTTCTTCAATAAGTCCTTGCAATGGCTCACTTTTATATCTGCCACGAATATATGGTATTTTGCAATAAGAACAGAAATTATCACAACCATCACTAATTTTCAAATATGCAAATTGTGGAGTGGTTAGTAATCTTGATTTATCATTTTCATTGCAAACCAATTTTTCATTATATAATTTTGCAATCACTGATGCTATTTGAAAGTTATCTTTAATAGATACAAATGCATCAACATTAGGAAATATCTCTTTTAAATTTTGTTTTCCCAATTCGTTGTAACAGCCTGTTACAATTAATTTTTCAATTTTGCCTTGTTTTTTTAACTCTGAATATTCATTAATAGCATCTTCACTTTCATCTCTAGCTGACTTAATAAAAGCACAAGTGTTTATAATGATAACATCGCAATCATCTGGGTTGTTTGATATTATAAAGTTATTATTTGAAATAGAGCCAATCATTCTTTCTAAATCAACTCTATTTTTATCACAACCCAAACCAACAAAGCCTATTTTTTTCATAAGTTTCATTTTTATAAATCCTCGCCAAATCTTTCTTCAAATTCTTGTTGTGTTACATAAATACTTCTTACATTTTTAGTATCTGGAGGAGAAATCATACCGCATCTCTCCATTTGGTCGACAATTTTTCCAGCTCTTGGATACCCGATACCAAACGCTCTTTGCAACTTACTAATAGATATAGAATTAGTTTTTATTGCTATTCTCAAAGAATCTTTTAATAATGGGTCAAATTCCTCTTCATTTTGATTTACTTCATACCCACCACCAGATTTTGAGAACATAGCTTTCTCTATTTCCTCATCGAAATCTGCCTCATTATTTTCTTTTATATAACTAACAATTTTCTTAATCTCTTCATTAGATAAGAACGCACCTTGTATTCTCTTTAAATCTGGACTATCAGATGGTTGATATAACATATCACCTTTACCAAGCAATCTCTCTGCACCACCAACATTTAATATAGTTTTACTATCTTGAGGTGCTTGAACAGCAAACGCAATTCTAGCAGGAAGGTTTGCTTTAATTGTACCAGTAATAACATCAACGCTAGGTCTTTGCGTTGCAAGCACTAAGTGAATACCAGCAGCTCTTGCTTTTGCAGCCAATCTCATAATTTTATCTTCTAAGTCTTTTTTAGCTTGAGTCATTAAATCGGCTAATTCATCAACTATAATGATTATATAAGGCATTTTTTCGTTAAAGCCATTTTTAACTTCATCGGTTTCATTATATTCTTCAATATTTCTAACTGCAAAGTTTTTGAAGTTCATATATCTTCTTTCCATTTCGTTAATTGTCCAAGCAAATGCTGAAATAGCTTTATCAACTTCAGTTATAACATTTCTTGTTAGAAGATGAGGTAATCCATTATAGAATGTAAATTCAACTTGTTTTGGGTCAACTAAGATAAATTTAACATCTTGTGGACTTGCCTTATATAAAATACTACAAATAAGCGAATTTATGCCCACACTCTTACCACTACCAGTTTGACCAGCAACTAGTAAGTGAGGCATTTTTTCAAGTCTTGCAACTAAGCAATCACCAGAAATATCTTTACCCAAACCAAAAGTTAACAATGATTTACTGCTAGTAAATGCATTAGATTCTAGTATATCACGAAGCCCAACTGTGTCAATAACTTTATTCGGAACTTCAACACCAAATGCGTTTTTACCCGGAATAGGTATTTCAGTTTTGATTTTACCCAAACACATCAACGGCATTTGAATATCATCAATATAGTTTGTAATTTTTGTTACAGAAACACCAGCAGGCATTTGCATTTCAAATCTAGTAAACGCAGGTCCTTTTAAAATAGAGCAAACTTTAGCAGGAATTTTGAAATTGCTTAAAGTTTCTTCCAATACTTTCGCTTTATCTGCTAAATCGGCATCATCTGTATCGTTCTGAGATTTTCTAATTTCAAGCAAATCAATTGGAGGTCGTTTATATTCTGGTGGTTTCTTATATTTTGGAACTTTCTTTTCTTCAACTGGCTTTTGTTCTTCTTTAGATACTTGGTCAATTGTTATCTGGCTAGACTTATCAAACCTATTTTGTTTAGAGAAATCTTGCTTTGGTTTATTCTCAAATGAGGATAAATCTTTATTAACTTTATCAATAGAATCAATATATTCTTGTTTATGTTCGTTGTAAGATTTCTTAGTTAGATGTTCATCATAAATATCTGGTCTTACAACTTCTTCAGGCTCTTCTTTCTTCTCAACTTTTGAAGATTTAAATTCATTTTCTATTGTTATATCTTTTGCATCATCTGTGTAACCAAATTTGCTAACAAACCCATTTTTATCTTTAGATTTTTCAAAATTTGGTTTCTTAAATGCTGGCTCTTCTTCCGTTTCACCCATAGAAGAAATTATATCTTGTTGAGTTTGGTCATCATAACCAAATTTATTCTTATTTGGGACATAAGAACTTTGTTGATTATTAGGTGGTTGAAAATTAGGCGGAGTAAATGGTTGATTAAATCCATTATCAAACGAATTGTTATCAAATCCAAATTGTGAATTTTGATTTATAGGATTATTCATATATGGATTTGAGTTATTCGCCACCATACTTGGATTCATCATCGCATCACTATTAAATGCTTGAGGCGGTGCAAAAGGATTTTGGTTATTAAATGTGTTTGGAGCACCATATTCTTTCATAGGATTACCAAAGAAATCTTGTAAATCATCTGAAAATTTGTCATTTTGCTCATAGGGATTATAATCAAAATTCATATTTGGCTTATTTGCAAATATGTCATTATTTTTAGGTTTTTGAACTGGAGTTGGCTTTGGAATTGCTCTTCCATTAATAGAAGATAAAAATTCTCTATTAAGCCTTTCTTTTTCACTCATTTGAGGTTGAGGTTTTTCATTAAATACAAACGATGTTGTAGGATTTGCATCAAGCTCATCTTCGGTATGAATAAATACTGGAGGCTTATCACCTTTCTTCTCTTCTTTTTTCTCATCATACTCGTTATTTAACTTGAAAATATCATTTTTAGTATATAATAGGTTTTTATTCTCTTCTTCTGGTTCAACTTTTTCTTCTTCTTGTTTTTTCTTATTTAAACCCAATAAACTTAAAATGCGTTCCCTATCTTTATCGCTATTTTCAGCATTGGTAACTCCAATTTTCTCTTCTTTTTCATTATCTTTGACAAAGATATTTTCATCATATTGCTTTTGAGGTTGAGGTTTCTCCTCTTCCTTTGGCTCTTCTTCTAGGATAGGTTGCTTTAAGTTTGTTTTTTCTTGAACATCTTTTGTTATAACCCTAGCCTTATTTGCATTTGAGTTTACAAAGCATACATCAATAAATAATGCAGAGAAAGCAACTAAAAGTATGGCAAATAAAACACCTGTTCCGGCTGAGTCTAAGGCTAGATAAAAAGGATAAACTATTAATCCAAACAAAACACCACCGCAAGTTAACTTACCTTGCCAAATATAGTCAATATACTCACCAAAATTTGTGGAGATATTCAAGGTTGTTAAAACTTGAAGGATTAAAATTAAACAAGATAACGCTAACACTCCATAAACAATAGAAATTTTAGGCAACTCAATATTTTTGCCCATTATTAAAAGTATTCCTAGAACTATAAATGCTAAATTAATAGCATAAAAAGATAAACCGAACACACCTAAGAAAAGTGAGTTCAACACTTTAATTATATTAAAAACTAAATTAATAAATATTGGGATAAAAACGCAAAGAAAAATTATACCAACTCTTTTTTGGTAAGCTCGTTTTTTATTTTGAATATTAGAATTTTGATTTGAATAAACTGCCAAAATATTACCTTCACTTTAAAGAAATTAAAATAAGAAACAATACTTTATTGAATAATTATAGCATATCAAAAGTTTATTTAAAAATAAAAATATGCTTTATATATAAATAAATTATTTACATATAAAACATAAATTTTCTAAGAAATTGTATTTGATACAGTTGTTGCAACCAAATTATTTAATTTTATATACTCCAAAATAGCTGGCAAAGCCTCTACTGTGGACTTGGTTGGATGCATTAAAACCAAATCTCCACCCTTTAATTTATTGGTTGCCCTTGAATAAATTAGTGATGAATTTTGGTCACGCCAATCAATTGTATCTAAGCTCCACATAATCGTGGAATATCCTAAATCTTCAGCGGCTTCAATTGTTGAAAGATTAAATGCTCCGCTTGGTGGCGCAAATAAATGCATATCTAGATCTAAATAAACTTTTATTAACGAATGAGTATTATATATTTCTTCCCTATTTTGCTCATAAGTTAATTTATCTTGGTCTAGATGAAAGTATCCGTGACTTCCGATTTCGTGACCATCGTTATAAATTTGAAGCAAAGTATCTTTTTCTTTTTCAGCCCAAGTTCCACCAACAAAGAATGTGGTTTTAACATCGTATTTTTTGAATATTTCAAGCATCTTAGGTATATATTCCGTACCCCAATAAACATTAACCATCAAACTAACTTTGTTAGAATCTCTATTACCATTATATATAACATTTTTATTGTCATAATTTAATGTGTATTCAGCATTAACATTATTAGCAACAAAAAATACTGTTAATAACATACTAACTATTAAAAATGTGGAAAATGCTCTCATTAATATCAACTTTTTATTTTTCATACTAAATAATATGAAAATTATCTTATAAAAATAACAAAAAGGCTTAAATTTAAAAACCTTTTTGCTATTATTAATAATATTTATTTATCTTTTAAAGTGCATTAAACTCCGCACGAGTTACTCCCCAAGTGACTGTTAATTGATTGGAATTATCATAGTAATTCCAATATGTTCCCCAACCGCTTGGTTTTTCACTTGCTTCGCAATAGATTTTAAGGGTAGAAGAACACCTGTAAAATGGAGAATCGTAATACCTAGATACTGATATTGTTGCAACTGATGCTGGAATAAATATTTTTGTTAATCCACTACAACCATTAAATGCAGAATTTCCTATACTGGTTACACTATTTGGTATATTTATACTTGTTAATCCACTACAACCATTAAATGCAGAATTTCCTATACTTGTTATCGTATTAGGAATAATTGTATTCATACAACCTGCAATTAATGTATTACTAGCGGTTTCTATTATTGCATTACAATTATTTCGACTATCATATTTTGTATTTCCACTTGCAACTGCAATACTTGTTAGTCCACTACAACATAAAAACGCATTTTCTCCAATACTTACTACCGTATCCGGAATTGTTACACTTAACAAATTCAGACAATAACCAAAAGCATTTTCTCCAATACTTACTACCGTATCCGGAATTGTTACACTTACTATACCAACAGAATCTCTAAAATTAAAACTACTAATCCTGCTAATACTATTAGGTAATATTACACTAGTTATACTTCTATTCCTTTTAAATGTCGGAGAGGAATATGTTCCAGCAGCAAACCCACTAACTGGTTTTTCATTATACATATTTGGTATTACAACTTCACCGCTTAAAGATGAACTATCCTCTACTTCAACTAAATAAGAATTACCATCAATAGATAATATAAATTTTAATCCAATTATAGATGCAGTTTTGCAATATAAAGATGACATAAGAGAAGAATCATTTAAAGATTGAGAAAGATAATCATCGGAAACAACTTTTGATAGCCCTTCATCAAAGAACCAGCCTGTGGAATATTCGGCAGTTTGCTGAGTGGCTAAATATTCGCCTAGAGTTTGACCTGCCAATGTACTTGAACTTACAGTTGTTGGTGTTGCACCATCAACAGAGGTTACTATTGTTCCCTTTGAGTTACCACCAACATTGAAATTAAAGGTTACGCCTGCATCAAAGTTTGGTGCTAAACCAAAATCTGCATTTATTGTTCCTGT
>CAKVMJ010000019.1 GCA_934772445.1 uncultured Clostridia bacterium
ATTGTGAATGTTTTGAAAGGTAGTATGGCACTTGCAAAGTCTTTAGATAAAGTGCAAAGAGATGAAATAAAGAAAATCAAGTTGCCAAGTCCAACCGAAAAACCTGTTACGGCTTTTGAAAAGCACGAGCAAGAAAAGATTGAAAAGTATTGCCTTGCTTCAAGCAAAAGCAATTACATTGGAATTGTGATTTGTCTTTATACTGGAATTAGACTTGGAGAACTATTGGCACTTACTTGGGAAGATATAGATTTTCAAACAGGGATTATGAGCATTACAAAAACAAGTTATAGAATTAAAGAGAATGGTGTGCCTAGAATTGTGATAGATAATCCTAAAACAAAAAATTCAAGCAGAGTTATCCCACTTCCAAAAGCATTATTAGATATTTTGAAGAAAATTAAGAAAACATCTAATTCAAAATATGTTATATCTACTCGCATTGGTGGAATTGTTGGAACAAGAGCTTATCAAAGGACTTATGAAAGGGTTTTAAGCAAAATTGGTGTTAGTTATAAAAACTTCCACTCACTTCGTCATACTTTCGCCACTCGTGCTATTGAAATGGGAATGGATGTAAAGACTCTATCCGAAATTCTTGGACATAAAAATCCAGTTGTAACTCTTACAAGATATACCCACTCAATGATGTCTTACAAAACAGATATGATGAACAAAATGGGCAAAATGCTTGCTGTCTAGTTTTTGTACAATATGTGACAACAACTCCAATTTCGTAAAATTGAATAATTGTAAGAACGCAAATGCAAAAGAAAAGAAAGAGATTTTGAAATGTAAAAGGTGTGTCACATAAGCATTGACTTTGAAAAATCTTATGATAGAATGCAAATAAAAGGTTGAAGAAATGTTTTGTTTCTCCAACCTTTTGCATTTTAAGGAGTAATATATGGAAAATCAATTTAATTCACAAAACGAATACCAAGAAGAAAAACGAAAGAAAAAACAAAAACTTATAAGAAATGAATTTAAAGGCGTTGGTAAATATGGAATGCCGTTAATAAAAAGGCAAGATATTGATTTGGATAAAATTGAATTGCTGGCTTTTACAAAAACAAAACATAATGATGAAGAAAATCAAAGTAAAACAATTCATTTTTTTACATACGATTGGAATTTTGAAAGTGTATTTGAAAAACCAGAAGAATCGCTTGAAAAATTAGACCAATATTATGCTTTACTTACGCCAGAATTTAGCACATATAAAGATATGCCACTCGCAAGACAAATAGACAGTGTGTTCAAAAATCGTTGGTGTGGAGCTTTTTGGCAAAAACAAGGAATGAAAGTAATTTCTACGGTATCATGGGGTTCAATCCCATGTTTGGAGTTTTGTTTTGATGGAATTGAAAAAGGCTCAGTTGTTGCAGTTTCAACTTACACAAGAGAAGATAACAAAGATGGCTTTATGTTAGGGTATAATAAAATGTTAGAGATTATAGCACCTTCTGCGATTATTTGTTATGGGACTCCGTTCCCTGAAATGAAAGGTAAAATAAAAGCAATTGACCCTTTTAATAAAGAAGAACTTATAAAGAAGATGGGGGTTGCTGAATATACAAAGAAATATCTAGCAGGCGAACTATACCCTGAAATTTAGGAGGCAATAATGAAAGATTTAAAACTCACAATAGAATTGCTACCAAAGGGTGCTTGGAATAATGACTTTAGTAAAACATTGCCTAAAAAAGAGTGGGATATTGTTAGAAATGCTTGTTACAAAAGAGCAAATCATAGATGTCAAATTTGTGGATTTGCAACAGATGATTTAGATGCTCACGAAGTTTGGAATTTTAATATCGAAACAAAAACTCAAACTCTAGTTGATATTCTTGCACTATGTAGTAAGTGTCATGGAGTAAAGCATTATCGCAACTCAGTTAGATTAGGCCATGGGGAAGAAGCAAAACAGCATTATATAAAAGTGAATAATTGTAGTGAACTAGAATTTGCCACCCATTTGGTGCAATCAGAAATGAATTTTGAAGAGAAAAATAAAATTTATAGATGGAAAATAAAGGCAGATTTAACAAAATTTGGTCTTGAAAACGCTACAATAAAAGAGAAAAATATTCCTTACATACAAAATCCTTATGAGAGTGTTGATTGGAATTTAGTTAGTTTTGAAGATAAGAAAAAACTATTTGAATTTATGAAATCTTCACCACCTAAGTATTGGATAAATCCTCCTAAGGTCTTATCAATAGAGGTTGATAATTATCAAGGAACAATACAAGTTGTTATAGAAGATGTTAATAAAATTGATTGGGTGTTGGACAATATAAAAATTAAAACAAAATATAATGTTGTGAGTAAACTTAAAACAATGCTTAAAGTAGAAAATTTAAATGGAAAAGAATTGAAATTTGTTTTATATGGAGATGGTGGCAAAACACTTTCTAAAACATTTGAACTTTTGCCTCAGGAGGTGCTATAATGGGAATGTGTAAACCAAGCGGTGGGAAAATATCTCAAACTGGTAGTATAGGAAGTTTAAAAAAAGATGGATTACCAAACACAAGAATTGATTTATTTAATGAAAACGGAGAACTTGTCCAGCAAAGATGGTACGGCCCAGATGGCAGAGCTATTTTGAATAGAGATTGGAAACATCCTAATAAAGGCGGAGAACATAAATTTCCTCATGATCATCCTTGGGATTGGAATAAAAAAATTCCTAGATTAAATTATGATGAGAATAGGGAAATAAATATCGATTATTGTTAAAGGAAAAGGAGAAAAATATGGAATACAATCCATATGATAAAATAAACAAAAAGATATGTGATGTATGCGGAACAGAAGTCTATGTTGATAGTATTGGAAGCGGAGATGAATGTCCGAATTGTGGCTGGGTTAATTGTGCATACTACGAAGAATTTCCAGATAGGGTAATGTGTCCAAACTTGATTTCGTTGAATAAAGCAAAGAAGCTATACGCTGATGGAAAAACATTTTTGCCAGACTTAGATGATTTTATAGGCGGTCTTGATTTTTATGGTGAAATGAAATTTACCTATCAAGGAATAAATTATGGTGTCACGCGTGTTCAAAACGATGCAATAGACTTATGGATTTTTAATGGAGGAACTGTGAAATTATTCAAAGATTCTGAAGAATTTAGAGACAAAGCACAAATAAACGGAAAACTATTAAAAGATATTTGGCAAGAAATTGAAAATGCCAATTGGTTACAATAGAACTAAATATAGGCTATAATTATGGAAATAATAGATTGTATGAGCATTATCGGGCTTGAGAAGTAAAAATTTATGTACCTAAATGTACCTACATGTACCTGAAAAGGCAGTTTTAGGGAGAATTAGACCGATAGTTGATTTTTTGACTATCGGTCTTTTTTATGAAGCAAATATTGACAGCACTTGCAACAAGCACTATTTTTAAGCACTTTTACCGTATAAAAACGCCTAAAATCATCTAAAACTTTAAAAAAACTGTTGTCAAAAAAATTATGATTTTTTGGTCAATATTTTTTCTTTGAAAATTTAAAAATTTTTTTATACAAAATTGAGAATAATATGTTATAATACAAACATAGTTGCAAAGAAGATCTTAATTCTTGCTCCACTTATACAACTTAATCGGTTTTTTTATAGAAATAATCTATGGAGCAAATGAGAGCAACGATACCCACTTTAACTCGCTAATTTGGAGTTTTGACAAAAATTCACAAAATTAAAATTAGTTCTGACAAATCTGGTTATTGGAAAATTGTAGAATAATGAAAATTTGCACTTGAAGAAATTTTCAAGTGCTTTTTCTTTTAATAAAAATATGTCAAATGTAATATTATTTTTTAATAAATTCAATTATATTTTTCTTTATGCAATAAAAAAGAAAAAACAAATAATAAATATTTGCTATACAAGTTAACTATATTCAAAAATCTTGCCAAATTCTAGTGGGCCTCACCATGTTTTTTTGCAATTTTATTGATTGTTGCCGATTTGTTTTACTTTTTATTTGTTTTGTGATAACATAATTACATATTTAATACATAGATAAATGTGTAATATAATAAGGGAGGAAAGGAAAAATGAAAAAGAAATTTTATAGTGTTATTCTTGCTTTTGCTTTTATTTTAACAGGAGCATTTTGTTTAACAGCTTGTGGAGAAAATTCTTCTCCATCAAAAACTTTAACTAGTATTACAAGTAATGTCATTTCACATAGTCATTATGATGGCTTTCAGTTTAATTATACCTATGGTGAAACAATTCAAATTTCAAAAAGTGACTTTACGGTAATTGCTCATTATTCAGATAACAGTGAAACAAGTGTTTCAGATTTTACTTTAGATACTTCAAAATTGCCAATAGGCATAGTTTCTGTAGGTACATATGAAATATCAGTACACTATCAATCAAAATCAAATAGTTATAATGTTGTAGTTGATGAACAATCATTAGATTTAACTGCTCCAAGTTTTGAAAATCCTGTTTATACTGGTGAAGAAATAGATTTCACTTCTATTTCAGCGATCCAAACATTTATGACTGAAAATAATCTTAAAGTGGCTCAAGATAGCCAAAGTTCAATTCAAAAAAATGCAGGAGATTATACTTTAAAACTTGAATCCAATAATGCTAACATTACAGGGTCTTTTGATATAAATTGGCAAATTACTAAAAAGCCAATAGTTCTTGCAGATTTTCTTGTTAGTACAGGTTTAACCCAAAACAACGAAAACAAGAATATTTATGAAGTTACTTACAATGGAAGCTCATACAATTTATCATCAAACGCTAATTATATTTTTGTTTCAAACAACGATTCGTACACAAACGCTGGAGATTATTATTATAATTTCACAACAGATTCAAATCACAAATTTATCACTAATGGCAATGAATACACTACATCAGATGAAGAAGAACTAAATTTAACTTTAAGAATAAATAAAATTCAATTAGATTTTAATAAGAACGACATTGCCTTAACAAAAAATGATTGTGCCTACACAGGCTCAGCATTTACTTTGCAAGAATTATTAGCTCCAAATTATTTAACTCTTTCATCTTACTTTGATATCACTTTAAATAATGGCAATTTAACTGATGTTGGAACTAAAAATATTGTTTTAACAGCCAAAGAAAGTATTTGCACTAATTATAAATATAAGAATGGAGATGAAATTACTGGAGATGAAATTAATCTATATTTTACCATTGTGAAAACTACTCCAAATTATGAGGGCATAGACACAGTCAACAATATCACTTTTGAGGTAAGTTATAGCGAAAATTTAACGCTTTCTTCAATTATAAATTCAGTTAATTTAACACAAACTTCTGTTTCTTGGCTTCAAGAAAACTTGGGCTATTCAGACTGTTCAGGTTTAAGAAGTAATGACAATGAACCTATTTCAGCAGGTACTTATACAAAAACTATTTCTTACACTCCAGATTATAACAACTACAACCCTATAGATATTCAAGTAACTGTTATTGTAAACAAAGCTACAATTTATATAGACCATAATTGGTATTTCTACAGAAACAATTCTCTCATATATAAAGAAAGTGATATAACTTATGATATAACTTATCCAGTTGAAGTTGAATTTGCAACCGGAAATACTGAGGTTACTGCAAGCTTACAAACTTACTATAAGCAAACCGAGGCTAATAATTATGGCAGTGAAAATATTGCATCACTTCAGAATGCAGGTTACTACAAAACAGTTGCAACTCTAAACTATGACAACTTTAACCCAAATTATCAAATATGTATTCTAGGCTCTACTAATATTATCACTTCAGTTGAAAAAGAATGGCAAATTATCAAAAAGACTTACGAAGGCAACGGGGATGCCGATTTACAATGGGTTGGAATAAACTTCTACAATGCTAATGTTGGAGATGCCACAATCGTTTTCGAGCCACAAGAAGCTATAGAGCTTTCTGTGTCAATAACTGGGGCTCAAAAAGATCAATTTAAAGTTTCACAAATTAATGTTCAATACAAAGCAAAAGAGAATGATGAATACACCCCAATATCAGCAAGTAATATTAAAGCAGTTGGTTACTACAAAGCAGAATATGTAATTAGTTGTACAACAGGAAATTATGATGTAAACATTTCAGATGATCTTTGTAAAGCTGAGTTTGAAATTATTCCATCGCAAGTTGACTGTTCAAAAACAACTCTAGCTATCGAAAACAGAACTTACACAAAAACTGAGTGGTTAAACCAATTCTCAAACTTTGACAGTTGGCTTACAAATTCAAAAGGATTAGCACTCACTTGGGATGTTTTAGATGAAAACGGCAATAGTGCAACCTATATGAAAACAAACATAGAAAATGGTGTTCCAGGCAAATACAAAATAATTTTGACTAGTGCAAATGTAAACGATAGTTATCAAAATTATGAAAATGCTACACTAATTAATGCTGAACATTTAAATCCAACAAGTTATGATGACAAATTAAAAGTTGATGTTATAATAGTAGATGATACTCTAGAAAAATCAAATATCAGTGGAAAGAGTTCTGTATTTGTAAATATGGCTGTTATAAACGAAAACAATGTTGACATATCAAATTATTCCGAAATTTATGATATGACTAATTCAATAAAATTAGCAAATTTAGGTTATACCGATGAAGACGGTGATGGAAGTTACACACAAACAGGCTCAGCCGCTACGGCTATAGCAAGTGCAGACAATAACACTATATCAGGCACATGCGCCTTTGGTGGAGACAGTTTTGATGAACTAATTACAGCAGGTCAACCATATATATACACCTATAATGAGGAAGGAGCAGATTCTATAAAAATTTATATTGCAGACAATAATGGTGCTCCCCTAGAAGAAACTATACTTTCTGGAAATATATATGGTGACTACCTTGTATTAAATATGAAGATACTAGTAGAAGAAGGCGAAGAAGGAAATAAAACATTAGTTGATACTGGCCTTGTATGGCAAATCACTTTCCAAATCTCAAATGCTTAAATATTCTAAAAATAACGAACTTAGGAAATGAATTGCAATATTACAATATCATATTTCGTTTATCTAAAATTATTAACAGAGGCAAATATAAGCAAATAAGAAACTGTTGTTAGTATTAAAAACTTTGAAAGTGTTTTAATTAAAGCAATACTAAATTATAGAATTTTAATGAAAATATTTTTTAAAATAATTTTACTTTTTTAATTTACGGCTTTAATTCTTGTATAAAAAATGTCCTTAGATATATGAAGAAAGACAAAACTAAATAGCCTTACTCTAAAATAACCCAATATAAATTGGGTTATTTTTTTGTGAAATTTTTTGAAGAGCTCAAATGCTGAACTCTTGAAGTTGATAAAATTTTTACATAAAAATATTTCCCGAGTGTTCAAATGGTGAACACTTGGGGAGTAATATATTTGAAATAGAAGCAAGAAAATTAAAAAAAAGTTTTCTCGTTATACACAATGGGTGTGATGCGGGAATTTTATAATTTTCTTGTAAAAATCTTTTTCGCTTGAACAAATGTTGATAAAGCGAGATTGTTGAAATAAAATCACAAAATAATTTTCCGATATATCACCCGTTGATAAATCGACTATTTTAAGTTTTTTAAAACTATTTGTGTCTTTTTTGTCCCATGTGGTATGATATAATTAAAATAGTGGAGGTGTGTAAGTGAAAAAACACAAAAAACTTATTATATTATATGTTTATGATGCATTAAAATATGGAAGTTCGGAAAATTGTCCTTTGCATCAAACAAAAATCGCAGAACAAATTAGCAAATTCTGTGGGATTTCTTGTGATAGAAAAACAATTGCTCGCAATATTGGTTATCTTAGGGAGTATGGGTGCGACATCGTTACAATTAAAGGTAAAGGTTGTTATATGAAGTCCTACCCACTTCTAGGGGTAAGTGTACCAACAAACACAACTGTTTTGGAGAAAAATAGTGGAGAGAACTGAAACATTTTATATGCCACTATATAAGTGTAAATGTTGTGGCGAAATTTTTAGTAAACCGCAATTAGAAGATTTTGAAATCGTTTACAAAAAATATCGTTGTCATGGGAGATGGTGTTTGTGTGAAAGGTGCTTAGAAAAAGGAGTAAATACCCCTAGTATCACGCATTTTACAAAACGCCTACAAAACAAAAACATGATTTTATTTTTGAGAGAATTGATAGATTTAATCTTAAAATATAAGGTAAATCAAGGAGATTGTTTTTTTTAAGGAGATTAAAAAATGATTAAAAGATTTTTTGATAGAGATTTTGAATTTGGCGGAACATTGAGAGATTTGAACGAGAGCAAAGGAAATTACTATGGAGTTTATATTATTGTTCTTCCTAGTGATTTTGGAAAAGTAGATTTTAACGAGACTGCTAATTTAGAGATATGGAGAGATAGAAAAGTCGCTGTTTCCATTGATGAGTTGCAAAACAGATGGTTGAAGGATGCGGATGTTCTATATATTGGGAAAAGCGAATCTAAAACTGTTTACAAAAGAGTCTTGGAACATCTCAAGTTTTGGGGTGGGAAAAATGTTTCTGCCTTCGGTGGTAGAATAATTGGACAAATACAAAATTATGAAAACTTGCATATATGGTATATGAAGTGTGAATATTCTGAAAAAGTAAAAAAAGAATTGTTGTGTGAATTTAAAAACAAATATGGACAGTTGCCTTTTGCAAATTTGAAACAATAAACAGGTGTTTTGATGGAGAATGATAAATATAATTTGGAAAGGTTTATAAAAGCACAAAATAAAATTTATTGTGATGTTATCAAACAATTAAAAAATGGTTATAAGGAAACACATTGGATTTGGTATATATTCCCACAATTAAAGGGCCTTGGAAAAAGTGAATATTCAAATATTTATGGAATTGAAAATATAGAAGAAGCGGTGGCATATGCGAAAAACAAAATTTTGTGGGATAGATATTTGGAATGTTGTAATATTTTGTTAAATTTAAAAGACTTTACTATCTATGAAATATTGGGATTTATAGATTCAATAAAATTTTGTTCTTCATTAACTCTATTTTACGAAGTAACAAAATTACCAATATTAAAGAATTTATTATTTAAGTATTTTGGTGGGAACAGATGTGAAATAACATTAAACAAAATAAGAGATTTTAAGAATAAAAATGTATGATAAAATAATTTACTTGTTTTAATTGAGAATTTTTATAACATATTCCATATACAAAAAGGAGGAAAAAAATTATGAATACAAACAAAAAAATTATAGATAAAGAAGAGGATTTTGATACTTGGTGCAAAATGCTACTAGATTATACCCAAGCAATGGTTCATAATCCAACAGTTGCGAACAAGTGGATATTTGATAGAGCAAGTCACGATGAGTGGGTTTTATCAAAATTTCCAAAACATTTAGCAAGTGTAAAAGCTTACAATGAGTTTTATGATTTGACAGGCAAAGACATAAGAGATTATGGCTGGTTAAGTTCAGTTAGAACCAATGATGGGACAAAAATAATTGTTCATCAACATTTTGTAGATGAACATATGACGACTGCTTTTGATTTTAAAACCAAACTGCTTAAACTTTGCGAAGAAGGAAAACTTGATGTTGAAAAAATCAAAGAACTTATTTCAAAGCAACGACTTTGTTGGATAACAAAAGATGAAAACAAACAACTAAACGCACTAGGATACAGAAAACATCGTGAAAATCCGCTAAAAGCTTACGAAGATTGTGGTATAGAAATTTACGACAGAGAAAATGAAGATTTAAACGATATTCAAACAAATCCACACAGTATAACACCTTCTTCAAAATTGAAAAAAATATGTCCAGAGTTAGAAATAGAGGTTCCTGAAATGAAAGATGAAGAAAAGATAAGAAGAGATTTCTTTGATAAATTAGCACAATGTTTTAAAGAAAATTACCCTGATTTCTTTGTAAAATATAGAAATAATCGTGAACATTTTGATATTCGTAAAATGAACGATTTGACATTTAGTAAAATTATGGTAAATGTAAGAGTTAACCGTTATGCTTGTTTGCACGATATTTGTGTGTATCTTGGAGATAAAGATGCAAAAACTATTTACGACAAACTTTATTTGCATAAAAAAGAGATTGAAAACGAAATTGGTTATGAACTTATTTGGGATAGAAATAACGAAAAAATGGCAACAAGAATTAATAGATTTGGAAAGTATTACAAAAAACCAAGCTCTCGCCGATTAAATGACCCACGATTTGATACAACAAATTATTCAAATTACGATTTTGACCTTGATGTAGAAAAGGTGGCAAACGAACTTGTGAATATATACAATGTTTTTATGCCAAGAGTAAAAAGTGCTATAGTGAATTTATAAAATCAGTATAATAGATATATAAAATTTAATAACTCACATAGGAAATAACTATGTTATGTTAATCTATATATAAATAAAACTTGTATATGTGTACCCGTTTATTAATCTTCGTTGCGGATAAGATAAGTTTTTGGGGTGGTGAAGTCTTACTATATGATGGTTTTAATATATTACTGAAGAAAGCAAAAGAACTTGATGTACAATGTTCATTTACAACAAATGGAACAAATTAAAATAAAAATAATTTTGCTAAATATTTAAACTATGTGGGAGATACTACATTTTTATTAGATTTTATATCCAATGAAAAGAATAAGTTACTTAAACGAGGAAGTAATTACTTTAATAAAAGAGAATTAATTCATATTGTGAAATTGAAAAATAATTTTGATTCGGTTGGTTTATTTTTATATTTAATGTAAAATGTTAAGAATAAAGGGAGGTGTTATGGATAAAAATTTAGATTACGAAAAAGAAAAGTATAAAAAATTTAAGAAAACAATCGAAGAATACAAATTAAAGTTAAAAAAAGATAGAGAAATTGCTTTGGATATGCCTATTGAAACAGATAATGGATTTAATGTTGAAAGAGAACGCTTGATTGATGATATTGATGAAAAATTAGGTATATTGAATAGGCATAAAGATGACCCATATTTTGCAAAACTATTATTTAAAGATATTGAAGATGGGGAAGAGTTTAATGGCTATATAGGTAGAGTGAGTATTGGTCAAATTTCAGACCCTAGCGATAATAAGATTGTGGATTGGCGTGCACCTATAGCGGATTTATATTACAATGGAAGAATTGGGCACAGTAGTTATAAATCTTTAGAAAAAGAATATACGGTTGATTTAAAATTAAAACGACAAATTAAGTGTAAAGATGATGATGTGGAATCTATCTATGATTTAGATGATAAAATTTCTAACGATGAATTTTTAATTCCATATTTAACGCAGAGTGCGGATAATAGACTTAAAAATATTGTTGCCACAATCCAACAAGAGCAAAACGATATTATTCGTTGTTCTCCATACCAAAACCTCGTTGTTCAAGGTGTTGCAGGCTCTGGAAAAACTACTGTTGCATTGCATAGATTATCTTATGTTATATACAATTATAAAAAAGTACTTTCCCCAAGCGATTTATTAATAATATCTCCAAATGAAATATTTCTACATTATATTTCAACAATATTAGTAGATTTAGAGGCGGATAAATCTAATAGTTTTTCATTAAATAAAATTGTAAATGATTTATTGCAAACGGATTATGAGTTGCTTGCAAAGCATCATCAATTTAGCTGTCTTCAAAAAGAAAAAGTTTCAACAGATTATTTGTCTTATAAAAATAGTAAAAACTTTATGATTGTATTAGAAAGTTTTTTAAAGGATTTTATAAGCAATTTAACGAATAAACCTTTAATTGTGAAAGGTGTAAAACTTTTAGATGGAGAGGATTTAAAAAATTTCTTTATCGAACCTAATATTGAAAAGCCAATTGAAAAGGTGATTGATGATGGCTGTAAAAGGCTTGGAATTGCACTTTCAACCGAAACCGAATTAAAAAGAAAAGCAATTTTAAATATAGATAAATCTGATAAAGACTTTTCAACAAGAAATTCAATTAAAGAATTAATGGATTCTGGCAATTTCGGTTATATTAGAAAAACTATTAAAACAAATTTTAATGTGTTATCTATTTATAAAGACTTTATAAAGAGTATAGAAAAATACTCTGATTATAAGGAAATTCAAATATTAAAAAAATATACTTTAAAAAATCTCACATCAAAACGAATAGCTTATGATGATTATGCTAGTTTGTTATATTTGATTACAAGGCTAATTGAGCTTCCATTTTATAATAGAATAAGATGTGTTTTTATAGATGAGGCTCAAGACCTAAGCGAGTTGATGTTTGTTGCGTTAAAGCAATTGTTTAAATTTGCAAAGTTCTCTATCTTTGGAGATATTGCTCAAGGGATCTATGATTATGAAGCTATAAAAGATTGGAGTTTTGTGGTGGATAACTTTGAAGAAACAAAAATGTTATTTTTAAATAGAAGTTATAGAACCAGTGTTGAGATTATGATGGAAGCAAATAAAGACTTAGTAAAACTCGGTCTAGAACCAGCAAATAATGTGGTTAGACACGGAGAACAAGTTGAGTTTGAGAACAATCATAATATTGAAACGATAAAGAAATGGATTGATGTTTTAAATATAAAATTCAACAACACTGCAATTATTTGTAAAGATGAACTTGAATTAGCCAAGGCTCAACAGAAATTAAAAGACTTAAACTTAGTTGTTATTAACGAAGATAACTCTTCTTATAATGATAACAAAAATATTTTGTTATCAGTTCAAACGGCTAAGGGGTTAGAATTTGATTCTGTGATTATTTATAATAGTGGTTCGTTTGGTGATAGTGGTTTAGATTTAAAACAACTCTATGTGGCGAAAACTCGTGCATTGCATAAATTGATTATTTGCAAATAATAATTGTATTTGTTTTTATACTACATTAAATATGTTAATTAGTTAAAATTAAGTATTTTTACCCAAAAAATACATACTTATTGTCAGAAAGTATATAAAATTATGTTAAAAATTATATTTTACTAAAAATAGAGGAAAGAAAAATGAAAGTTATAACAATATGCGGAAGTATGAGATTTGCTAAAGATATGATAAGTTTAGCAAGTGAATTGGAAATTGAAAAGGGGTGGTGCGTTTTGCAATGCGTTTATGATATTAATCCAGAAAAGCTAACTTTAGAGGATATAGAAAAACTTTCATTGCTTCATTTTAAAAGAATTGATATTAGTGATGGTATATTTGTTGTCAATAAGGGTGGATATATTGGCAATCAAACAAGAAAAGAAATAGAATATGCAAAAAAGAATAATAAAGAAATTTATTATTGGGAAGAGGTTTAACTATGAAGATATTGGTTTTAAATGGAAGTCCTAAAAAGATAAAAGCGATACGATGAATGTAACTCGTGCATTTTTGAAAGGTATTGAAAATGAAAATTTGCAATGGCTAAAAATAAAAAGCATTAGAATTTACTAATGCTTTTTTATATCACGAATTCATTTATCATATCATTTAATCAATTAATAGTTTGTGGTTTTATTCGTGTATTATTTCTATCTATTTTCTTGGCGGTATAATAATTGTAATTTTTTATCCATAAAATTAGAGAATAATTTTATTTTTTAACTTACATCTCTTTTTCATTTTCATTACCAATAAATTCATCAGTCATTTGAGTTGATAATTTTATGTAATGTTTATCTAATTGGGTATTATCTGTTTTTTCTGTCTTGGTTGATTCTTTGTTATCGTTATCTAAATTGTGATTAGTTAAATTTTCAGTATGGCTATACTCGTTATAATTTTTATTATCTGGGTTATAAGGATTAAGATATGAATTTTGCCAAGTTTTTTCTAAGTCCTCTAAAATTTCTGGTGAGGTATGATATTGCTTATTTCTTTCCTTATTTGCCTTTTTGCAAACCTCAATAATATATGGTGTGTTTTTAATATATGCTTCTTTAGCATAGTTTAATTGAAGTTTTAAGTTTGTAAAGAATCTTGTAGTTGTAGGTCCTGCTAAATGGCTAGGTAAAAGTGTGGCTTCAATTTTATTATTATGAACAACTTGAGCTCTAAAAACTGAATCTTGGATTGTGGCAAGTTGAACATCTCTCAAAACTTTGGCTGGATAGATTTCTGAGTCTTTTGTTAATCCTAGATTGTATGTGGCGTTTTGAAATGGTGATAAATAAGGTTTTTCTGCAATTTTAACAACTTTATATGTACCTCTTTTTGTAGCCATTTCTGTTAATGTTAATTTGCTATACGCATCATCATCTTTATGCCTAGCAACTTTTTCATTTATTATTTGATAATATTTCTTTGCACCGGGATTTTGATATAATAATGTATCGGTATCAAGAGGTCCTTTAAAGTCCTCAAAATTACTATTGATAAGATAATTGTTGAACATTTCAATAATTATAGGCGAATTAAAAGTGAAATTGTTAACAAATCTCATAGCTTCAAGAACTTCGTTTGTAATTTTATATTCTTTATCCTCCAGATAAGTATGAAGTCTATCTCTGCTATCCCAATTATCTTTATAAAGAAGTGCAGAATTATCCTTTGAGGTGTTATCTGTAAAGTGAGTATGTTCACCGCGAAATTTTTCATTATCATTGTAATTAGATTTATCTATAGAAAGAAATGAAAAACTATCGTTTGGTTCGCTTCTTGTAACAAATGAACGAATACCATAAAATGGGTAAGATGGTTTTAATAGGTTGCTTGTTGAATCGTTCAAAGATTTGTAATTTAATCTCACAATATCTCCGTTTGCATCGTTATAGGAAAATATTAAACCTAAAGCAATATATTTAAGTGCAATATCGCTTGGAAGTAATCTATCTTCTCCAAGTGCTTTTCGAATTGTTGCATCGTTATCTTTATCCGAGATGTTGCCAATAAATTGTAATTTGCCTATATAATCATCTAATGGTGCTAACTTTTTAAATAACGAACCTCTTTGCTTTACGGGAACATATTGGCTATAAAGATGATTAAAGTAATCTTGGGAAAGGGCTTCCTCTTTTTTTATTGGTGGATTTAATTTAGGTTGAGGCTTAGGCTCTTCAATTTGAATTTCTGTTTCTGGGTTTTCCATTAATTGCATACCCTTAAATAATGTGTTCCAATATTCGCCATCATTTAAAAGCATTTCTTTTTTGTTATCCGAACATATTAAATATTGTTTCAAATCTTTTTGAAGATTTTCAAATTTTCTATCTTTAGAAAGCATAATTTTAGAAAATGTTTCTCTTAGGGTATCTAAAATATTTGGCTGTTCATCTCTCTTAATACTTGAGATTATTTCAGGAACATCATTTGGATTGTTGTAAATTTTAGAGGCTAGGGAATAAGTTCGAACTTTATATAGTTCTTTTTCAAGTTTAACATATTGAGTTGGCGAGAAAAAACCAATGTTTTCTTTAAGATAAGAAAACAATTCGTTAAAATCTTCATTAATATCTTCAAGCGGTTCTGTTTTTGCTCTTGAGAGCAATTTATTGCATTCTTCTAAGAAAATATCGCCAACTTTTTGTTCACCAAAACAAGCTGAGTGTTGAATTATGCTTTTGTTTACTTCTGTTTGAAGGCTCATTAATTTAGCATAGTTGTTTTCTAAAACCACTTCTCCTGCTTTTCTGGTTGCCCATTGGTTATCCACCATTGCAGTAAACTTATCTATTTCATCGCTTAAGCGTTTGTATTCTTCTGGGTTGTCATCAACCAAAGATTGTAATTCAGTTTTCAAACTGTTGGCTAATCTTATATAAGCCACCTCTGAATTATATGTCATAAAATTTCCACCTTTTAATTAATCATATAAGTTAATGTATTTTAACATAGAATTAGATTTTGTCAAGATAGCTTGAATTAGAAAATATATAAATCTATGCTTGGAGATATTTTGCTTACGAGTGATGGCGAATATCTAACTGGATTAGTTTTTATTGGTTCGAAAGATATGAGAAAACATAATAAAGATTTAATGCAAGCAGATTTAAAAATTTTTGATGGAACTATAAATTGGTTGAATATATATTTTAGCGGTAAAGAACCAAATTTTATTCCAAAATATAAAGTACTAAACCAAACCCCATTTAGAAAAATGGTTATAGATATTATGAATAAAATACCTTATGGAGAGATGGTAACCTATAAATATATAGCCAATGAAATTGCCAAGAAAAAAGCCATTAATAAAATGTCTGATCAAGCCGTTGGTGGTGCTGTTGGAGCTAATCCAATTTGTATTATTATTCCTTGCCATAGAGTGGTTGGAACTAATAGTAATTTAACAGGTTATGGTGGTGAACTTGAAAATAAAGTGGGTTTATTAAAAATTGAAAAGGTTGACTTATCTAAATATTTTATGCCTAAAAACTATAAATTTAAGGAACAATAAAATTGTTTGATATAATTTAATTATTTGATATAATAGCAAGAAAAGGAGAGAGTGGTGAAATCAAAAGTTTATTTTACTAAAGATTTATCTAGCGAAGGCTTAAAAAAGGTTTATGATGCCTTAAATATGCAATTAAAGGGTAATATTGCAATTAAAGTTCATTCTGGAGAAAAAGGTAACCAAAATTTTTTAAGACCTGAATTTTTTAAAGATTTTTTATCTAATTTTAATGGCACAATTGTTGAATGTAACACAGCCTACAATGGTGCAAGAAATGAAACTGATAAACATTTAAAGTTGATTAGCGAACACGGTTGGAATAAGTATTTTAATGTGGATATTATGGATAGCGAAGGCGATGCTGAATTAAAGATTAAAGGCGGAAAGGTTATAACCACAAATTATGTTGGAAAACATCTTTTAAATTATGATAGTTTGCTAGTTTTATCTCACTTCAAAGGTCACCCTATGGGCGGTTTTGGTGGTGCTTTAAAGCAACTATCAATTGGTTGTGCTTCATCTGCTGGAAAATGTTGGATTCATTCTGGCGGACAAACTAAGTTGCAATCTGAAATGTGGACAAAGAAAGCCGAGCAAGATGATTTCGTTGATGCTATGGCTGAATCTGCTAGCACTGTAAACGACCTATTTAAAGGTAAGGTGGCATATATTAATGTTATGTGTAATATGTCTGTGGATTGCGATTGTTGTGCAGTTGCTGAAGACCCTTGCATTAAAGATATTGGTATTTTAGCTTCTATCGACCCAGTGGCTATAGATAAGGCTTGTGTGGATTTGGTTTATAACTGCAATGATGAACATAAAGACCATCTAATTGAAAGAATTGAAAGCAGACACGGTACTAGAATTTTAAAAAGAGCTGAAGAACTTGGCGTTGGCTCTCAAGATTATGAACTTATTAATTTAGATTAAAATTTAGGTTAAATTAATTCAAATAAAATGTTATTGGAGTTTTTATGCGTATTCCCACAAAATATTTTTTAACTGAAGATGATTTAAAAGAAAAAATAGATTTATTGTTAAAAAACGAATATGTTAGTTTTACTGCTATTCAAAGATTTTTTAATATTGGATATTCTTCAGTTGGAAGAATAATTGATGAGATGATTTCTTTAGATTTAATTGTTGAATTAAATGAGAAAAATATAGTTAGAAAGAAATTTAATATGCAAAAACTCAATCAACTTGAAGCTTATTTATATGAAAAAGCTAAGTATTTTAATATAATTATATCTAATTGAAAAAATACCAGCTCTTAAATCATTGGTACTACAAAAATAATATTACGAACAAAAAAAAACGAGAGTTTTATTCTCTCGGCTTTTATTTTTAATATGGTTGATATTTACAAACTCCAATATGTACATTTGGTTTAACACTCTCTCCATGGTAGTCGCTTCCTTCACTACAAACTAAATGGAAATGTTTTGCAAAATATTTGAATTTTTTGCTATCTTTTAGAGTGTGAAGAGAATGGTTAATCTCAATACCATCTAGTCCGTACCCAACTAATTTCTTAAGAATTTTCTTGATGTCTTTATATTTTAAATTGTAATCATTCATAATCTCTTTTGGGTGAGCCAAAACTGCTATTCCGCCTGATGCGTGAATGTTTTTTATTGTTCTCTCTGCTGGTATCTTGCTATCTTTATGTTTAAAATCTTTAAAATATCTAACAATCGCATCTTTAACGCTTTCTGCATATCCTTCTTTTATTAATATTTTTGCAATATGAGGTTTTCCAACGGTGTTGTTTTTATCTAATTCTTTTATGTTTTCTTCTTTTAAAACAATACCAAAATTATCTTTTAAATGAGATAGTAACTTTTCTTTTTTTAGTTGTCTTGCTCTAGTTAATTCTTCGGCCATCTCGTTTATTTCTTTGGCATTTAAATCAAAACCATATCCTAGTATGTGCATTTTTATTCCATCATTTATTGATGAAACTTCAATACCTGAAACCACGCTTATTCCGTTTGCTTTTAAATCTTCCATTAGTTCTTTATTTGCAAACAACGCTTTATCTCCGTTTATGGTGTCGTGGTCGGTGATAGCAAATCTTTTAATGTTATTTTCTTTAATCAATTTGCAAATTTCTTTTTCGCTTTTATCTCCATCAGACCAAGTGGTGTGAATGTGCATATCTTTTTTCATTTGTTATCTCTCCATACAATCGAATTTATAAAATTTCTCGTGCATTGTGTCTAAGTCTATCTCTTCCAAACTATTAGCTCCATCTTTTTGTGAACTATATGCTTTTAGGTTGTCGCAAATATCTGGATTACATCTATTTTTTATTTGCTTAATTGAGCAGAAAGTTCTGAAAGGCTTGTCATCAATCTCGTTCATAACTTTTAAAGGTACAAGCCTTGGGTTTCCAACTCTAACTCCTTGCAAAAATCTCTCATAGTTTCTTTGCATAGATAATTCTGGCACAACATCAATGTATGCTAAATCCACCGTATAACCATTCTTGATTAAAGGTATTAAATCTTTCATCATAAATGAATGGAAATTTTTAGCAACTCTTGGTAAAACAATGTTATCTCCTCTCAAAATCGCTTGTTTAAAAATTTCTCTTTGTAAGTAACTCGTTTCTTCGTGAATTGCCCAAACGCCTTTGCCGTGATCGTAATCTTCTTTTAAGCCTTCGAAATCTCCAGAACCTTGTTTGATTATATCGCTATCCACAATCATACCCTTGTCTTTTTCCAAAACCTCATTTGAAAGTGTGCTTTTTCCGCAAGCAATTTGACCAATAATTATAGTTGCTTTTTTCTCTTTTTTCTCCGCCTCAAATTTTTCAAGATATTCTTGAATTATCTTCTTTCTAAGCTCATCTCTTTCTTTAGTTTCAATATCTATGGTTTGAGTTTTTGGAGTCGTGTTTATTTGAGCCTCATAATCCATAAGCAGTTTCATTACTTGTTGTTTTGTACCTAAATCCGCAAATTTAGATGCACTATGTTCTTTAGCTTGCCTGTTTATATAGGCATATTCAGTTGGCGAATAATCCTTTATACTAATATTCTCAAAATCCTTAATCATTTTCCTTATCCTTTCTTATCTTTAAAATCTTTTGTAATTAATGAAAAAATAAAATACCATCAAATTTTTTGAGTCTTCAAACAATTTATGATATATTTCATTTCTCTCGGTTTATTAACATTATCTAATAAGTTAGATTATTTTATCATATAAAATGAATTTGTCAAGAATTTAATATTAAAATTTATTTATTTTATATAAAAAATCCCCAAGATTTAGGGAATTTGATATTTGAATTTACTAAATATTGGAAATTAATTGGATTTCTCGTTTACATATTTTGAATCAAAGGGTTGAGGGTTAATGAATTAAAATTCGATTAAATGTGAAATGTTTAAAAATTTTTATCGTTTAATTTTTAGACAAAATTATAAAAATTGTTTAAAAATTTTTTCGTTATACATTTGACCTTTATATTTGTGATTTGATAAAATATATGTATTAATGAAAAAGGAGAAAAATATGAAAAAGAAAATTGTAAGTTTGCTTTTGGCTATTTGCTTGGTGGTACCTTGCATATTTGTTTTAACTGCTTGCGGTAAGAGCACACCAGAGAACACAATGAGTATGAACATAAATCCAAATGTTGAGTTTGTTTTGGATAACAATAATAAAGTTGTTAGTGTTTCATACAAAAATGAAGATGCTGGAACAATCTATGCTGATATTAATTTCGTTGGCAAAGATGTTGATGGCGCTATTCAAATCTTTATTGAAAAAGCTGCAATTAGCGGTCATGTTAAATTAAATGGTGATACTGTTAAAATCGATGTTAACGGTGTTAGCGATGATACGGTTAAAAAACTTCAAGAAAAAGCTGAAGCTAAAACTAAGGAAGTTTTCAATAACCTTGGTGTTAAAGTTTCTGTTACATTAAATGAAATTTCAGCTGCTGCAAGAAAAGAAGCATTAGTTTTAACTGCTAAAGCTTTAGTTGTTGATAAAACTGAAGAAGAATTAAGAGCTATGAGCGAAAAAGAATTAGTTCAATTAATCAACGAAAAACAAAAAGAATATGAAGGATTAATGTATGATCAAATTCAAATTATTGAACAAACAGTTAATGATTTATTTGGTGCATTAGTTGATGCTGCAAGAGAAGCTTTGAATAAAGCAGAAAAAGCATTAGATACAATTCCAGATGCTTTAACAGAAGCTAAAAAGGCTGCTCAACAAGCTGTTGCTGATGCAAAAGCAAAATTTGAAGCTGAAGTTAAGAAATTCGAAGATAAGAAAACTGAATTAATTGCTGAGGCTAAAAAAGCAATCAAAGAAGTTAAAGATCAATTAATTGCTACATACAAAACTCAAGTTGAATCTTTCCAAACTCAATTAAATTCAACAATCGAGAGTATGAACTTAACTCAAGCACAAAAAGATTATTGGAATAATTTATATAACCAATATAAATAAATCTAAGATTTAGGTTGTATAGAATAATTTGCTTGAAAGTAAATAAAAAGAAAAAGGTTACGATTTTCGTAACCTTTTTATGTAAAAACTTAAGTTTTATTTCTCCATTGAATCTTCAATTTCATCTAAGATTCCTGCACCAAGTAAATTAACTGCACCTGTTGCAATAGGAGATAATGCTGCTTTCCAGTAACCGCCTAACATTAGGTTTACTCCAGATAAAGCATTTAAACCAGCAATTCCCAATAAAGCGAATTTAGCGATTGGAAGGCAAACTCTTGTAAAACTCTTTAGAAATCCACCACCTTTAGCCATAATAAAATCCCTACCTTTTCAAAATGATACTTGATTATACCATAATTTATGGTTTAAGTCAATACCTTACTTTTTTTGAATTTTTTGTAGGGATTTTTATATTTTTAATATAATCTTTAAAAGTTTAATTGTTACTAAATTTTGCCTAGATATAATTTATTTTCTAATTTGCCTTATTGAGTAAACTAAAAGTTGGTTTTTTAATTGAAATTAGTATAAACACAGTCAAGGCTCGCCTAGTTGGGCAAGCGTTAAGTTTATACTTCAAATATCGCTGGCACATACATAGTCCAGACTTGTCTGGTTGTGAAAATCTGCTATCAAGCAAACATTAGGCTTGTGTTTCAAATATCGCTCACACATACACAGTCAAGGTTTACCTTGTTGTTAAATTTGCTATAGGGTAAGAATAAAGCTTAGTTTTTAAATATGGTTGGCACAAACCTAGTCAAGGCTTGCCTTGTTGTGAAAATCTGCTATCAGGCAAACATTAGGCTTGTGTTTCAAATATCGCTGGCACATACATAGTCAAGGCTTGCCTTGTCGGGCATACCTAGTTAAGACTAGTCTTAAAGAAGTCTTGACGAGGTTCTAGGAACATAGGCTTGTGATGCTCAGGATTCTCAATAAACTTGTAAATCGGCTCATCAATAGTTTCCCAAGAGAAAATATCCTCACTCACACCAAACGCCTTTGCTAAATTCTCAGTATCTAAAGGTGCAATAGGGTGTAGAAGCACCATCGCAACTTTCGCCATATATAACCCATTTATAAGTGCTTGCTTAACAGATAAACGCTCTTCATCATTGGTTACTTCTTTTATCTCCTTGGATAAATACTTGTTTAGGTTACGAATATAAGTGTCGTACTCGTAAATAACCATATGGAATTTTTGCTCATACATTAATTTTTCAATTTTTAATATAGTTAAAGTGGCTTCTTTTATAAAAGATTCTTCCACTTCGCCATAAGGCATATATCCATCAAATTCTTTTTGCCAAGTGTAGAATAAAGTTCTAAGCGCACGGTTGTAAACATTTGTAAGTAGGGTATATTCTTTTGTTACAGGGTCTATATCTTCTGGCTTTGCATCAGGATTGAATGGCTTTGCCATAAATGATGCGTTGTTGTTTCCAACATTCATTGCAAGCATATGGAAACGCAATTGGTCTGGAGTGTAGTAGTTTAATAAGTCGTTCGCCATTGGTGGCTTGATTTCAGAACTAGAACTTGCTTTCTTTCCAAGGAATAATGAATGCTTGTTCGCAACCATTGTTGTGATAGCTAAATCATCTTTTCCAATCTCAATGCTTGGCTTGTGGTCTTGTAGATTTAACCAAATCGCATTTTGCGCTGGGCCATAGAAATATATGTTGTCCTCACCAATGAATTGGTAAATGCTTGTATCTGTTCCGCACCAGTATTTCTTCCATTCGCTATCATCTTTTCCAATCTTTTTAAGGTATGTTTTGGTAAACGAAATTGGTGCCCAAAGGCTTTCAGGCCAAACCCAGAAAGTTAAATCTTTGTAACCATCTTTGTCTGGAACAGGCACACCCCAGCTAATGTTTCCGCTTAGCCTAAATGGTACTAATGTTTTGCCGGTTCTGAACCTGATGTTGTTGTCGTTTAAAATCTCGCAAGCCTGCTCACGGTCGGATAACTTCTCAAATATAATTGTGAACGAGTTCTTGTTGTCATCAATCAATTCGTATTTTGGTAGAGTTGCGATTGATAAAACTTTCTCTTTGTATTCTTGCTTAATATATATCTCTGGTTTTTTTAAAAACTCACGCATTTCCTTGATTGCATAAGAACGAGTTGATGTGTTCTTCTCTAAATACGCTAACCAATCTTTTAATAAATCTACATTGTCGTTTAGGTTGAAATACCAATTTCCGATTGCTTTTAATGTTGGAGTTGTGCCAGATAGTGAAGAAATGGGATTGATTAAATCCTTAGGCATATATTGATGTCCTAAATCACATTCATCAGCATAAGCTTTTTCACTTTGGCAATTTTCAAATGGGCATTTTCCTATAACTTGTCTTCCGTTTAAGAAGGTTTTCTTTTCTTCATCGTAAAATTGTAATGTTTCAAGCTTGGATAACGCATTGTTTGTATATAATTTGTTGAAAATTTCAGCACTAAGTTCTTCGTGAATAGGTTTAGCATCTCCAACAGCACTCGCACCATAGAAATTATAACTTAGATTATATTTCTTGGTGGTTTCAAACTGCTCAAGATGATTGTGTTTAACCCATTCTTCCATTGTTAAAGTGGTTTTACCGCTCTCAACTAATTTACGGTAACTCTCCATAATAGGTGAACCATAACAATCTGTGCCAGATACAAATACAACATTGTCCTTGCCAATTCTATCTCGCAAAAACCTAGCCATAAAGTCTGCGTGAAGCATTGTGGAAACATGACCAAAATGCATTAGCTTGTTGCCATAAGGCATACCAGCTGTAACCACTGCTTTGCTTTTAAACTTTGGTCTAAATTCAATCATTCTCTTTAATCTTTCATCGCCAAAATCTCTCATAATCTTTCATTCCTTAAAATAATTTTCGATGAAAAATTATACCAAAAAAAATTGAATATGTAAATATATTCAACCTTTAATCAAATTATTTTTTTATAAATTCTTTGCCTGTTATTAAATAATCTATAGAAACATTAAAATATTTGCTCATGTCTATTAATAAATCTAGGCTTGGTTCTCGTTTTCCGTTTTCATAGTGAGATAAAGCCTCTCTTGAAATATGTAAATCAAGAGCAACTTTTTGTTGGTTTAAATTTTTCTTTTTCCGTATTTCTTTCAAACCTATCAACACTATTATCCTCTTAAATATTGTTGACAATAGTGTAACATTTTGTTACAATAAAAATGTTACATTTTGTAACATAAGGGAGAATGTATAATGGATATGCAAAATAAGAATAAAAAAATATTGGATAGAACTGATAGACTTACGATTGTGTTGATGTTATCTTTTATCAATCTTTTGTTATTTATTTTATATTTCAAAGATTTAGCATCTTTGGGAGTTTTTTCAAGAAGTATTGGTGAATTGAATGGTGCTTCTCTATCTTATGTTTTGGGAATAGTATATGGAATTTTTGCAATTGTTTTGTATATAGTATCATTTTGGGGTATAGTGCCTAAATATGAAAGATTTACAAGTGCAGTTATTACAATTTGTATGATTTTGATAGCTTGTTTAATTCTTACTTATTCGATTGTAACTCTTAAATCAAATGGTAGTCTGTCGGTGGCAAATTCAGGTGAAGATTCGATTGATTCAATTGCAAATTTAATTGGTGTGGTAGTGTTGGTTGAGTTGATATTTCCAGTATTAATTACAATAGTAAATGCAGTGCTTATAAAGAATGTGGGAGAATCTTATTCTATTAATGATAAAGATTCTCAAATTGAAAATAAGCCACAAGCAGAGAATGGAAAGTTTCTGCAAGATGCTTATGAAAAAGAAATTTTATCAAAGCTTGAAAAAGTAAGGTATGAACTAAGAATTAAAGAACTGGAAAAAGAATATACGAACTTGCAGAGTCAGTTGAAAAATAGCGATAAAGACAAATAATGCATTAAAGTCAAATCTATATGGTTTGACTTTTTGTTTTAATAAAAAAATTATTTTTTTCTTTAGTAAAATAGAAATTGTGTGGTTTTTTAAAAATAATTGCGTTATTTTAAAATTTATATAAAACAAGCCAAAATTGATAAAATATCTCTATAATTGTAATTTTATTTTGTTTAATTAAAATTTTGTGCAATAATAATAAGAGAAGGGGAGGAGAAAAATGGAAATTAACACATATATTTTTATTGCGTGTGTTGTGGTTTGCGTGGCGCTTGCGGTGTTGTTCATTGTTATTAGAGCAAAGAATGGTGCGTGCGTTAGATGTGTTATGGCAAAAACAATCGCAAGCTTTGCCTTTGTTATGACTGGTGCTTATGCCTTAACTGGTTTTGCTTCAAATATGGGCAATTTTATATTCATATTGCTTGGTTTGATTTGCGGACTTGTTGGGGATATATTGCTGGAATTAAAGGTTGTTTATAAAGATGATGCAAATATTTATTTGCCTTATGGAATGTTGGCATTTGGTTTGGGTCATATTTTATATTTCACCGCAATAAACTTGATTTTAGATACACAAAATATTGAAACAACAGTTCCTTTCATAATCGCAGTGGGAATTGCTTGTGTTGGTACAATTCTAATTATTGCGTTATCTAAAAAGGTTATGAAATTGGATTTTGGTGAATTTTTTGTTCATAGCGCTATATACACATTTATTTTAATTTTCGTAACAGCATTTGCAATAATCTTAAGCTTTAGTATGCCAAGCTTATTTATAATGGCTGGTGGATTATTGGCAATTTTGATTTCCGATATGGTTTTATCTATGCAATATTTTGGCGGGAAAGAAGATAGCAAATTATTGCACATTCTAAACCATAGTATCTACTATTTAGGTCAGATACTTATTGCTGTATTTATTTTTTGCTATGCAATAATCTAGCAAAATGTAAATAAATCTATAAAGGAGGAGAATTTATGGCAAAAAGAAGAAGTGATAATTCAAGATTGGTTATGGATATTATCTTAATCTTATTAGCAGTTGTAACATTATTAACATTGTTTATTCCAATGCTAAAATATAATGGTTCATCTGTCGTTGGTTCATCAACAACTAATATGGTTGGTACAGATAACATTGGAAGTATTTTCGCAGCTAATGGCAGAGATTTAACTGCTGGTGGAAATATTCTTTATAACCTTCTTCAAGGCGATGATTCAGCTTTCGTTGCTGGTGCTTATGGTTGGTGCTATTTCATCACAATGATTGCTGCTGCAGGTTGCTTGGTATTTAGCTTATTAGATATGTTACATATCCGTTTAGGTTTATTCAACAAAATCTGTGCATTGGCATTAGGTCTTGGTTCTTTAGTAACTATGATATTTGGTTTCATTGTTCCAGGAAAAATGGCATCACTATCTTTGGGTTCGCTTGCAAATATTAGCGGAAGCGTGGCATTTGGTTTATTTCTATTGCTTGCTGGTCTTGTTTATGCAGGCTTATATCTATTCCAAGATAGAAAATAGATTGAATTTCAGTTTCTCTAAACTTAGAGGAACTGTTTTTCAAATATCCACATTTTCATGTTAAATGTGGATATTTTTTTATTAAACACACGCAAATATAGCAAATGTATATGCATTTTAAATATATTACCGAAATAAAAGGAAATAAAACTCTTGCAATTGGTAAAAAAATATGGTATAATCCCTTCCGATAATGAAAATTATCTGCTTGGTTTGGAAAAATCCAAACCCGATTAAGACCATAAGGAGGTAAATATGAATAGATACGAGCTTTTAACTATTTTCGCTAATAACATTACT
>CAKVMJ010000020.1 GCA_934772445.1 uncultured Clostridia bacterium
TTAATTGCTCAATTTGAATATTTAATGCGGATATGGCAGTTTCTTTTTGAGATAATAGTTTATTTAATTCATCAATTTTTTGCTGTTTTTTATTTAGCTCAGAATTTAATTCATCTATGGCAATTTGATGATTGCAACCTGGATTAATGATGTAATTATACCACTTATTCTTAACACCAAAATAAATTAAAATGGCGAATGCAATTGATGTTAATATAACCAATAAATTTTTTAATAGTTTCATCATAGGCATTAGTCCTTTATATCTACAGTGTCAATTACAGGGTAGGACATACCACCATCCAGATTAATCTCTACATCTGGAACTTCCATAATAATAAAAACAACTGGGATTATAATTTTAACATTAACCGCTTCCCATTCGCCAGCTGTATTTTTTACATATTGAGTAGTTAAGTTAGTAAAATCCACATCGATATCTTTATAAACTCCAACTTCTCTGCTTACATTTTTGTATATGTAATTTTTGGTTACCGCAAACGCGATTGTCATTGTTTTAATGTAATCATACTTATATGATATCTTATAATCGACACCATCTTGAGTTACCAGAATACTGCTATTCTTTAATTTGGTTAAATTATCTGAATTAGTAATATTCTTTTTATTAGCATTTTCTATATAAACGCTCTGATGTGAATATGAATTATTGCTAATCTGTTTACCCGTGAATGCACTGCCAAACTCTTCAGTGTTATGGGATATCCAATATCCATTTCCGCCAAAGTTGTCATAAGTAGCACAGAATACTAAACCAATTTGGCGTTTTGAAACATTTGGATCTAAATTATAATTTAATCTAACTATAGTGCTGTATGATGTTCCACTTTCCGATTTATCTGTTTCCGGTTTTAATTCCGTTTTCCCAGATACATCTGTTGTAATAGTATCATCGTTCATATCTAATCCTAATAATTTATCGATTGACACAATCTTTGTTTTACCTGCAGACAACACTGGAGCAATTGCTAGGATAATTAATATAACAACCATTGCAATGCCTATAATAATTAATGGTTTTTTTGTTGAAGATTTTTGTGTTTTAGCCATTATTGTTCCTCCTTTTTAGACTTTTTCTGTATCTAAAATCATCTAAGTTGCCGATTATTAATCTGAGCAACCAGCGAATAAATGAAATAATTCCCCAAATTGAAAAGAATAAAATTAGTAAATATAACCAGCTTCTATTCTCGAGTATATTCATTGTTTTATTAAGAATTGTTGAGTAGATTGTGCCTCTAAATAAAACTCCGCCTGCGATTGTCGCACCAAGAATTAATAAAGTTTTAATTAAAAATTTTATCAATATAGCCTCCTTTATTTTTTTAAAAAGGGCAAGTTTTATTAATTACTTGCCCAAATTAAAGTCTAAAATCCAATTAAAGCTTTACCAGCTTCGGCTGTATCCTTTACGCCAGTGAACACCTCTTTGAAGGTGATACCATCAATTGAAGCTTTAATTAAAGCTCCAACGCATACGATTACAGCCACTGCAAAGACAGTTCCTACAATTCTTAGAATTGTTCTTTTTGTTGACTTTTTCATAAATTTCCCCCTTTTAAAATTTATATAATAACAAGACTTAGCTTGATTATTATTGGTTGTGACACCACTTGGTGTCACTAGAATAACATAACTCGGAGCACGACTAAATGCTCCTGGTATAATAACAGAGAGAACTCTGGAATTATTGGAGTAGGGCTGAGCCAGCCCTAATGCAAAAAATGTAATATAATAACGCCAATTTAAGGATTGGAAGAATGAAAAATGAAATTAATCTTTAATGTTTGATAAATCTATAAATGGAAAATTGGCGGTATTACTAAATTAATCAACTAGGATACATTCAAATACACTTGCTCCTAGTCCTAACTGTAGTAAAGCGTTCTTTAATTTATACGCTTCTTTTTTGTCGTTAAAAAATACAAATCGGTTACTAGTACTTGATATAACTAAATATTTTGGTTTCATTTTTTTAACTCCTTATAATCAACGATTTCCCATTTTTTTAATGGACATTTAGGCAAACAAAAATGGTAATCAATTAATTCACAAGCCAAGTCACAAAAGCGATTAGGAAAATCAGAAACATCATCAAAATAGCGACACCTTTTACAATGCTTTTCGATTTTGTCTAATTCCTTTTCACCAGTGTCCTTAAAACTGTAGCAATCAATATTTTCATTTTTTGTGCCATATATCTTTTCCATTCTAACTCCAGCTTGTAATATTTTTCTTTAATTTTAATCAAAAAAATAATAAAAGTCAACAACTTTAATACATTTTGTAATAAAAAAAATAAAAATACTCAAAATTTGAATATCTTTTGAAAATATATTATCCTAATGTAGGAGGAATTGAAAATGAGGTTAATTGAACTTAGAAAAAGAAATAGAAAAACTCAAACCGAAGTTGCTGAATATTTAAATATGGTTCAAAGTTCTTATCAGCATTACGAGTCTGAACGCAGCGAACCAAATATTGATACTTTGGTTAAACTAGCAGATTATTACAATGTCAGCTTGGACTATCTGGTTGGAAGAGAACGCGCCGATGATATAGGATTTTTAACTCACGAACAAGCTACGACTGTTCAATTGCTTAAGCAACTAAATTATGAAAACTTAATGATACTAAATGGTAGAATTTTAGCAATGCTTGAGAATCAAAAATGAAAAAAGGAAGAATGAAAAAATGAATCTGTACGAGAATTTTTTAAAATATACTGAAAGAACAAGTTAGACTTCTGGAGTACTCGAAAAGCATATCGCTTACGCTTGAGGGGTACTTTGAGGAAAAGAACGACAGAGAAAAAGAAGAAAAGGAATACAAAAAAAGTCCTAGTGTTGTCCTTCAGATTGAAGGAGAACAGGAAATGAAATATAAAAACATTAAAATTTGTAGAAGGTCGGACACAACATCGAATTGGATAGCCCGCTTTCGAAGAAATGGAATAAATTATAGGGTGAGTGCGAAAACGCAGCTCGAATGTTATTCGAAATTAAAAAAATTATATAATCAGGTTTTGAAAAATAAAGATGTAAAGAAGCAGAATTATACTACTTTAGGCGAATGGAAAAACAAATGGCTTTCTCTTTATAAAATTAACAGAGTAAGAGAAACAACGATTAAGGTTTATAATTATCTGGATAAATACATACCAGAAGATTTGCTAAATAAAAACATTGCTAAAATAACAGCAATTGAATTAATGGAATTAATTAATTCAATCGAAGCTAGCAGGTCTGCTCAAAAATTTTATGAGTACTTAAAAGATATTTTCACAAAAGCTTTTAAAAATAAATTAATACCTGAAGATTTGTTTTTGAATATCGAAAAGCCTCTACACGATAAAAAAGAATCCAAAGCTATGACTTTGGAACAAGAAAATAAATTTATAAAAGCTTGCGAAGAGAATCGAATTGGAGATTTATTCCTAATCGCATTATTTCAAGGATTACGCCGTGGTGAAGTTTTAGCGCTAAAGCCCAACGATATAGATATTGAAAATATGACTTTGAGAATTGATGAGTCGGCAAATGATAAAACTTCAGATAATAGAACTAAAACCAAAAACAGTAATAGAATTATGCCTTTGTTTAATAGAACAAAAAATGTTATAGAAAAATATTTGAATAATGAACCAGATAAACGAATTTTTAATTTGTCAACAAAACCAGTTCATTTAGAATTTAAAAAGATTTTAAAAAATGCTGGGTTACCAGATTTTAAAATTCACGAGTTGCGCCATACTTTCATAACTCGAGCTAAAGAGAATAATATACCAGAACATATCGTGCAGTACTGGGTAGGGCATAGTATCGGTAGTAAAGTTACAAGTTCAGTTTACACTCACATCAATTTAGATTCAATGCAAAAAGAAGTTGAAAAATTAAATAATTCAGTTTGATTTCTGGACAAATTCTGGACAAATCTTGGACAACTTTTTTTTACAAAAAAAATAATCTTACCTAAAAAGGTAAGATTTCATACTATATATTGTGTGAAGAATGAAAATAGAGCACAATATATAGTGTTTTGGTAGTCCCAAGGGGATTCGAACCCCTGTCGCCACCGTGAAAGGGTAGTGTCTTAACCACTTGACCATGGGACCACAAGTAAATTATTCTAAATAGATTTTGGTAGCGGTGATAGGATTCGAACCGATGACCTTTCGGGTATGAACCGAACGCTCTAACCAACTAAGCTACACCGCCACAGTAATCCTTTAGCGATAAACCGCAAATAGATTACACTATTTTTTAACATTTGTCAACAATTTTTACGAAAAAAGTTTCAAAAGATAATTATATTTTATAAATATCATTAAATTTATATAAATTTTCATAAATTGGAATAATTTTCCAGTTTTAACTAAAGATAAAGTTAAGGAGAGTTTTATGAAAAAATTTGGAATATTTTTTATATGTTTAGCATTAATGCTATCTTTAATAGTAGGACTGAATTTGAATACAGCTTATGCTTTAGAGGAAGGAGTGGAATTGAAAATCAACGGCAGAGCATCGGTTGAAGTTAGTCCAGATTTAGCAGAAGTTTATGGAGTGATTAAAGCTTGTAGTTTTGAGGGTGAAGATGCAAAAGAAAATGCTAATGAAACTTATTCATATTTAGAGAATGTTATAAGAAATGAAAGTAGTTGTACGCTAACAAAAGAATATGATTATATTCAACCCTATGCTAGAGATTATGGGTATTCAAATGATGTTTCGGTTTATTGCTTGAATATTTCAATTAAGTTTGAAGATTTGAGTAGATTAAAACCTGTTTTAGATATTTTAGGCAATATTGAAAACTTAGATTTAAACGATATTAATTATATGGTTGAAGATAATAGTTCATATTATGCTGATGCTTTAAAATTAGCAATTCAAAATGCGGTTGAAAAGGCTAAAATGGTGAATAGTAAGGAAGTGGAATTGTTAAGAGTTGAAGAAACTAACAATTATTGGTGTGATGCTTCTAAATATGAAAGATTAGGTGAGAATATTAATTTAGATGATATAAAAATATCTATTTATGCAAATGTTAATGCTGAGTTTTTAACAAAATAAAGGTTTAAGATTTTCTTAAATCTTTTTTAGTTTTGTGGGATAGTTGGTTGTTGTTATTTTGAAAAAACTGATTTGTAGATTTTCTCCACAAATTATAGACTTTATTTTATTGCTTTTACAAATAATATTTAGTAGAATTAGTTGTGGAGAAAAGATAATGTTAAATATAGGCGAAAAAATTAGAATTAGGCGAACCGAACTTAATATGACTCAAAAGGAACTTGCAGATAAACTTTTTGTTTCAAGCAAACTTGTAAGCAAATGGGAAAGAGGTGGAGAGCCAGCTGTTGAATATATAAAACCACTTTGCTCGGCATTAAATGTTGATTCATCATATTTTTTTGGAGATGATTCAAATAATAATATTAAACAAGAACAAAAAGCTGAGAAAAAGAAATTTAAATTTAGTGAGTTGTCTAAGAAAAATAAATTCTTGGTTTTTTATCTACCTTTAATTTGTGTTTTAACTGCCGTAATTTGTTTGTTATCTATTTTTGTATTTGTGCCGGGTATAAGGCAGAGTATATATATAATGAATAAGAATTCATATATAAGCAAAATGAATCAAAGTATAGAAAATAACTTAGTGGATTTTGAATATTATAATTTAAAGTTGACAACATATGTAGATGATGAACTTTCGGATGATTCGAAAATTTGGCAGGGATATATTGATGAAAATGGTAATCCAGCGTTTAAAACAAATTATTACACAGTTAAAAATGGTTTAAAATATGGTTGGGACTATAAAAGTGATTATGAAAAACCAGATAATATTAAAACACTTCAAGATTTGCTTGCTTCTGAATTGGATTTAGCAACAGAAATAGATTTTGATGAAAAAGATATAACTTATATCAAGAAAAATTCTTGGGGATATAGCATTGAATTTGATGATGAAGTTCTTTATAGTGGGTTAACTACTGCAGAAAAGAAACAGATAAAACTTATAGATAAAATTAGAGCAAATTTCATTATAGAAGATGGGCATTTCAAAGAGTTGAATATGCTTACAAGATACACGAATAAAAAACTAGAAGAGGATTTTAAAGTAGAAGCTAAGTTGGTATTCATTACTGAAAAACCAGTTTTGGAAGATGTTCAAGATCAAGTTTGGGATGTAAAATTACCTAAAGAGGATAAGTCAACATTTATGAAATCTTTCTTAGGTGAAGATGTTATACAAACTGAAGCTGAAGCAGAACAATATGCAAGTTTCACTTATGAAAATGGTTACTTGTATGGAAAAAACAATGGGAATCTAGTAGTTTTAAAATGCGGTGAAAAAGAATTACAAAGATATGAGTTTTATGTTGGAGCTGAAACGGGTTTTTATATTTATAAAGACCACTTATATAATGTTGTATATTCATCAGATATAGCAGGTAAAGTGAATTTTACTTTGCAAAAAAGAAATATTCAAACAGGCGATATGGAAGAATCAAAACTTCCAGATAGATTTGATACCACAAGAGATAAAAAATATAAGTTTTTAAGTAATGGAAATTATTTTACAATTGCATATTTTGAAGATAATACATCTAGAAGTAACTATGTTTGTTATTTATTTAATTTAGATAATGAAACATTGGAATACACAAAGTATTTCAATGAATTTGTGATGTTTATAGATAGTGCCGGTAATAAATATTATTGTCCTCTAGTTGAAAATCGCCCACTTGTGGGAATAGCTAGACTAGGCGATATCACAATGACAAAAGATGGTGTTGATTATACTTATCAAGGAATTAGAATTTCTGAGGAAAATGGTAAGATTATAACAACCACATCTTCAGAAAAATTTATTTATTCGGATAATGTTTTGGTTGAAACTATATCAAAGTATAAGAATAGAGTGGATATTAAAGATGGTGCTTATGCTTATGTTGGTAGTAATGAAATAAACTATCCAGATGGAACAAAAGATGTTTTGCAACCAGTGATTGTTGGCTTAACCTGTGAATCAGAGTATCTTAAGTTTGTAGGTTCATTTAACGGTAAGGTTGTTGTGGAATGTACATCTTGGAATTATGTTTATCTATTATATGATGCAAATGATTTAACAAAACCTATTGCAGTAACATCTAGATCACAGGAATATGCTAGCGATATGAAAATACAATCTGTTGGCGAACATATTATTATTTCAGTAAAACAAGCGGATAATACTTATATAAATTACTATTTATAAGGTGAGAACAAAAAAGGAAGAAAAAACTCTTCCTTTTTTGCTTATAATTATGAAAACAAAAGAAAAAGTTTTATGAAATACTTGCTTTGTTGCTTCTTTTCATCTATACTAATAAAGCCTATTAAGTTATAAATATGGTTATATAATATGCAAAGTAATTAAATATATGGAGAGGTGTCAGAGTGGTCGGCGTCAGAAGTATCGCTAGGAAGCCAATGCTAAGGCATTAGGCATTAAACGCTCACTTCTTCCTTATCCCCAAACGACTTTTAAGAAAAATTCGTTTGAGGACCCCAGCACATTCGACCACATTTGTAGGTTTAGAATATGCAAAGCATTAAATATATGGAGAGGTGTCAGAGTGGTCGAATGTGCACGCTTGGAAAGCGTGTGTGCGGAAACGCACCGCAGGTTCAAATCCTGTCCTCTCCGCCAGGAGTGAATAATACGAACGAAAAGGATATCTTTGAGTTCGTATTTTTTCATTTGGAGTTCTTTTCAGTAATTTATCCATTATCTTTTATAAACTAAAACAAAAGACGTTGTAAAGAATTATTTATGCAATTAACACCAAAGAATGGTGATATGAAAATAATTACTAATATTTCTCCATTAATGTCAAAAAAATTGTTTGACTGTAGAAATTGGTGGGGAAATAATATTGTTTAATTGACTTTTAAGTTAAAAAATATATATTCTATATATCGGAGGTTAGTATGAACGAAAAATATTTAGGTCAAATAGTAAAAGTGAAAATGGATAGACCGTTAGGAACAAAACATCCTAAGCATGGTTTTGTTTATGAAGTTAATTATGGATATATTCCAGGAACAGTTTCTGGTGATGGCGAAGAATTAGATGCATATGTTTTAGGTGAACATAAACCTTTAGAGGAATTTGAAGGCGAAGTTATTGCAATTATCCATAGAACAAATGATGATGATAAATTGGTTGTTATGGCTAAGGGAAGAAACTATACAGATGAACAAATTCATGCACTTACAGAATTTCAGGAACAATGGTTTGAATCAGTTATAATTAGAAAATAATTTTCTTATAAATGTTTTTGCTGTAAATATAATTTAAACACGCTAAAAGGTAAGTATTTTTGATATAAACTTGGTAAGGAACTCAACTCTTTCACTATGATCTAAGTAATCTTTACTCATAAAATAATATATAAAGTGTTTTATATCTTCTGGTTTTATTGGCTTCGTCTGATGCGATTTTGATAAAACTATTTTTTCTGTTAAAATGGATTTTTCATTTTCTAATTGTTTAATTTTCAATTCAATCGATTTTGAATTTAAACCATTCATAATTACAGCAATTAAAGACTCAATTTGTTTGTCAATTTCTTTTAATTGTGCTTATAAAATTGCAAGTTCTAAATTTATGCAAATAATATCTTTATTATATTTAGAATTACAGCATACAACAAGGAAGAAAATTTTAGTTGCATCTTAGACTCAAACGGAATGTTTGAAAAACTATGGCAATTTAGTTCTTATCTAGTAAACAAAGGATTAAACATTATTGACGCTAGCAAACTAGAAAATATAACATATACCAACATTGATAACGCAAATGTAGATAACGAACATATTATCTTACGAGCAATACAAAACAGAAAAGTTGAACCAAAAGATTATACGATAAAAGTTGCAGATAAGTTCTATATTACCAATAATCTATAAATAAACAAGCCGGGAGTGAAAACTCTCGGCCTATTTTGTGCTTATTATTTACAAAGTTTTTCATATCCTTTTTTAATTTTTTCAGCCATCAATTTTCTTCTAGCCATCAAAAATTCTTCATAAGACATACTTTCCCAGCCATGTGGTAAAGCGTTCTCATATTCCATTTGAATAATTTCTTCTTCTGTTTTTCCTTCGCAAACAATAGGATAATAAATTGCTGGACTTTCATCCAAAATCTCCATATTGTCTTTCCAGTCAATATAAGCATAATTTGCCATTTGATTTATCATTGTGTCATTATATCCTTTTGACTTTAAATATGCTTTTGGGAACAAGTGATGTTTTTCTATTGATTTTCTATTTCCATCAATACCAACTTCATATAATTTAGAAACAAGAAAATTACTTTTTGAAAATAATAAATGAGCATCTAAAATATTTAACGATGCGCAATAAGCATTCCAAGAAGAATTTCCCTTACCAGAAACAGCTAAACCTTCAGAACCGGGCAATGTTATTGCAAAATAATCATTAGTTAATCTTTCCGATATTAATCTATCAATATATTGCTTATATTCTTCAAATAGCTTAAATTCTTTTATCGCATTCAAATGTGTTTCCATTGTGGACTCAAATGAACCTGTATATAATGAAACCAATGAAATGTAGAAAAACCACTTTGAAGTTATCAACATATTTTCATTATAACTAGCATTAAATCTATGTTTTGCAATCAAATAGAATGCATACGCATAAAATATAGCTGTACCCGATGAAATCATATCTCTACTTAAATATCCGGCATTCATTATACATTTTAAGAATTCGTGCCAAGTATGAACATCTAAAACATCATTAAGTTTTTCTTTTAGTAAATCAAACCTTTGATTTCTTAGCTCAACATCAATAGCACCTTTCTTTTCAAAATCAGCACCTCTTAATAATTTGTATCCATATTTTAATCTTGCTCTGTCAAAGCCATAAGCCATAACAACTCTAATTATATCTTGAGCCTCAACCTCAGTTAAAGAATTATATGCGGTTGCCGTTGTATTTGGAAATCTAGAGTCTTTACAGAAATTTTCAATCAACTCTCTTCCTTCTTGCCAATACAAAGAAACTAATGTAAGAATGAAATCGTTTTGTTTTAATGCAATACCACCTGAATTAACTCTAACAAAAATATTTGAAACGGACTCTTCATCTGCAGACGATTTAATATTAAAAACCGGTAATGTAAAGTTTTGCAAATTATATAATGCTGTAATATTATTTGATACAATTTGTATTTCTTCGTTTGTTAATTCAAGTCCTTTTGACTCTCGTAATTGTTTCAAATTATTGATGTAGTTATTCGTAAAAGACCAAGAATTTGAAATATAAGCATCGCTTATGTTATAAATCCATTCTTTATCTCTTTTAGTCATTTGAAAGCTAACTTCAAAAATACATTTTAACGGATTAAAGGAAATTATTATTTCCTTATCTTCATATTTTTGATTTTTCACTTTTTTGCCTTTCATAACAGCATATAAAGATGTTAATCTTTGCTGACCATCAATAATAACTTCCTTTGGTGTAGGATAACTATGCTCATCAACACCAATAGTTTTCTTTTTATCCAATTCAGGGCAATCCCAAAGCATTAAATAACCTATAGGATAACCTTTCATCATAGAGTCAAATAAATCTCTAACTTTTGAATCTGGCCAAATAAAAGGTCTTTGTAATTCAGGTAAACCAAGCTCACCTAATTCGATTTTATTTACTAATTGTCCTACTTGTAATGGGGTTGTAGAAAATAGTTGCTCCATAATTTTCTCCTTAAAACAAAACCATTATAACATAGTTTTTCTAATTTTTATATGCTTTTGTAAATATTTCATAATTTTTATTATTGTTGATAAATAAAATTTATTTTGAATTTCTTTTGAATATCTTTATTTAATACGGTGGCAAATATTGTACCAAAATCTTGATATGAATTGCCAATGTTTTTCATACCATCATCAGAAGGGATAAATGAATCTCTACATTCAATTACACATAAATTATTAACATTTTCACTGTCGTGTAAAATTTTTCTCACTTCTTCCAAATTGTCAGTTTTCAATGTTTTTAACTGCAAATCTTTGCCATGCTCTAAAAATTGAAAAACATCATACCAACTAAATAATATTCTAGCCTTGCATCTCTCATCATCAATAGCATTCCACAAAAGTTCTTTAATTCTATTTGTTTCTTGTTTATTGTTCAATACAATATTATCTATGGGTAAGCCTTGTATGTCTTGGTCAAACTGCATCCAATAATTTGGATTTTTTTTAAAATCTTTCATTCTTGCTTCCAATAAAATTTATATATTATCATTATAACACAATTTATAAATTTTTGTATCAAAATACACAACTTTAATATCGACCAATTAAATTATCTATTGAACCACCAAGATTTTTAGCAATATAGTATATTATATCAAGTCTAGGAATTGAGCCACTTTTCCAATGTCTAATAATACTTTCATCGTATCCAATTGTTTTCATAAACTTGTAATGAGTTAAATTATTTTGATTAAGTAATATTTCATAATTTGCAAGAAATTGTGAAATGTCATAGTTATATGTTGTATATTTTTTTGATTCCATAGTATTGCTCAAACCAAACAGATAATCTAAAGAACAATCAAAATATTTTGCAATTTTCATTGTAACATCAATAGTAGGAACAGAACCTTTTAAATATCTACTATATTGCATTGCTGTAACACCACTTTCCAATGCTAATCGTCTTAATGATTGATACTATTATCGCAAACCCAGAATGCCTAACTGATAATGATATAGTAGAATAAACTATGTTTAGTTTTATCAATCTTTCATTCTGTTTTTAAACAATAAATTTCAAAACGCTTATATAATTTCAAAAAAATTAAAAAATTACTATATACGAAGTATATAGTAAAAAATAAAAATAGTTGTGTTCAGTTTGGGTTAAACAAAGTCCGCCAATTTTAAAAATCCACCAGTAAAAAACTGGTGGATTTTTATCTAAATAACAGTTAAAACAGGATTAGCAAAATCTTAGATAGATTTTGCATTGCAACTTTGTTGCAAGAACCTGCGTACTTGTAATCATTTCTATTAAATGTACTATGATGTTAGTTGTTTGTTAAAATATATAAATAATAAAATTATTAAATTTCTTAATTTAAAATCCAAAGTGCTAAATTCAAAGTGGTGGCAATGCTTAACCAGATAGGATAGATGATTAAAATTTTTGCAAGCAAATTTTCAGTTTTTTGCAAATTAATCCATAAAAACCAACCTAAAATTAAATTAATTATTATTGTTATTAAACCAATAAAAGTTAAATTTAAAGTGAAAAATATTAAGCACCATAGAATATTAAAAATACCATTTAAGATAAGGCAAGTAAGAAGAGTTTTATTAATTTTCTCTTGTTTGATTAAAATTATATTGCAAATAATTGCCAAAAGATAAATTACAGACCAAACAATTGGTATTACAATATTTGGAATCCATTGTGCTGGCTTTGCTAATGAATTAAACCATTCCATTCCAAGGTTTACAAACACACTGCCTAAAACAGCCACTAAAACTATTGAAATTGTTGATATAATTTGATATTTTGTAGTTTTACCCATACTTTATTATATCAAACCAGCATTTATTTTATTCAAGTTTGAAAATAAAAAGTTCTTTAATGAAATCTAAAGATTTTAGATTAGAAAATATTTTAATGCTTAGCAAAAATCTTAAATAATTTTATTTGTAAATATAAATTAAAATTGAGATAAAATTCTAAAAATAGTATAAAACCACATAAAAACATATAAAATTTATACAAAAACATACAAAATTTATACAAAAACATATAAAATTTATACAAAAACATACAAAATCTGCAAAAATTATACAAAAAATACTTGAACTGGCTTTTTAATTATTTTATAATTTTATGTCATTAGAAGTTGACAAATATTTTTTTTATCGGAGATTACAAATGAATAGATATAAGAAAGTTAGTAAAATTGCTAAATTTTTAGCTGGAACTATTTTGTTTATGTGTATTCCTTTATTTTTTACGGCTTGTTCATCAGGTAAAAGTGCTTATGAAATAGCTGTGGAACACGGATTTGAAGGAACAGAGGAAGAATGGTTGGAATCATTAAAGGGTCAGAAAGGCGATAAAGGTAACAACGGGCAAGATGGTTCAAATTGGCATGTTGGTATTGAATATCCAGAAAAACCGAAAAATGGAGATTATTTTTTCAATCAAACTAATTCTACATTGTATGTTTATAAAGATAACATCTGGAATATTATTGGCGAGTTGAAAGGTGAGAGCGGTGAGCAAGGCAAAGATGCTGATAATATAAGCATTAGAGCTTATGATGGATTTATTCAATTTATGCGTGAGAGTGAAAGTGTTTGGACAAACTTAGTGGCTTTAGCTGATTTAAAAGGCGAGGTGGGAACAGAAGGTAAGTCTATAGAGTTATTGGTTGAAGATGGGTATATAAAATGGAAAAGAACTGGAGGTAATTCTTGGATTAATTTAGTGGAGTTATCCGATTTAAAAGGTATTCAAGGTGAAACAGGTAAAAGTGCGTATGAAATAGCTAAAGAAAACGGCTTTGAGGGAAGCGTTTTAGAATGGTTGGATAGCTTAAAAGGTAAAGATGCAAAACAAATAGTTATAGATATAAAAGATGGCTATATTGTTTGGAGATATGAAGATGAAACATCTTGGAATAACCTAATTTCATTATCTTCTTTAAAAGGAGATAAGGGCGATGATGGAAAATCTATTGAATTGAAAATTTTTGAAAATAAAATTCATTGGAGAGTTGATGGCGGAAACTGGGTTGAACTTATCTCAATAGAAATCCTTAGAGGTGCTCAGGGCTCTAACGGAAAAAGTGCTTACGAAATTGCAATTGAAAATGGATTTAGAGGTAGTGAAAAAGATTGGCTTGATAGTTTGAAAGGTGAGGCTGGAGAAAAAGGCGAAACTGGAGAAAAAGGTGACAAAGGTGAAACTGGCGAGAAGGGTGAGAAGGGAGATACTGGAAATGGAATTGAAAGTATTTCAGCCGAATATTCTTATGATGAAAATGGCAATGCTATAATTATCTATACCTTCAAAATGACTAATGGTGAAACTAAAATAGTTATAGTAAAAGTACCAGATAAGCCAACAAGCGTGGAATTGAGCAGAAAATATTATAGAGCGAATGTTTCTAGTATTTCGGAAGTTAAATTAAATGTTTATTATGAAAATAAGGAAACTGAGGTTGTAACGCTAACAGATGAAATGATAACAAGTGGCGAGGTCGACTTCACAAAGAAAGGCGATTATGATATAACAATTTTCTATAATGGCTTAAAAACAGATTTAAGAATTTCGGTTTACGATGAAACTAATGTGCCAGTAAATAGCGTTGTGATTGATGGCGTGGATTCATATATAGTTGATTATAATTTAGAAACAAATCAACTAAATAAAGAAATACTAAATGGTTTGAAATATAAAATTGTTTATATTGATGAAACCGAAGATAGCGGAATAATAAATGCAGACTTGATAGATTTTTCAAACTTTAGAAATTCAAACACAGAATTTGAAGCTAAGTACACAACCGAAAGTGGTATTACTCTTAAATTAAATATTTTGCCTGTAACTGAAGGGTTTGTTAAATATATGAATTGTTTGAGTGCTAAATATTTAGGCAAAACAGATTTCATTGTCTCCGATGAAAACTCAGATAGCTTCTTTAAAGGCAACTTTATTCAATATTTGTTAAGTTATAATTCAAAAACTTATATTTATAAAAAAGAACTAGATAAAAGTTTGATTTTTGATTTATCAAACAATTTAATAAATACAAGTTTGCAAAATTTAGAATATATAGAATATTCTTTAAAAAATACAAAAGATTTTCAAAATGCTATACCAATTGAAGGCAAAATAAATGTTTTAGTTTATTTAGAAGAAAATGTTTTAAATACTAGTATTGATGTAAAACCAATTAATGGAAAGAAATATATAAAGGTTGTTAACGAAGGCGAAATACCTGCCTTAACATTTCAAATTGTTAAGTCTTTTGAAAATAAAGATATAGTGATTGATGAATTTGATTTAATCAAAGGAATGATGGTAAATCAAGATGAAGATTTTAGTGTGGCATCAAAGAATAAAAACTTTAAAATAAATTATAAAGATAAAGAATGGAATATTGAAATTGAATTGTATAATCCGGAGTTGGGTAATATTAGAAATATAGAATTATCTAATAATGAAATTTTAAATAATGTTTTAGAAATTAAGGGCTATGGCAAAACAAGCGAAGAGATAAAATCATTAATTGTTTCAAGGTTAGCTAATGTTAAATTAAATATTGAATATTATGAAAGTGTTGATGGTAAAAATTCTGAGAGCTTGGATATTACATTAGATATGATTAGTTTATCTAATAAATTTAATGCGAATAGTTTTAGTTCTCAAGTGGGTTATATAACATATCAAGAAAATAAATATTCAATTAGTATAAAGTTAGTTCCAAGCGAGGAAAGTTTGGGTGATGGCGTGTGCTATGCAATATCTGAAAATATTGCATCATATAGCGATATTATAGAGATTACTAAATATGCTAGTTTGGTAAAGATTAAGGTTGATGAAGAATACTTATATTTAAAATATAACGAAGTAAGTTCGGGATTAGTTTCACTAACTTATAATAAAGAAAAAAGATATTATTCATTAAATTCAAGCGAAAATACATTCTCTCCATTCTTTATAGATGAGGGTGAATCTGTAAATTATAGTTGTGAGGATTCCAAAGGCTTAGCAGATTCTTTAATGATAAGATTTAAAGAATATAATGGTGTTACAATAGCATTGTTCCTTAAAGATTTCAATCATACTTGTAGTGTTGAAATGAATATGGAAGATGGAGAATATAATATAGGCGGAATTACAATTATATTAGATACTGCTAATAAAAAATTTACTATTAAATAAAGAAAATTGTTGTAAAAAATAGATTAAAGTATTATAATTAAGCAAACAAAGGAGAAAATTATGGATTGGGCTAAAATTTGGGAAAGTATTAAAACTTTTTTTACTACAAATATTTGGAATATCGTTAAATTTTTTGCAGTTTTGATAATTGGAATTATAATTGTTAAGATTTTGTTAAATCTTACAAGAAGAATAATGAAGAAAACAAAATTGCAAGAAGTTGCACAAGGTTTCTTATTTCACATTTTAAGATTTACAATGTATTTAATCTTAACTGTTACTTGCTTAAATATTATCGGAATTTCAATGTCTGGAGTTGTAACAGCAATTTCAGCAGCTGTGCTTGCAATAGGTATGGCTCTTCAAAGTTTGATTGCAAACTTAGCAAATGGTATTATTATAGTTTCAACAAGTATGTTTAAAAAGGGAGATTATATCTCAGTTGATGGAGTTGAAGGCTCACTTGATGATGTAAACTTTTTGTTCATCACTCTTATAACTCCAGATAATAAAAAGATAACTCTTCCAAACTCAAGCGTGGTTAATAGTCCGGTTGTGAACTATAGCGCTAAACCAACAAGAAAAGTTTGTTTTGAATTTGAAGTGGCTTATGAGAGCGATGTTGAACAAGTTAAAAATATTGTGCTTGATGTGATGAAGAATAATGGTAAGGTTTATATCGAACCTAAAGCACCATTTTGTAGGTTAAAGATTCTAGGTGCTAGTAGTATTACATTTGTAGCAAATTGTTGGGTTGATGCAGAAGATTATTGGGATGTTTATTATGATGTTATCGAAAATGTTTTCAATGAATTAAAGAGAAATAATATTTCTATTCCATATAATCAATTGGAAATTAGAGAGAGAAAAGATAATGTTGTTATGCCAGTTATTGAGGCAAAACCAGAAAGAGTTGAAAAGGTAAGAACAGTAAAGAGAAAATTATTCGATTTGGAGAATGATGACTTGATGTCTGTGTTTAAAATTAAAAAACATACTTCAAATAAAGATGCAAAACCTAAAAAAGAAAAGAAAGATAAAAAAGATAAGAAAAACCAAGGAAACGAAACAAATAGTGAAAAAGTAGATAAAGAATAAAAATATTTTGTTGATTTTAAAAAGTTCTAGTTTAAACCGCTAGAACTTTTTTTATGTTTATATAAATAATATCAAAACAGATTAAATTTTATATATTACAATTTTAAGTAATTCATTTAAAAATAACTAATTACTCAAAAAGTTTATTCATTTAAAAATTTATCGCTTTCTTTAAAACCTTTTTTAAATTGGTCAAAAGCATTAGGGTCTAGTTTGAAAAGCAAATTAAATAATTCTCCTATATGAATTTCTTCTTCTGCTCTTATGCTTTGCCAAATATTTTTTGCTATTTCGTTGTCGCTTTGTTCTATATGCATTGTATATTGATTAATAGCCTCAAGTTCTCCAATAATATCTTGTCTAACATTCATAATTGTTTGCATTTTATTTGTTATTGCTTGAGTTTTGCTCTTATTTTTTAATTGTTTTACCAAATCGTTCATATATAATTCCATATTATCTCTCCTAAAACTTTTTTATTATATTTTTTATGAAAACTTTAAGATTTTTGCTACTCTTTTTTGTTTTTTTATGGTAATATAAAAAAATGTTTTTTTTATTAGTAAATTCTAATAATTTATGATAATATATAACTATGATAAGGGGTTTTTAGGGCGTGGAAGTTAAAAAAGTACTAGAAAAATATTTCAAAGGAGCAGTTGGTGCATCAGTTTTAAAACATTCTTCAAGAAATGATATTAATAAATATCTTTTAGAGAAGATTTTAGAAACTGATTCGGGTAAGTATGTTGCAAAAAAGCAAAGAGCTAGTTTGAATATGCCAGATTTTGTTATGATAGATTCAACAAATTATTCTCAAACTTTTTTAGATTCTTTTTGGAAAAATTTAACTTTTGAGCAACGAATAAAATCTATTAATTATTTCATTGAAGAGAGTAATAGAACTCGAACTAGATATAATCCAGTTAAGTTATCTTTAATTCAGCCTGTTGGTGTTGATGATAGTTCTATGAATGCTTGTTATATTAAAAGGTCGAATGAAATTTTTTTAAACTTAGATAACTTAGATAATATTAGCGGAATTGAGATGTATTCAATATTGGTTCATGAAACAACCCACGCTAGGGATTTTAACAAGTTAAGAACTAAAATAATACCAGAATTATGTAAGCAGATTTTAGGTAGGGAAGTTGATGATGCCGAATCTATGGTTTTGATGTACCAAATTTTAGAGATTGAAAATCAAGATGCTTATAGAAGTGCTATTGATGGAAGAATGAAGAAAATTGATACCGATTTAAGGTCTAATATAACCTTAGCTAAAAACTATGCTTATGCCCTAACTCCAACTCCAATTCATTCAATAGAGCAAGTGGATTCGATTGAATCGTTTGCAGATTATGCTCAATATATTCTTTATCTTCATTCACCAGTTGAAAGAGGAGCAAGATTAAATGCCTTGATAGAAACTCAAAAACTTGTGGAAGAATCTCCTATAGATGATGTTGATAACCAAGACCAATTAGATTTAACTAATTTAGAAGATAGAGAACTTTATTACAATAACGAGATAAATAGATTTAAAGGTTTATTAGATGTACCTGTTCGAAAGTCATTAGAAGATTCATTTAAATATGGATTTATTAAGGAAAACTACTCACTTCTATCTCCAATGCTTTCAATTGGCGAAGAAGTTCAAGATGAATTTCCAAATATTCAAAGAGAGCATATCTCAACTATTAGAAGGGCTTATTCAAAATATAACCAACTAACTAAAAAGGAGAATGAGTGTTAATTATGAAAAAATTAAATGGAAAAATTAGTTTATATTTTATCTTAAGTTTATTATTTACAATTTTCTTACCAGCTGGAATTGTTTTAATAATTATGGGTGCAAGTAAATCAACTTTAATACTTGTGGCTGGTATTATAATGGTGGTTTTAGGTTTTTATGGTGCACCAATTCTATGGATTAAATATGGCGAGATGAAATCCAATAAAAGAGTTTTACAAGCTATCGAAATTGATAAAATATTTACCGTTAAAGAAATCGCAGAACAATTAAATCAACCAGAAGCTGATGTTAGGGGAAAAATTAATAATTTGATTGTTAATAGATTTTTAATTGGTTATCTTTTCAAGAATGAAAACCAGCTAGTTTTAAATGAAAAGAAAGCTTTAAATAGAACCAAAAATTCTTGTCCTTGTTGTGGCGGTAAGATGGTTATTGAAGATAATATGGAAAAATGTGAATATTGTGGATATGTGGTAAAAGACCGCAAAATGTAGGCAGAAATCTTATTTTGCATAACACTAATTTAAAGGAGGGAATGAATATTGGAAGTTACATTTTTAGTTAGAGATTCTTTTGAAAAGGCTCAAGAAATGCTAGAGAAAAATGGTTATGAATTATTAAGTTATAGAACTATGGAAGATAGATATTTTTCTAGGTTTGATGATGAAGAATTGAAAAATCTAACATTTCCAACGATTATAAATAATGCTATTCTTTTAAGGCAAATGTGTGATGAACATTTAGTTAATTATTTGTGTTTTAAGAATAAAACTTACGATGAAAACGATAATGTTATAGATGAAGAGAAAATTCAAACAACTGTGGCTCAATATGATGTTGCTTGCGAGGTTTTAGAAAAAGCAGGGCTTAATAAATTCGCAGGCTATCTAACTCATCTTTATGTTTACCAAAAGGGCGATGATTGCTTTGCTTTGCAAAAGATTGATGGATTAGGTTTGTTTATTGAATGTGAGGAAGATAATAGGCATAAGGATTTGAGCGTTGAAGATAAAAAGGAAGAATTGAAGCAAATCGTTTATTCTACGGGGCTTGCTTTAGGTGATGACCCTTTTGTTAAAAAGCTTGAAATGTATTTGGATAAAAAATATGATAGAGTTGAATAACAAACTAGATTTTAATGCTTTATAACTAAAAAACAATGCTGTTTTCAGCATTGTTCTTTTTTAAGTAAATATTTGAAATTTTATGTAATTAATTGTTTTAATTTAATATAACTAAATTTTTTAGTTAATTGAAATAGTAAATTATTTTAATTAAGATACAAAGAAATTAATTTGAAAATAAAAATTTATTAAACAATCTATTTTTACAAAATAAAACTTAAATAGTTAGTTCTTCAAAATCTTTTGAGTTATATCTAAATTTTTCAGATGAATTTTCTTTTACATCTGTGAAGTTCTCTATAATATCCGTATTCTTTTCTAAAAATTTGTCCACTAAATCGTAGGTTAAGCTCTCATATTTTCCATTTGTTTTTATAAATTTATCCATATTTAATGTTTTAGCGAAATCAAATTCGTTGTTATCTATAACCACATAGTTTTCCATCTCTTTTTTTTGCTCTAAAAATCTTCTAATCTCACTTCCTCTCTTTTTAGAAATTGATAATGGAAGAACTGGTGTACTCTCCATTTCTTTATTATATATTAAGCCATTTTTATATAATGTGGACTTGGTTAAAAACATATCTGCTCGCCAAGTGGAGGAGATAACTAATTTTGCATCATACTTATCATCAATGCAATAAATTAGGTAATTTAATGCATCAACACTTTCTGGTTTGAATTTAAAATCTGTTAATAAAGTTTCTTTGGCTTTTATTTTATCTAATAAAAATTTCCAATCCCATAAAACTCCATCAATATCTAGGAAAATATAAAAATTATCTTTCATCTTAATATATATGACCAACCTTAATTTTTAGTTAATATATTTTGAAATTATTTAAAGTTAATAACTTTTATTCAAAAGATAATTAAATTATACATTTTAAATTTAAAAATTGCAATACTCATAATTGATTTAAGCTTTTTATTTTTAAATTAGGGTAGGGCATAAAAAAAGCACAATTTCTTGTGCTTTTTCTAAAACTTAAGTTATTTAATTTCGATATATTTTTTCTTAGGTTCTTCTTTTTCTTCTTTTGGAAGAGTGATGCTTAAAATACCATCGTTCAAGCTAGCATTAATAGCATCTTCTTTAATATCTCCAACATAAAAGCTTCTTGAGCAAGAACCATATCTTCTCTCTCTTCTGATATATTCACCTTTAGCATTTTTCTCATCATTGTTTTCATTTTTAGATGCAGAAACTGTAAGGTAACCGTTGTTCAAACTTAAGTTAATATCTTTCTTATTAAAACCGGGCATTTCAATTTCTAATTCGTAAGATTTTTCGTGCTCTTTAATATCTGTTTTCATAGCTTTTTCTAATTGTCTAAATTCGTGTCTATTAAATGGCATATCAAAGAAATCATCAATTAAGTTATCAAACAAATCAAAATCGCCTCCTTGATTTCTAATCATCAAATCTCTATCATTGTTTTTCATAATTTATTCCTCCTATACCTTTAAATTATGCTCGAATAACAAACTTCTTATTCATTATTCGTGGAATATTATAGTACTATTTTTTAGCAATGTCAACAATAGAGTGCTAATTTTTTAAATATTTTTAAAAAATATTTTTTTGTTGAAATACGGCTTAATAAGGGATTAAATCAATAAAATTTGGTAAAAAATCTTAAAAAATTTTTTCAAAAAATTTATAAATTTTGTAAAATTATTTTGAAAAATATAAAAAATTTGCTAAATTTAAACCAAGGAGAAAATGATGTTATATAACGAGTTTAATATTAAAGAAAAAGAAATATTTAGGGCGAGTGATTTTATGCCTAGAAATCCTAACTCTCCTAAAACAATTGTATCTTGTTTTAGTGTTGATTTAGAGCAGAAGCTTATAGAAAGATATAATCCTAAAAAGATTGGCGAGATCTCGGTTAGTAGTAAGTTGCCTATTTATGAGTTTGAATATAATGGTAAAAAGATGGCATTTATTAGATGGCCTGTGGGTTCTAGTGCGAGTGCTATAATGCTTGAAGAATTATCTGCCTTTGGATTTGAAAATTTCCTAGTGGCAGGAACTTGCGGAGTTTTAGATGAAACATTACCAAAGTATGCTTTGATTGTTCCAACAGTAGCAGTTAGAGATGAGGGGACTAGTTTTCATTATGCAGAACCAAGTGCAGAAATTGAACTAAATAAAGAAAATGTTGAAAAAGTTGGAAAATATCTAAAAGAAAATGGTTATGTTTTTAGATATGGAAAAACTTGGACAACTGATGCAATTTATAGAGAAACTAAAGAAAGAGCAGAGAGAAGAAAAAAAGAGGGCTGTATTTGCGTGGAAATGGAATGTTCTGCACTTACTGCTGTATCAAAACTTAGAGGCTTAAATTTCGCACAAGTTTTATATGGTGCTGATGTTGTTGTGGAAGGTAAACACAATTTTAGAAATATGGCAAAAGAGGGTATGGATTTAACATCTGAAGAAAGAATTTTAAATCTACTTATTGATTTGGGTTATAGTATTTATGAAAAATAATATTTGTTTTACTTATGAAAAATGGGATAAAGATAAAGAAAAAACGCTAAATGATTATTTGTATTCTATTGCCAGACTAGATAGAGCTGAATGGACTGCAAGGATAGTTAATACAAAAATGAAAGTTTTGTCTATTGATATGAACACATTAAATGAGATAGTTAAAGAGATAAGAAAAGGGGATATATATTCATATCTTGATTTGAAGAATTTTCAAACTCTTGAATCTATGGTAATTTATGGCAAATTGTTGATTTATATAAATGATATAAATATTATAAAAAAATATTTATTAGATTATTTGCCTTATGTTGATAATTGGAATTTGACTGATATAATTTCTTTTAAGATTAAGAAAGATAACACCTTGAGTTTTTATAACCTTGCAAAAGAATTAATCGCTTATAATAAAACCTTTTATATTAGAATGGGTGTTAGAATTTTATTCAATATGTTGAGTTTTGATGAATATTTAGATGGTATTTTTGAGATTTTAGGAAGTTTGAAATCTAGCGAAGAATACTATGTTAATATGATGGTGGCTTGGACTTTATGCGAATTATTTATAAAGCAAAGAAATAAAACTCTATCTTTTTTAGAAAAAGGCGAGTATAATGATTTTGTTGCAAATAAAACTGTTTCAAAATGTAGAGATAGTTTTAGAGTAAGCAAAGAAGATAAAGAAATGCTTTTAAAATTTAAAAGGAAATAAGATGGCGGTTAGTTGGAATTTATGGCACGGCTGTAATAAAATTAGTGCTGGTTGCCAAAATTGTTATGTTTATAGGGGAGATGCTAAAAGAGAAAGGGATAGCAGAATTGTACAAAAAACTCACAGTTTTAATGTTCCGATTCAAAAAGATAGAAAAGGTAACTATAAAGTTAAGAGCGGAGAACTTGTTTGGACTTGTTTTACAAGCGATTTTTTGTTAGATAAAGCAGATGCTTGGAGAAAAGATGCTTGGGATATGATTAGAGAGAGAAAAGATTTAAATTTTCTATTCATAACTAAGCGTATTGATAGGTTTAAAGATTGTGTTCCTAGTGATTGGGAAGATGGTTTTGATAATGTTATAGTTGGCTGTACTGTTGAAAATCAGCAGATGGCGGATTATAGGTTACCTATATTCTTAGATGCTAAAATTAAGCACAAATTTATAATATGTGAACCATTACTCTGCAAAATAGATATTAGCCCATATTTAAGCGAAAATATTGAGCAAGTGGTAGTTGGTGGAGAGAGCGGAAATAATGCAAGAACTTGCGAATATAATTGGGTTTTAGATTTAAGAGAACAATGCGTAAAAAATAATGTTAGTTTTTATTTTAAACAAACTGGAACATTCTTTAAAAAGGATAATAGAATTTATAAAATTGCTTGGAAAGATATGCATAGCCAAGCAAAAAATGCAAATATCAATTTTGAGGGCAAATTTAAAGGTTATATAAAAGATAATAATATAGAATAAATTTTTAGCAAAAACCAATTGACAAAGGCATAATTATTTGTTATAATGCATTAGTTTCCACATAAAATGGGCTAACAAGTTTTTATTTTTAATAAAACGCCTTTGTTTAGTGAGTTTGGGTAGAGGAGGTAGTAAGATGTACGCAATCGTTGAAACTGGTGGCAAGCAATATAAAGTTAGCGTTGATGAAATCGTTAATGTAGAAAAATTGCAAGCTAAAGTTGGAGATAAAGTAGAATTAAATACTTTAATGCTTGTTGATGGCGAAAAGGTTACAACTGGAAATCCTTATATTGAAGGAAAGAAAGTTAAGGCTGAAGTTGTTGAACAAGGCAAAGCTGATAAAATCGTTGTTTTCAAATATAAAGCTAAGAAAAACGAGAGAAAGAAACAAGGTCATAGACAACCTTACACAGCATTAAAAATCTTGTCGGTTGATTAATATGACAAAAGTTAAGTTGTATTATCACGGACAATATATCGAAAAACTTTCGGCTGTTGGTCATTCTGGATTTGCAGAGGAAGGGAAAGATATAGTTTGTGCTTCTATTTCATCATTGGTTCAGGCTTTAAATTTGGGTTTGAATAAAGTTTTAAATATCAAAACGAAAACAGATATTGATGAGAAGAAGGCTAGAATGGAAATTGAAATGCCAAAAGATTTAAAAGCAGAAGTTTTAGATAAGGCGATGGTTTTATTTGAAACTGTGATTTTAAGCTTGAAAGAATTGGAGAAAGAATTTCCAAAACATATAAATATTAAGGAGATTAAATAATATGATGTTCAATATTCAATTATTTGCTCATAAAAAAGGACAAGGAACCAGTAAGAACGGTAGAGATAGCGAAGCTAAAAGACTTGGTGTTAAGCGTTCTGATGGTCAAGTTGTTAATGCTGGTACAATTATCGTTAGACAAAGAGGTACTAAAATCAATGCTGGTAAAAATGTAGGTGTTGGTAAGGATCACACTTTGTTTGCATTAGCAAATGGCACAGTTAAATTTGAGCAAGAGACAAAAACAAAGAAAAAAGTAAGTATTGTTGAAA
>CAKVMJ010000021.1 GCA_934772445.1 uncultured Clostridia bacterium
CAACTGTTACTTCGTGGTAGTTTGGATGTATTGCTTCTTTCATTTCTACTAACCTCTATCTTAATATTTAACGCAAACTAATTATACCTATGAAATCAGTTAAAGTCAATATAATTTAGTAAATTTTCTCAAATTTCTTAAACATTCATCATTTTTTTGAAGATTGTTTACAATTTTATATAAATTATTAGATAATTTTTATTCAAAAATTTGTAAAATTTTATCAATGAGTTATAATATAAGTATATGAAAAATGCAGAAAAAATAAAGAAAAAAGTTAATACACCTGAAGAAAGAGAGGAAAAAAAGAACGAAATATTATGGTTCATTGCATTATTTGCAGCCTTTGAACTTACTTTTATTGTTCAGAACATCAGCGAAAACAACATAATCTATGTTGAAAAAGATTTTTTTATTCCTGATGCAACGATTATATTCTATCTAACGCTATTCTCGCTCTTTTTATTTGTAATTATTCTGTTTGTATTAAAAAATCACATAAATTTAATAATTGGTATTTGTACATTTTTTGGAATTATTGCTAGTTGTTTGATGTTTATATCAAACTTAACTATTTACACAATTGGATTTTACATCAATTCTTGTATTTCCACATTGTTATCATTCCTAACATTTATATATATTTGTACAAACTTTTCAATAAAATCCGCAATATTAGAAGCTATCCTTGGTACATTTTTATATAAATTACCTTTGCAATTCTTAAATATATCTAAATTTAACATACCTTTTGATATTTCTGTTAGTTTAATGATTTGTGCTTATGTAATCTTTATGGCAGTGTTTATAACTTTAAATCTTCGAGCACCAAACAAATCTATTCCATTGGTAAAAGAATTAAAAAACGAAGAAACCGATGAAATTAGTTCGGTTGCAAAAGTTGTAAAAGAACCACCTTATTTTATCTATATTTTAGTTGCTGTAATTTGCCTATTGCTTGCAATTATTCAATCTTTAAGTTCATCATTTATTCTTACCACAGAGAATTTAAAAATATGGTCTAATGTATTCTTTATGCTAAGTTTGGCAATTTGCTTCATTTTAGTTTTATATAAAAATCACACAGCATTTTTTGAGTACACATCATTGCTTCCATATATTTATATTGTAGGATTAATTTTAATGTTTTTCAATAACAATATAACTCAAATTATTGGAGCATCAATTATAGGTTTTTGCAGTCCAGTTTATTTAATATACTTACCTTTAGCGCTTATAATGTATAACAAAACAGGAAAATCTTCAACGCCATTTTGGCTTATCTGCTTAAACTTTATAGGCTTGCAAGCTTTTAATAAAATACTTAATAAGATATCTGGATTAAACGGCTATATTACGATGATTATAATAATTTGCATAGCTTTAATTGTTGTGTTGTATTTTGCTAAACCTTATATTAAATTTGCAAGCATTAGTAAGAAAATTTCTTACGATAAAAAGAACGATAAAGAAAATCCTTATTCATATTTATCCGATGTGGAACTAAAGTTTGTAAACTTAATTGTTGATGGTTACACATTTAATCAAATAACTGGAATTTTAAATATAACACCAGTTCAATTAAAAGAAATTAAATTATGCGTTTATCACCTATTAAATGTTAAAAACAAACAAGAATTGGTTGAAAATGCTTACAAACTTAATAATAAAAATATATAAACAAAGCGTAATTGCTTTGTTTTTTTCATCTAATTATATATACTAGTTCAGTATCTTTATTTTAGGAGAAATATTATGTTTATAATATCTTGCATAGTTTTAGCACTATCTTTAATTTTGGTTATTAAAGGCGGAGATATGTTTGTTGATTCTTCAATAGATTTAGCTAAGAGAACCAAAATTCCAACAATACTTATTGGTGCAACAATCGTTTCCGTTGCCACCACCCTTCCAGAATTAATCGTTTCATCAATCGCTGCCGCACAAGGCTCATATAACCTATCTGTTGGAAACGCTGTTGGTTCAGTTATATGCAACACCGCTTTAATCGCTGGACTTTCAATGGCAATTGCACCATCTATTATGAAAGAAAAAAATTCACCACTAAAATATGTTTTATTGCTTGTATCTTGTGTTTTGTTATTAATATGTGGATTTGGCGTTAATTCAAGCTTTTCAATTGAATGGTATGAAGCACTAATTTTTGCAACATTATTTGTAGTTTATATGGTATATAATATCTATGATGCTTTAAAACAATATAAGAGCAATAAAGCATTAGATAATACAATCAAAGAAAAGCAAGAAAAAGAATCTGCAACTATTGATGAAGAAATTACCGAGGAAGAAGACAAGCCAAAACAAAAACTTGGCATTACAATCTTATTCTTTATCCTTGGTGCTGGTATGCTTGCACTTGGTGCTTACGCATTGGTTGAGAGTGTGAAATATATTTCTAGCGCACTTGGAATTAGTGAAGCATTAATTGGTTTAACAATCGTTGCAATTGGAACTAGCCTACCCGAACTTGTTACCACAATTACCGCAATCAAAAAGAAAAATAGCGAACTTGGTTACGGAAATATAATTGGAGCAAACATTTTAAATCTAACCTTATTAATGGCAGTTTCGGGATTAATTTCTGGCTCGGAAGGGTTATCTATTTCATTCTGGACCTATGCAGTATCTATCCCTGTTGCTTTAGTTTGTTCATTAATATTCATTCTTCCGCTTTGGTTTAAAAATAGAAGCTTTAGATGGCAAGGCATAACATTACTTATTATCTACACTGCATATATAGCATTTTTAATTATTATGACATTAAACGGAATAACAGTATAAAAGATGAGATTTTCTCATCTTTTTCTTTTAACTTTTCCCTGTGTATATTTCATAAAATACATATAAAAATTAAATAGGTATTTTATATATTTATATTAAAAACATCTTTAAAGATTATATTTAAATATAACAAATATGAATTGTCGGAGAAAAATTCATAACAAACAATATTTCAAATTTCAATAACGCTATTAATGATTTAGAAGCATATATAGCTTCAAATAGTGATATAAAAATAGTTTCGAATGTGGCTGAAGTTCAAATTATTGATAACATAGTATCGGTATATAAATATGCAAGTTCTAAGGCTGTTGTTTCTGGAGAAACTATCACCTACACAATAGAGATAAAAAACGATGGTACATTTGTAAATACAAATCTATTTTTCAAAGACACCTTGCCTAATAGCGTAAACTTTATAGAAGGAAGTGTTAAAATTGATGGAGTTAGCCAAATAGAGCTTAGCCCAGTAATCGGCTTTAACTTAAGAGATTTAAACGCAAATGATAAAATGCTCATAGAATTTGATGCGGTGGTAATATAATAAGGTTTTTAAAACAAGCTAATATTTAATTGACAAAATAATTAATATAATGTAAACTACACATGTCCATAAAGAGTGTGCGAGGGACAGCCCCGTTGACCACACAGCAACCTAGCGTAAACCAAGGTGCTAAAGGCTGACCGATGGGAATCATATTAAATTTAAAGTCCTATCGGCAAACGATGGGATTTTTTAATCCCTTTATGGAAATTATAGATAAAGGAAGAGAAATATGAAAAGAATTAAATTAAAATTAAAAAAGTGTTTGCTATCATCAAAACAAACTAATGTTTCACATTGCCAAACTCATTCAATCATCACAAGCGAAAGCGTAAACATTGGTCACCCAGATAAAACTTGCGATGTGATTGCAGATGCGTTTTTAGATGAAGCATTAAAACAAGATCCAAATTCTCAAATGGCTGTTGAATGTGCAATTAAAAACGACAAACTTTTTATTTACGGAGAGGCAACTACAAAAGCAATTATTGATTACGAAAATATTGCTAAAAATATCCTAAAAGAAATTGGTTACACAAACGAATTTAAGATTATAAGAGAAATTAGTGAGCAAAGCCCAGATATTAATCAAGCCGTTGTAAAGCAAGATATTGGAGCAAACGACCAAGGTATGGTTTTCGGATATGCCACCAATGAAACAAAAGAACTTATGCCCTTACCTATTGTTATTGCCCATAAAATAATGAAACAATATGAAACTTTTAGAAAAACAAGAAACGATTTCTTTGCAGATGCAAAAAGCCAAGTTTCTGTGGAATATATTAATCAAAAACCAAGCAAGATTACCACTGTATTGATTTCAGTTTCGCACGATAAAAATCTGAATCTTGACAAATTGCAACAGATTATTAAAGAAAATGTTTTGGATATAGTTTTGAAAGAATATAAAAAGTTTGCAAAAGATACTCAATATATAATTAACTCAAGTGGAAGGTTTACAATTTGGGGCTCTTTTGGAGATTCTGGTTGCGTTGGAAGAAAAATCGTTGTGGATACTTATGGAGGTGCTTCTAAAGTTGGCGGAGGTTGTTTTTCAAGCAAAAACGCAACTAAAGTTGATAGATCTGGAGCTTACTATGCTAGATTTGTTGCAAAAAATATTGTTGCCCATAACCTAGCCGAAAAATGTGAAATTCAGGTTGCTTACGGTATTGGACTAAGCAAGCCTACCGCAATTAATATTGACACATTTAATACCGAAAAGAAACCTCTTGAAGATATTTACAAATATGTGGCAGAAAATTTTGATTTCAGCCCTGCAAATATAATTAAAGAACTCAACTTACTAAAACCAATTTATAAACAAACTGCTTGCTATGGTCATTTTGGTAGAAATGAATTTAACTGGGAAAAGATTAAGAATTGATTATAAACATAAAAAACACCAAACTCAAATGAAAAGTTAAAGTTTTATCTTTCTTGTTGACTTAAAAATAAGGACTATGTTAATATCTTTATATGAAAAAAGATATAATAGATTATTTAAAAAATTTTATTGGAATATGGGACAAAAAAGGAAGTGTTAAAAACTTAAAGTTTGATGCAAAAGATGAAGATGACTTTCAAGAATTTGTTTTATACTTTCAAAATATGTTAGGATTTTCAAATGCGGAAAATGTTTCGGAAAAAAATTTTACACTCACAAATCTTACATTTAATGATAGAGTTAGTTTTGTGTATATTAAAAAAACAAAAGAGTATGAAAGAATATTAAAAGATTATCCCAATTTATTAAAAACCATTGAAGAAAAAGGATTATTTAAAACTCCCACAAAAGTTGAGAATGAATTTTTAAGTCAATATAAAAATTATATTTTTGATAAAAATAAAAACATTCTTTCATATAGTGTAATTTGTGCAACAACAAATTTAAAAAAGTTTGATGACAAACTAAAATCATTTATAAAGATTGAAAATTTTTTTGATATCTGCAATGATGAAGTAACTGTTAGCCCTAAATCAAGTTTAGAAAAAATAAAAAAAGAAAAATATACTTTCCGTAGAGTTTTAGGAAATAAATTTGTTGAAAAAAATGCTTTAGAAAGCGGATATTATTCCGCACTTGATGATTTAAGACAAAATCAAAATCGTGCATTTATATTTGATTTAAAAACAGGAAAAGAAATTGATGAACTAAAAGATGGTTATGGAATTTTAAACGAGATTAGACATAATGTTTCTGCACATAATAATATTTATAGTTATAAAATAAATAGTTTACCATTCTATAACGGTAGAGTTTTAATATTCAAAAAAGAAAATATTGCTATTATAATGCCGAAGCCTATTTTCTTTAACATTTTAAGAGAACTTTATTTATTTACCAAAAAAGAGATAAATGAACTCTATTATTGGTTCTATCCAAATAACAGCGAAAAAATAAATGAAAATAATTTAAATACATATTTAGAACAATGTAAACTTTTTAAAATCACAACAAAAAACAACATTTTAGAAAGTGTTTTAAAAGAATTTGCGGATAGAATAGTAATAAATTATAAAAAAATTAAAAAAGATGAGAGAGATACCATCGTTCTAAAAAAATATATTGAAAAAGAATTAAAATCTCAGTTTAATATTGATTGTATAATAGAAGAAAACAATGTTTATTTAGATAAAATTAAAGATTTATTACTTGCAAAATCTAAAATTTCAGAATTAAAAATATTAACAGATGTTGGTCAATTTCTAGGCGATTTTATAAAATTTTTTGGAACAAACATATTAAATAAAACCACTCTATATGGCTCAAAAAAAGACTACACATATAACCCCGAACCTATATATATTGCTGAAAGAATTTTAATACTATTATTTTGTGTACAAATGAGAAATACCAACCAATTCACTTTTACCGATGCTTTTGATGAAAAAGAAAAAGATTTTTATTTTATTTCCATAGTCTATCTTTTAATTTATATCAACTTTATCCACAACAAACTAATAGATAATATAAAAGAAAATAAAGAATGTGATAAAAGCATCAATAATATATTATCGGAAATCAAAAAAATTGATGACACTAATAAAATCTTTACATTCTGCCCTCAAAACGCCAAACCTTATAGACCTCAAACAAATGAAGATTTTCTTAAAATTATAAAATTAATAAGAAATGGTTTAGCACATAATAATTTTGCTATTAATTATACATCATCAAAGAATATAATGGATGCAAACATATATTTTTTAAACAAAGATAGAAATTTTAAAATTGTTTGCACATTTAGGAACTTTTTAACATTTATTACAAACGATATTTTTACACAATATTATGATGACAAAAGCATATTTGTTGCCGATAATTTTAATGATTTATTAAATGTCATACTTAATAAATTTAATTAAACTTTCTAGTTAATTGCTAGAGAGTTTTTTATATTAAAGGTAACCCGCCTAAAAACTATAAAATAAGAATAGACAATAAAAAAGAGCAATCCTACTCAAAAAGTTCGGATTACTCTCTAATGGCGGAGAGTTAGGGATTCGAACCCCAGGAAGCTCTCACTTCAACGGTTTTCAAGACCGCCGCTTTCGACCGCTCAGCCAACTCTCCATATTAAGTTTTCCGCAAGTTTAAAAAGCCTTGCTTCCACCTAAGATAAAGTGATTGTAACATAGAAAAAGAAAATTTGCAAGTAAAATAAATGAAATAATTTCAAAAATTGAATATTCTTTGTAATTTAACCTATTTTTCATCTGAAAACATCTAAAATCTTAATAAAAAAATTAAAACTACTTAAAAAATAAGCATAAAACAAGTTTTATTGCAAAAGATAATGAAAACAAGGAGTTTTTTATGGAAAATAGAGATTGTATATTATTGAATGCGATATATAAAAATGTTAGAATGGCAACTTGGGCAATAGATAATATTTCCCCTGCAATTGAAAACGAGGCTTTAAAAGAACTCGTTAAAAAACAAAACTCAATCTATGAACAAATCACTCACAAATGTCAAAATTATGCAAAAAAACAGCATATATCTTTAAAAGACATTAGTTTTTGTCTAAAATCTATGAGCTGGATGGGTATTAAATGTGGAACATTATTCAACAAGAAAACCAGCCATATTGCCGAAAAGTTAATTCGTGGCACAACTATGGGTATAACAGATATTATTATGAAAACATCTGAAAGCAACTCTGAAAATGAGGAATTAAGAAACTTAAGCAACGATTTAAAACGAAATGAAGAAGTTTTTGTGGAAGGTTTAAAAGAATTTTTAATGAGATAGGTAAAATTAAAGAAGTGGCATTAAATACGCCACTCTTTTTATTTTCTTAACTTTAAAAATATATGTTTTAAACAAATAAATAATTTCTTTTATCTTACATATTTTAATAACAAATTTTAAAATAACTCTAAAAAATATTACATTTATATCTATAAAAACAAATAATTTATTGTATCCAAATAATAGTAACTCCGCTATTTAGGTTTCCTAAATCTTTGCTTATTAAAAGTTCTGGAAATTTTGAACACATAAGCCTGTAAGTTTCGTTAGTTTCGCCACATCTCTCACCCTCAATAAAATCTAAAATTTTATTAAAGTGTTTTAAGCGTTCTAAATCTCTTTTCACTTCTCTTTTTATTAGTCCACCCTCTCCGCTAGAACCATAGCCGTGAATAACTAGCAAAACATTTTCGCCCATAGCTCTTTGAATATCTATTTCCTTCTCCATTAAGAAAATTGCATACTCAGAATTAGGCATATCTTTTTTTATATTAATAACTTTCATAACCTACTCACCCGCCTTAGATAAATAAGTTACCAAAACTGTACCATACTTCTTTTCATCCACCACGGTAACACCACTAATAGCGGAATAATCGAAAGACTCATCTATAGAATGTTCAAAAATTATCAAACCGTTATCTGCAAGCAAATTAAGTTCAGCAATTCTAGCAATTGCTTTTATTCCAAAACCTTTTTTAAATGGTGGGTCTAAAAAAACGAAATCAAATTGAAGATTATCTTTTGAAAAGTTGGTTAAAGCCTTATTGTAATCAGCCAAATAAAAATTCGGTTTTGCTTTTACCTTTTCAAAATTTTGCTTAATAACTTTCTCACTTCGCCTATCTGCATCACAAGTATAAACAAGCTTTGCACCTCTGCTTAAAGCCTCTATAGAAACAGCACCAGTACCAGCAAACAAATCTAAAAAGATGGAATCTTTAATATCCATTTGAATTTTACTAAAAATAGCCTCCCTAACTTTATCTAAAGTTGGTCGGATATTTTCCTCATCGAAAATTATTAACTTACTACCCTTAAATTTCCCTGCAATAACACGCATAATCTAAAATCCTTTCAAAAGAGATTTTAACATATATTATGAATTATCGCAAATAAATTTATTATCCATAAACCAAGATTTGGGCTTTAAATTAAATACTATGCAAACCTTAAAACTAGCGAAATTAAGGTATATAATCTAAATTATAACCACTTCTGCTCGTATTGAATTAAAACCCAATAAAACCTCGTAATCGCTAGTATTTAAAGCATTTGCATAGCACTCTAAATTTATATGGTTTCCTAATATTTCAACATCATCTAATATATTTACATTCATTCCTGTAACATCTAAAAAACATACATCCATACAAACCCTACCCACCACACAAGCTTCTTTTCCTTTTATATAGAGTTTGAAATTATTGCTAAGCCTTCTTGAAAAACCATCAGCATAGCCGATAGACACCACCGCAATTTTAGTTTTCTTATTCGCTTTAAAAGTTCTATCATATCCTAAGGTTTCACCCTTATTCAAAGTTAGAATATTAACCACTTTTGCCTTAATAGATAAAATTGGTTTCAACCCAAAAGAATTACACTCCATACCATATAGAGAAAATCCAACTCTAACCATCTGCTCCATAGATATATCCTTATTCAAGGTTGCATAAGAATTTGAACAATGGTAAATAACACCATCACCCCAAAGTTTTTTAACCTTCTCAAAATTAGATAGTTGGTAATCTATATAGTCTAAGTCTTTAGATTTGGTTGCGAAATGTGTATAAATACCAATAATATTTAAGTTATTTTTAACGCATAGTTTTTTTATGGATTTTATTTCATTTGGTCTTACTCCAAATCTATTAAGTCCTGTGTTTACCTGCAGATGAAAAGATAGGCTAGATAAGTTTAAATCTTTAGATAATTGAATTAAATCTAAAATATATTGTTTGCTAGGAATAGAAAGAATAAGGTTATATTTTATAGCATAATCTATTTGGCTTAAAGGCGTGTGGCCTAAAATAAGAATAGGGTTTTTACTATCTAAATTCCTAAGTTCAATTCCTTCTTTTAAGTTCGCAACTGCATAATAATCCGCAAAACTTGAAATTAGAGGCTGTATGTTCTTTATCCCAATACCATAAGCATTCGCTTTAATCACAACACAAAACTTTTTATTTCCAATTTTATTCTTTATAACTTTTAAATTATTAATTAAATTTCCTTTGTTTATTTCTTTTATTATTAAATTATCCATATTTAAGTTATATGATTTAACTCTTTTTATAGTGATAAAAATAAGAGCAAATCTGCTCCTATTTTTCTAATATTAAATTGATTTTATAACGCATCAAATTGCGCTCGTGTATATCCCCAAGTGACATTTAGTTGGTTTAAACTATCGTAATAATTCCAATAATCTCCCCAACCGCTTGGTTTACTGCTTGCTTCACAGTAGATTTGAAGAGTGGAATTATTCCCAGCGAAAATAGATTTTAATGCTTCAGAAGATATTATAGTTTGAACAGATTTAGGAATAAAAATTTTTAATAACTTGCCACAATTAGCAAACGCTTGTTCTGCAATAGATTCAACAGTATTAGGAATTGTAATCTTTGAAATATATCCACACCAATTAAAAGCAAGACTATCTATTTTCTTTACACCACTTGGTATATCTAATTCTATAATACTATCACCAGCAAAAGCTGCATAACCTATCGTTTCAATACTTGAAGGAATAATAGTAGTTTTGCAACCTTGAATTAATGTGTTAGTTTCAGTTTGAATTATTGCATTACAATTATTTCGGCTATCATACTTAGTGTTTCCACCTAAAACTGTTATACTAGTTACTCCAGCAGGAAAAGCTAGAAGATAAAAAAAAATCCTTTGTAGGATTTTTTTTTGTTTACAAATTTAATTTATATGTAATATCTAATGATGTTAGGTTAATTTAATCATCTTATTTAACGGTACTACCAAAACCGCCAACGCGAACATTTTCGCTTACCACATCATCATCTGTTAGTAAGTATTTCATAAAAATGCCCTGACCGATTTTATCTCCAACTTTTATTATGTAATCATCTTTAGACATATTAATAAGTCTGAAGGCGAAATTGCCATCATTACTAATATTCCCATAATAATCGCTATCAATAATCCCGATACCATTAGCAAGCCTTATTCCCTTTTTACCCATTCCACTAGTTGTACATAAAAGCAAAAATTCATCTTCTAAAAATTTTGCCTTTAAATTTGTCCAAATCATAACAACATCTCCTGCCTTGATTGTAATATCAATTGGCGAAAAAATATCGTAACCCGCAGAGAACTTGGTGGCTCTAAACGGCATCTTAACAGGATTATTGTTATATTGCATTGCAGAATCTTTAACTTGTTCAAACTTTCTCATATAGCCCTCCTTTAAGGTTATATTAACAAGTTTGAATAAGTTTGTCAACAAAATGCTCTTAAGCGCCTTCTATTAACATTTTGTCGGCAACAAGCGCTATAAATTCTCCGTTTGTTGGCTTTTCGTTATTGCTATAAACTTTAACTCCAAATAGAGTGTTGATATTTTCAATCTTACCCCTATTCCAAGCCACTTCTATAGCGTGTCTGATAGCTCTTTCAACTTTGCTTGCGCTCGTTTCAAATCTTTCCGCAATACTTGGATACAATTTCTTTGTTATGCTATTAATGATTTCTGGATTTTCGATAGCCATTTTTATAGCTTCTCTTAAAAATTGATAACCCTTAATATGTGCCGGTATTCCAACGGTTATAAAAATATTAGTAATTTTTCCATCTAATTGTTTGTATTTTGTTAATTCATTATTGTTCTTCGGCTTTGAAACATTCTCCTCTTGATTGAAAACAAAATTAAAGTCAATCAAGTTCTTTATCCTTTCAATTAGATATTCTGGTTTGTAAGGCTTAATTATATAGTAATCAGCTCCCTCACTAAAAGCCTTTTGTACAAATCCCTCACCACTTAGTGCGGATAATACTAAAACTTTAACATTTGAATTTAAAGATTTTAATTTCTTTATCAATTCAAATCCATCACCGTTTTGCAAGATTAGTTCCATAACAACTAAGTCAATTTTGTTTAAGGCAACATAATCTGGCACTTCCTCTGCATTAGCAAAGATTTTTTCCACTTTTAGTTTCTCATCTGTTTCAATCACATTTTTTAGTTCTCTTGCATCTTTGTCGTTAGACTCTAAGATAACAATTTTTGAATAATCATCTTTATTCATCACATCTCTCCAAACTTATTTTTTTTTTATGGTATTCGGCTCATCTCCCGTTCAAGCCTCGAACATTTCTATGATACCAAACCCCCAGTTAAAAAACAATGATATGAAATTGAAAAGAATTGATGTTTATCTCCTTTTATGTGTAAAAATGGAAGAATTTGTATAATATCGTGAAAAAATGTATAAAATTTCCTCGAACATTTAAAATTTAGCAAAAAATACATTAATTTAAATAACTTCTAACAAATTTAACTAATATTAACTAATCTAATACTATTCAAGCAGATAACCTAATATATTTCATAATTAAAAACTAAATTGACAAAATTTATATTAAAACTAGATTTATCTTGACAATATATGACTATTTTATATATTATAATTTATATAGGAAATATGATTATGAGTTATTGCGATATATGCCCTAGGAATTGCAAGGTTGAAAGAAATTCAACTTGTGGTTTTTGTGGGGCTTCAAACACTTTAAAAATTGCTAAAGTTATGGTTCATCATTGGGAAGAACCTATAATTAGCGGAACTAATGGTAGCGGAGCTATATTTTTTTCACACTGCAATTTAAAATGTATTTTTTGCCAAAATTACAAAATTAGTACTTTAGGCAAAGGTAAAGAAACCACAATTGAGGCTTTAGTTGATATATTTAAACAATTAGAAGCTAAAAATGTTCATAATATAAATTTAGTTTCACCAACGCAATATTCAGAACAAATTATAACCGCACTAAAGATATATAAGCCTAAAATTCCAATTGTTTGGAATAGCAATGGCTATGAAAGCGTGGAAACACTTAAGAAATTGGAAGGTTTAGTGGATATTTATCTTTGTGATTTTAAATATTTTGATAACAACCTTGCTAAAAAGTATTCAAAAGCAGATAACTATTCCGAAATTTGCCAAGAAGCCCTAAAAGAGATGAAAAGGCAACAACCTAAAAATATTATTGAAAATAACATAATGAAAAAAGGTTTAATCGTAAGACACTTAGTTATGCCTCATTACTCTAGTGATAGCATTAAAATAATTGATTGGATTTATAATAACCTTGGTAAGGATACCATTATTTCATTAATGTGTCAATATACCCCTCTTGATTTAAAAGAAGTTAAATTAGATAAATATCTTTCAAAACCATTAAAACCAATTGAATATAAAAGGGTTTTAAATTTTATGGAAGAAAAGAATTTTGATTTTGGTTATAAGCAAAGTTTTGAAAGTGTTAGCGAATCATTTATTCCAGATTTTGATGAAACAGATAGTGAATTTAAGTTTTAATGAATAATTACTAATAATATTGTATAAATATTAACAATATATAGTCAATGATGGCATTTTAAGTAATATTTATGCAAATAAGGAGAAATATGAAGTATTTAATTTTAAGTGATAGTCACGGAAATATAGAAAATTTAGAGTTTGCAATAAAAAATTCAGCTTATGATAAAATCTTATTTCTAGGCGATGGATTAAAAGATTTAAAATATTTTAATGATTATGAAATTGAAGCTGTAAAAGGCAATTGCGATTATTTTATAGACTATGCCGAAGATAAAACAATAAAAGATGGAAATCATACTATATTTTTAACCCACGGCCATAGATATGGTGCTAAATATTCTTTAGATGGATTAATAGATAAAGCTAAAGAAATTGGTGCTGATATTGTTTGCTTTGGTCACACTCATAAGTTTATAGACACAGAAAAAGATGGTATTAGGCTTATCAACGCAGGTTCTATTGGTTCTGATAAACCTTGTTCGTTTGCACTTATGAAAGTTAGCGATAAAACTATAGATGTAACCCAAATTCCGCTTTATCATTAAAAAAACTAGAAAATTTAAAAAAATATTCAAATATATGAAGAATTTTATAAAAAATTGTTGACAAACTCAAGCCTATATGCTATTATTAACTTGCGTTTTGTAAACTAGTTTTGTGCGGGTGTAGCACAATGGTAGTGCTCCAGCCTTCCAAGCTGGCTGCGTGGGTCCGATTCCCATCACCCGCTCCATAAAATTACTTGCTAAATTATACCCGCTTTAATTCACTAGGTTAAAGCTATTACAATGGGCTTTTAAAACTTGCGCCAGTAGCTCAGTTGGATAGAGCACCGCCCTTCTAAGGCGGGGGTCAGGGGTTCGAATCCCTTCTGGCGTACCATTTTATGGTGGATATAGTTCAGCTGGTAGAGCGCCAGATTGTGGCTCTGGAAGTCGTGGGTTCGAGTCCCACTATTCACCCCAATTTTATATGACTCATTAGCTCAGATGGTAGAGCACATGACTTTTAATCATGGTGTCCCGGGTTCGACTCCCGGATGGGTCACCAACAATTATGCGGATGTGGCGAAATTGGCAGACGCGCCAGACTTAGGATCTGGTTCGAAAGAGTGGGGGTTCAAGTCCTCTCATCCGCACCAATTTAGGCTATGTCAAATGAAAATTTTTGCAACTTAGCCTTTTTTGTTAAGTATTGGGGCGTAGCCAAGTGGTAAGGCACGAGACTTTGACTCTCGCATTCGTAGGTTCAAATCCTGCCGTCCCAGCCAAAATCCTTTTCGTTATGAAAAGGTTTTTTTATTAAAATTTAAAAGGTTGATATGAAAACTAAAACATATAAGCAGATAAAAGCAGAAAAACAAAAGCTTGATAATGAAAAATTCAAGAAACAATATTTTGAATATTATGATGATATCAAATCCAGCACGCATAAAAAATATGATTGGTAATTTTAACCAACCATATTTTTGTTTTTTTATAGCAATATGCAGATTATTCCGCCCTTACCTTCATTAACGATTCTACCCATCGTTCTACGCATTTTTTTCATAGTTTCTTGAGGTACTGCCACAAGTTTGTTATGAAGTCCTTCATTAACAAGATAATTTAAGCTTGTACCAAACATTTTTGTTTCCCAAATTGAATTAGGATTATTTTCAAACTCACTCAGCAAGTATTTTGCAAGTTCTTCGCTTTGTTGCTCGTTTCCAACCAGCGAATTAACTTCTGTTTCTAAATCCACTTGCATTATATGAAGGCTTGGTGCAGTGGCTCTTAATTTAACACCAAACTTACCACCTTGTTTCATAATTTTAGGCTCTTCTAATGTCATTTCATCCATACTTGGCGGAACAACACCATAACCAGTTTGCTTAACAGCCTCTAAAGCTTCTTTAAATTTATCATATTGTTGTTTTGCAACAGATAATTGCTTGATATATGAAACCAAGTGATAATCACTCTTAATCTCTGCACCACATTGTTCGCTCAACACCTTATAGAACAAATGCGGTTTTGGTTGAATCTCTAAAACAACAGTTCCTTTACCTAAAACAATAGTTTTATTTGTTAAAGGCTCAAAATCTTCGCTATCTTTAAATGCAACGAAATCATCTTTAACATCACCTATCTTACCTATATTTTTAACAAAGTTCATCACTTCTTCAACAACTTCTTTTATAATGAAACTTGCATAAGGAAGCGCTTGCATCCAGCTAGGAAGTTTTGCTGAAACCGATACAACTGGAAATTCATTTAAAACTTTTGTGAAGATAAGTTCAATATCTTCCTCAGTTAGTTTATCCACATTTATTGCTAAAACAGGCGCATTATATTTAGCTTCTAACGAACTTCTTAAACTTAAAGTTTCGTTTGAATTTGGGTGTGCAGAATTTAAAATTATAACAAATGGCTTTTTAGAGTCTTTTAACTCATTCACCACTCTTTCTTCTGCTTTAACATAGTTATCTCTTGGAATTTCAGTAAAGCTACCATCACAAGTAACCATAAGCCCAATTGTGCTATGATTGGTAATAACTTTCTTTGTACCTATTTCTGCAGCCTTTTCAAAAGGAATTTCATCCTCATTCCAAGGTGTTTTAACAAGTCTTGGCTTATTATCTTCTTCGTGACCTAACGCACCTTCAACTAAATATCCCACACAATCAATCAAACGCATATTAAATGTAATATCGTTCTCAAGTTTAATCTTAACCGCTTCATTTGGTAAGAACTTAGGCTGAGTGGTCATAATACTCTTACCATCTCCGCTTTGTGGCATTTCATCAATTGTGCGTTCTTTATCATTCGAATTTTGAATATTTGGCAAAACTAAATAATTTAGCAATTTGGTTATAAGAGTAGATTTTCCAGTTCGAACGGGTCCAACCACTCCAACATAAATATCGCCATTAGTTCTTGAGGCAATATCTTTATATATTTCATAGTTACTCATAAAATCCTCCACGGTGTTGATATAAAATTTTATGAGATTATTTTTCCTATTATGATTATTTTATTTAATTAATTAAAAAGAAGATAAATTTTTGAGCATTTGATATTATGCCTTAATTCATCTTCATTTTTACTTATCTTTATTTTCATCGTTTTCTTGTTTTATTTCTTTATTTTCTTCCAATAAAACTTCTTGATTATCTTTTAAATTCTTATTTAAAACTTCTTCGTGTTTTACTTGATCCTCATTAATATAGCCATCTTGTTTCTCTTTCAATTTTTGTTCTTTTTCAGCATCTCTTTCTTCAATCTTATTTGCTAAACCTTCCCAAATTGAAGCCACAAATTCGCCTCTTTTTTCCACTTTTTCAGTTTTATTATCAAATTTCTTACTTGTTTTTCTAACCTTCTTTGAATGTTTATTTAATTTTTTCTCACATTTCAAAGTTAGTTTCTCAGTTTTTCTTTCAATTTTCTTTTGCAAAGCTTCTTCTTTTAATTCAATTTTCTTTTGATACTCTTCCCCTATCTTTTCCTCTCGATTTTGGTATTTCTCAAGTTTTTCAGCTTTCTTTTCTTTTATTCTTTCAATATCTTTCTTAACACCTTCTCTAAAAGAAGTTATTCTTTCTGTATTGGTAATTAATCTTTTAATATTTTCTCTATGAGCAAATGTATCTAATGCCACAATGCCCCACATCAAAACAAGAATTATCCAGCATTGATTTACCGCTGGCAAACAAGTTTGATAAATTGCAAATGAATATATAAATAGAAAACTAGCCAAACTTCCAATCTTAACAAAATAGAAGAATATAAAACTTACAACAAATATTATTAAAGATGCTAACGGGTTTACAACTGAAAACAAACCAACTGTGCTGGCAATTCCCTTTCCGCCTTTAAATTTATATAGCACTGGGTAAATATGCCCTATAACGGCTGGTACACCGCCCGCATAGATAGCAATCAAACAATTAGTGGAATAATCCGCTCCGAACCATAAAAAGCCTATGAGAGCTGGTATGGCTGCCTTTAAAGCATCAAAGAATAATGTGGTAAAACCAAGAATAGCACCGTGAGTTCTAAGCATATTCATAGAACCAGGGTTTCCACTACCTTTTGAATTAATATTATCCTCTTTTTTAATTTTAGTAAAAATTCTAGCAAAGTTGAAATTTCCGCAAACATAACCAATAACCGCTAAAACTATATACTTCCAAATATTATCCATTTTTTCTCCTAATCTTCGGATTTATTTTTAACAACCAATTTTATTGGAGTTCCGCTAAAATCCACCGCTTTTCTTATACAATTTTCTAGGTATCTAACATACGAAAAGTGCATTAAATTCTTATCGTTTACAAATAAAACAAATGTTGGTGGTGCAACCTGTGCTTGAGTTATATAATTAATCTTACATCTTCTACCAGATTGAATTGGTGGTTCGTTTGTAAGTACAGCATTTTGTAAGATTGTATTTAAATCACTTGTTGAAATTCTATGATGAGCATTAGCATAAACTTTTTCAACTGTTTCCATTATTTTACCAAGCCTTAATCCAGTTAAAGCCGAAATATATAGAGGTTGGAAATAATCCATAAATTTCAAATCTTCTGCAAGTTGTTCATTAAACTTATTCATTGTGTATGTATCTTTTTCAATCAAATCCCATTTATTCATCACAATAACGCTTGGTTTGCCTTCTTCGTGAATAAATCCTGCAAGCCTTACATCTTGTTCGCTTAATCCTTCTTTTGCATCAACAACCAATATAACAACATCACTTCTTCTAATAGCTTCAAATGCTCTTAAAACTGAATATAATTCAACGCTATCTTTTTCAATAGACCTTTTCCTTCTAATACCAGCAGTATCGATTAAGATGTAATCTTGGTTATTATAGTTAAAAGGTGTGTCGATAGCATCTCTAGTTGTTCCAGCAACATCGCTAACCATAACTCTTGTTTCGCCAACAAGTTTATTTAAAAGCGAACTCTTACCTGCATTTGGTTTACCAACAATTGCAATCTTGATTTTATCTTTATCAACATCAAGTGGTGCTTTATTTTTGAAATTACTAACAACTCTATCCAAAACATCGCCCACGCCTTTGCTTTGCTCTGCAGAAACGGCAATAGGTTCGCCAAGCCCTAATTGATAAAATTCATAGCATTTATCATAATCGTTGTTATCAATCTTATTTACAGCCAAAACAACTGGCACATTATATTTACGCAAAAAATTAACTGCATCGTGGTCCGCTGGAACTAATCCTTCCTTACCATCAACCACAAACAAAACAACATCAGCAAGTTCAACGGCAATTTGCGCTTGCTTTGTGATATTTTGCTGAAATGCAGATTTTTCTTTTACATCTAAACCACCTGTATCAACCAAAGAGAATGCACAACCACACCATTCTGCATCTCCATAAATTCTATCCCTTGTAACACCTGGAATATCTTTAACTATTGAAATTCTTTTACCACAAATTCTATTAAAAAGTGTACTTTTACCAACATTTGGTCGGCCAATAATTGCAACTAATGGTTTTTCCATAATATCTCACTTTTATAGTAAATTTAATTTTAGATTTAACTAATTATATATAAACCTAAAAATATTATATCTTATTTAACAATAATTTGCAATTCAATTTTTAAAAATAAACCACTTATTTTCTTTCAACTTCAAATAAATATGTTATAAAACTTTTAAATTATCCAAGTTTCTTATTTAAAATACTAACAATTGTACCAATAATAGTAATCATACCAATCATAATCACAACTTTAAACACGGCAGAATTACTATTTTTAACTTCTTGTTCTTTTAAAACATTATTAACCAACTTCTCTTCATTATTCTCATTACCATTTATAGTTAGTTCGCCATTATCTGAATTTACAGTTGTGTTAAATAATGCTGTGTTTATAACATCAGTTAGAGGAGCAACACTTTGTTTTACCAAACTCTTCTCCACTAAATGGCTTCCCATTTCAAATAGCAATTCTTTATTTGTTAGATTTTGATTATAAGTTCCTTTGCCATAATAGATATCTTTGATAAGCCAAGGATATAGCTTATTTGCCACACTCATAATATAAAGTGCAAATTCTTCATTTTGCTTATAATTAGAATTACCCTTTCCTACAACAATTCTTACCATACATCTTTCTTTGCCATTATCATTAGCAATATAATATTTTCTGCTAGTTCCATCTCTATGAATATCAAAAATCGCATCTGGATTTTCATTTTTCAACAACGCTTTAGCTGTAACCGAACTTCTTGCATACGCATTAGCATCGTGGGGAATATGCAATGTTTCATCAAACTCCACATCTATGCCATAGTTTGTTAAGCCTTGCTTTAATGCTTTTGCAATATCGTGAATACCACCCGCACCATACACACTTTCAGTACCATCTCCATCAACATAACTTTCATCGTTATGCGAACAATATAATGCAATTTTTTTAGATGAAGCATTTATAAAATGAGGTTCATCTGAAATTATTACATTCTTTTCCTCAACATCTTCAATAAATTTTGCAACGCCAGTTTTCTTTTCTAAATCCAAACTAATCACTTTATATTTTTCAAAGTTTTTACTTAAATATTCATCACCAACTTCAACGCCAATTCTTTCAAATAAAACATCTCCGTTTTCTTTATAAATGGTATAATTTGTGGTTTCATTAAAAACCTCATTTTCAGAATAAACAATATTAAAATCGAAGATATTAAGTAAAATAATACCTAGTATGCAAACTATCAAAAGTGGCTTAAATTCCATACGCATTAATATTTCTCCTTTTTAAATAAGTTGTAATATTTAATAAACATTTTATTACCACGCTTACAAAAACAACAAAGCAAAGATTAGTTACAAATTCAATATTAAAAATATTTGCAAAACCAAAGTTTTCTAATAAATACAAGCAGTTTTTTGCTTCAATAAATAGAAAAGCAATTAGATTAATTAAAGTTATTTTATAAACATCTTTAAACATAATTATTGATAATCCAACGCATAAAATTATCATAGGCATTGGTTTAAAAATCGTTAGATAAATATCATTAAATTTAACAAGCAAATAATATAAAAAATTAACAATTATAATATAAGAAACATCAATAAACTTTAACTTATTAAATAGAGATAAATATATAAATAAAATTAGTGTGCCAATGATTACAAAAATATTAAACCCTAGATTTGCATAAGTTATCTCACCCATAAAAAAGGATATTAAAAATAAAGATAAAGTTAAACACCAAAAAAATTTAGAAACTTTATCTTTTCCATAAAATAGAATTATTAAGTTTGTAAGTCCTAATAAAAGAAAAACTACAGACATATTTTTCTCCTATCTGTAGTTTGATTAAATACATATTTAATTATTCATTTTTATTACTAGGTTTATCTTCAATAACATTAACATCAATATTTTGCAAGAATTCTTTAAAATGAGTTAAATCAGCAAACTTTCTATAAACAGATGCAAACCTAATATAAGCAACATCATCTATTTTTTGCAAATGTTGCATAATCATCTCACCAATCTTACTTGATTCCACTTCCTGCTCTAAAGAATTAGCAATTTCTTTTTGAATATCATCAACGATTTTATCTATCTGCCCCATACTCACAGGTCTTTTTTCGCAAGCTCTAATTATTCCTCGCTTAATCTTATTTGTATCAAAAGTTTGCCTACTTCCATCGTTTTTAACAACTAATATTGGAGTTGTTTCAATTGTTTCAAAAGTTGTAAATCTTTTTCCGCAAGCCAAACATTCTCTTCTTCTTCTAATCGAATTATTATCATCAGTACTTCTACTATCTAAAACTTTACTTTCTGTACCACCACAAAATTGACATTTCATAACATACTCCAAAATTTTTTATAACACAAATATAATACCAAAAAATATACTTATTTGCAATTAATTATTAAAAGTTCATAAAAAAGTAAGAAAATTTAATTATTTGCAAAATTTTGTAGAATTTTGTTATTTTTAACATTTTATTTTCATAAAAAATAATATATAACAAAGCGAGTTTTTATGGAAGTTACATTTTGTGAGTTAAGAGCGAAGGAAGTTGTTAATATTTATGATGGGCGTTGCTTAGGAAATATAACCGACATTGTTATCGACACATCTTGTGCGAGAGTTCTTGGAATAATAGTTCCGAAAGAACGAAAAATGTTTAATTTATTCAAAGCAAACTCAGATTTTTTTATACCCTACAATCGTATTTGCAAGATTGGGCAGGATATAATTTTAGTTGAACTAACCACAAACCAAATCAATTCTCTATCCGTAAACTCAGCCGAACAAAAGAATTCTTCAAAACCAACTTTTGACAATCTTAATAATTTTAATTATGAAGAAGATTTAAATAAACAACCTAAAACTGAAAAAACCTATATGGAAAATAATCGTTATAACTATTAAAAAAACATATCAGAATTTTATCTAATATGTTTTTTTATTTTTAATTATCTTTTTTACCCATTTTATCAACGATACTTCTTAAACTCTTAACTCTATTTATTTGCTTGTTTCTCTCTAAGTTTTGTTCAGACTTAGTTTTAAATGTACCTTGATTTAACTTCATCAATCTTGCTCCAACATCATCATTTGCTCTTGGTTGAGGTTGAGGAGTTGTGTTTACTTGTGGGTTTATTTTTTCATTCATTAAATTTTTAGACACAACACTATTTAATGACTTAAATTTATTTTCCGGCTTTACAGTTTTTGCACTAGTTTGAGCCGTTGTTTCTTTAGGTTTATTAACTTGTGTTGGCGATGCTGGTTTGCTTACTTGTTGTGTTGTATTTGTTTGTGGATAACGGTCTTGCATAAACACTTTTTCAGGTTTATTTGAGTTTACTTGAACCGCTGGCTTTTCGGTTTGCTTATTAATATTATTATCCACTTTTTGAGTGTTTTGCAAATTAGACTTAGGTTCATCTTTTATAAATATTGAATCATTTAAATCAATTTTTGCAGTTTCTGATTTTTCGCCTTGATTTGCAGGTTTTTCTTCTATTTGAATAGTAGTGTTTTCATTATTAAAACTTACATTATTTGTGTCGGCAGATGCATTAGTTTCTTCTTCGGTTTTTAAGTTATCAAAACTCAAATCAGGTTTATCTATATCAATATTTTCTTTTTTCAATTTATCTTCGATTTGATTGATTTCTTTCTCAATTTCTTCTTGTCCTATATTCTCTTCTTTGGTTTCAACCTTTTCTTCTTCTTTATTTGAATTTTCAACCTCTTCCCATTTGTTTTTATCTTTTCCAACATTCATTTGAGGTTCTGCAATTTCATCAATCCCATCTTTAGGATTTTGTTCTTCTATTTCTATAACTGGAATATCGTTTACAAACTTTTTATTAGAAGCCAATCCAAATAATGCCACAAGAACCATAAATATTGTTATTGCAACAAGATATACGATTAAGTAAACAAATTCATAAGGAAGATACGATGCGATAGTTTCCATAACGCTATCCCTTGAAGGATAAAGAGTATAAAAATAGTTAGCTTCAGATAAGTTAAATAACTTAAATATAACATTAATTGTGTGCATAAAAGCTGTTACAACAATTAGTGAAACGATTGTTTTACCAACTTCCCTGAAACTTGGTTTTACTAAACCAAAAGAGAATGTGAATAATCCAACCATCAAAAGCAATACAAACGGTACAAAATATAGAATACTATCAATACTAAAAGGCTTTGAACCTATTAAAGTATTTGGTATTACAATTAAATTATATAAGGCATCAAAAATTCCCACAAAGCCTACAAACGCTCTAACAGATGCCAATTGAAGCCTAAATAGAATTATCGCTGTTAGGAAGCAAATACCACATAAGTTTAGCGGAAGAATTGCTAAAATATCAACATTCTTATTGTTTATAATTGTTAGTATTGGCAATACAAGGTAAGTTAAAAATCCAAGTATTGATAAAAAATATACAAATTTTAATTTTGTTTTATGTTTTCTTTTGAAAACTATAAGATAAAAGAATATAACTAATAATAAAGTTATACCCAAAATCAAGATATGAGAAAAAGAAAACATTTTTAAGTTTTCAGATAATAATTTTTCCATTTTTCTTTCCTTTATAAATTACATCTCTATTTTATGTGAAAATTTCAAAAATTCAAAATGAATATACTAAATATTGAAAACAAAATTATTTTCTTGCTTATTTATTTCGCAATTCAATTTGTTTTTAATTAAACTTAATGAGTTTTTTATTGCAGATGTTGAATAATTTTTGGCAATTGTATTAGTTTTATTATCCATAAACAAAGGACTTAATACTTCTAAACATTGATTAGTCTCTTTTTCACTTAATTGGTTTATTTGAACTTTTGATTCAAAAACAGCCAACTCACTTCCTAAAATTTCACATTCAGAAGTGGTTTTAAAATAAATATCTCCAAGTTTGTTTCCTGAGTTTAAATATTCTAAAATTAGAGATATATCCATCTTACAAACACTCGTTAAAATAAATTTATTCGAATTTTCAATTGGTTTTATATTAATCTCTAAAAATCTATCTATAAGCAAACCTTCAGAATGTGGTATTAAATTGTTAACAAAAATTCCAAGTTCATTACCGCTCAAACTAAAAGAGTTTTCAATCAAAGCCGTTCCTGAATTAAAATCAGAATAATCAAATCCATTTTCTGTTATAAAACTAGCTTTTGCTCCGTTTTCTCCCAACTTCAAATAAAAAGAAGAAGTATCATCCAAAGACATAAAGTTTTCCACTTGCATATCTTGAAGATTAAATTCTTTGTTTAACAATTTACTTAATGTGGTGTAAGATGAAGTTGAAGAACCTATAGAATTAAAAGCATCTTTAAAAGAATAAAAAAGAAAATATATTGAGAATCCTAGAATTAACAATATAAAGATTGCTTTTATTATTCTTTCAAATAAAGGTTTCTTAACTTTCTTTTCTTTTTTCTTTTTGAACATTATCCTAATTTTCTATTTAATTTTTAATTATGATTGACAAATTTATTTATTTTATGTTATACTCTCAAAGTTAAATTAATCCATATTATGTTTATGGAAATAATGTTGATTAAAAATATAACAAAAAAGCAAGTTCTAACACTTGCATTATACAACAAATTTATCACATTTCCAATAAATTTAAGCAATAGATAAACTTAACAACTTGTAAATTAGAAATTTAACTTACAATTTATAATAAGTCAAATTATTAACCTTAATTTAACAAATAATTTCATATTCTTGCACCGTTAGCTCAGCTGGATAGAGCGTTGGTCTACGGAACCAAAGGTCAGGGGTTCGAATCCCTTACGGTGC